>SXND01000185.1 GCA_005777235.1 Pseudomonadota bacterium
CCAGCAGTGCGCTCAGCCCGGTAGCCGTGGTCGCCCCAAACGACGCCAGCAAGTAGTCGGAATACAAATCTGCTATCGGTTGTGATTTCATACGGGCGATTCTACACTTTTTTCGTTCCAGTCGCGTAAGGTGAGTTACTGTATGCTGAGTCATCATATCCCCAGCAAGCAGAGGATGATCGCATGACTCGGCTCGTACTCACTCCAGCGACGCGGGCCTTATTGGAGGCGCTCGCTGTATAAACCCATGCCCGAGGGGGACTGATTCCAACTGCGAGAGGGATTGCTAGAGGGACTGATGCAAACGTGATGAGACGGCTGAAGAAGGTTGGAGGGCACCTGGGGCCTAGAACACAGGTCGCCACGTTGGCACTCTGAGGCACGTTTTGTCACCTCGCAGCGACACGACGTCGGCAGCTCTGCCTCCCGGCCGCCCCGCTGCGGCCTCGTACCCTGGTGACTCCACTGGTATTGCGCCACAGAACGCTTCTGGCATGGTTTTTACTTTGCCCTTTGTATAGCGAGGCGTGTTTGCCCGTCCTGAGAGAGCCAACCCTGGCGAGTGTCGAGACCGCACACACAGGAGCATGAGATGCCACAGACATTACAACGCGTGACGGCGAACGAACTGCAAGCGCACTTAGCGCAAGACAAGAATTGTCAGGTGGTGGATGTCCGCGAGTGTGCCGAATATGACGCCGAGCACATTCCTGGGGCACGCCTGGTGCCGTTGTCAACGTTCACGCACCAGGCGGGGGAGATTGACCGGGACCGCACCGTGTATGTGGTGTGTCGCTCCGGCACACGGGCCACGCAAGCGGCGGAGCGCTTACAACACCTCGGCTATCCGGATGTGCGTATCCTGCAGGGCGGCTTGCAAGCGTGGGTCGCCGCTGGACATGCGGTGCAGCGCGGTGCCAGCCGTGTCTGGTCCCTGGAGCGGCAAGTCCGTGGTGTGGCGGGTGGTCTGGTCCTGCTCGGAGCCCTGCTGGCGTGGCTGGTGCATCCGGGATTCGTGGCCCTCACCGCCTTGGTCGGGGCGGGCCTGGTCTTCGCCGCGGTGACCGATACCTGTGGCATGGGCATGGTGCTGGCGCGTATGCCGTGGAATCAACGACCCAAAGATGCAACGAGTGCCACCGGCACGCCAACGTCGTGAGGTAGCAAGGCTATGGGGCTCATTATTGGGTTGCTCTTGAGCCTGCTGATCGGCCTATCGCTCGGCTTGCTTGGCGGCGGTGGCTCGCTGATCACCGTCCCGGTGCTGGTCTATGTGCTGGGGGTTGAGCCGCATCAGGCCATCCGCATGTCCCTGGCGGTGGTCGGGGCAACGAGCGCGCTTGCCGCTACATTGCACTACCGGCGCGGTACCCTGCGGCTCGCGGCGGGGTTGCTGCTCAGCGCCTCTGGCATCCTGGGCGCCTACTTTGGCGCGCGCTTAACCTATCTGTTCACCCCGGCAGCGTTGCTGTTGACCCTGGCGGCCTTGATGCTGCTCATTGCCACGCTGATGCTGCGGCGCCACGACCCGCAGGACGGGGTGACAGAAGGACAACAAGCCCGCCCGGTCATCATGGTGCTGACCGGGCTGAGCATAGGGGTGCTGACCGGGCTGTTCGGCGTGGGCGGCGGCTTTCTGATTGTCCCGGCTCTGACGTTGTTAGCCGGGTTGCCTATGCAAGAGGCCATTGGCACGTCACTGCTGGTGATCGCCATCAACGCCGTGGCCGGGCTACTGGGGCATCTCCAACACGGGGGCTTCGATCCCCTGTTGACCGTGGCGGTGACCACTCTGGCCGTGCTCGGTATGCTGCTGGGCGTCACCTGGTCAGCGCTGGTGTCGTCGGCCCGGCTGCGCACCGGCTTTGCCCTGTTCATTATCGCCGTGGCGCTTTTTTTGGTAGCAAAGAATTACCCGGTGCTCTTCTGAGCACCGGGAGCGCGTAACCCGTTGTCTTGTACACAGCAGGAGAATGCTATGCGGCTGAAACAGTACTATCTTGGATGTCTGGCCCATGCGTCGTATCTCATCGCCGACGATACCACCAAAACCGCTGTGGTAGTGGACCCGCAACGCGATATTGACCAGTATCTCGACGACGCGGCGCGTCAGGGGCTGCACATCCGCTACGTCATCCTGACTCACTTTCACGCCGACTTCCTGGCTGGACACCTCGAATTGCGTGACCGTGTCGGGGCGCAGATCGTGCTCGGAGCGCGGGCGCAGGCGGATTACCCGTTTCAGCCGGTCAAAGATGGGGACATTCTGGAGTTTGGCAGCGTGCGCTTGCAGATCCTGGAAACCCCAGGCCATACCCCTGAGGGTATTGCCATCCTCGTCTACGACCTGCACAAAGACGTGCACCACCCGCAGGCTGTCCTCACCGGCGATACGCTGTTCATTGGCGATGTGGGCCGCCCCGACTTGCTGGCGTCCATTGGTGTAACGGCTGACGAACTGGCCACCATGCTCTACGACTCGCTGCATCACAAACTTCTCACTCTGCCCGACGAGACGCTCGTCTACCCCGCCCATGGAGCCGGTTCGATGTGTGGCAAGCACCTCAGCACCGATACCGTGTCGACCATAGGCGTGCAGCGACGCTACAATTACGCCCTGCAACCGATGTCGGAAGCCGAGTTTGTCGCTATGGTGACTGCCGACCAGCCGGAGGCGCCGCAGTATTTTGCCTATGACGCTATGCGCAATCGCCAGGAGCGACCGACGCTGACCCAGACCCTAACGCAAGCGCTGCATCCTTTAACACTGGATGAGGTCTTGCGCCTGATGAACGCCGGGGCGCAAGTGGTCGACGTGCGCGAGCCGGCGGACTTTGGCGGTGCCCACCTGCACGACAGTGTCAACGTCAGCCTGCGCGGCAGTTTTGCCACCTGGGCCGGTACGCTCTTGAAACGGCAGCCACCGATTGTCCTGGTGGCCGAGCCGGGGTGTGAGGCCGAGGCTGCCACGCGCTTGGGCCGCATTGGCTACGACCACATGGCTGGCTACCTCGACGGCGGCATGCAAGCGCTGGCCCTGCGTCCTGATCTGCTCCGGCGCACCGAGCGCCTCACCGCCGCAACTCTAGCCGAGTTGCTGGCCGCACCCCAGCCACCCTGTGTACTGGATGTGCGCACCGTGAAAGAATGGCAGGACAAACATATCGACGGCAGTTGCAACATCCCGCTCCAGCACCTAGAGGAACGGCTTGCGGAGGTCCCACGCCACCGCCAGGTGGTGGTGCACTGTGCCAGCGGCTACCGTTCGTCCATCGCCGTCAGTCTCCTGGCGCGGCATGGCTTCTCCCAGATCGCCGACTTGGTGGGCGGCTTTGCGGCCTGGGAGGCCTCGAAGCTCGCGACCGCGGCCTTGGCCTAAGCGTCATGCCATCAGGTAAACAAAGATGTGATGTATTCCCGCTCTCCCGTTGGGGGGAGATTGGTGATTGTACCGCGTGCTGCATCCCGAGGCGCGCCTATTGGAGCAGGATCGTGCGCTGCTCCAACACTGGGCGCTGCAGCGCTGAACCGGAGGGGCATTGCCATGCAACAACGTGTTTATCACCCACACGCCAGTCAGCGTTGGCGGAAACGTATCAAAGCTAGGGCTGACTGGTGCGTGGCTGCGGCATACGCCTTGCAGGCTCTCTTGTGATACGACGGTATTTTCCCTACAATAAAAAAAGCGCCTAGGGCGCTGGCCCCAGGTACGAGAGGCGTCCTCTTGGACGCATTGCTCTGGACTTGCCAACGGCCCGACCTCGGAGAGATTCCCGCTCCGCCAGACGACTGTGCGCTGGGGGCGATTGGCACTGCAGAACACCGCCGGGATGCCACCCTGGCTCCCGTAGGCAATATCGTCTCATGCCGCGTTGGAGGTCTGTCGTATGGCTCGTGCATCCGCGTCTGTACTCCCACCGCTTGGCGGGGTCACTAGGCAACTCGCGACGCTTGACCGCTACCTGACTCTCTGGATCTTTCTCGCGATGGCCGTTGGCGTTGGGACGGGTTTTCTGTTTCCCGCTGCGGTGGCCCGCTTCAATACCGCGGTCTCAGTCGGCACCACCAACATGCCTATTGCGTTGGGGCTGATCCTGATGATGTACCCCCCCCTGGCGAAAGTTCGTTATGAAAAGCTGGGGGAAGTCTTTCACAACTGGAAGATTCTTGGCCTCTCCCTGTTACAGACTTGGGTGCTTGCCCCGGTCCTCATGTTTGCCCTGGCCCTCCTCTGCCTGCGTGGGTATCCTGAGTATATGACCGGCCTCATCTTGATTGGCCTGGCGCCCTGTATTGCCATGGTCATTGTCTGGAACGAACTCGCCAGGGGCGACACCGAGTATGCCGCGGGGCTCGTGGCGATTAATAGCCTGTTTCAGGTGTTCTTCTACAGCGTCTATGCCTACGTCTTTATCACCGTGCTTCCTCCCTGGTTCGGCATGGCCGGCAGCCTCGTGCCTATCACCATCGGGGAGATTGCCCAGAGCGTGGGGATCTACCTCGGCGTGCCCTTCCTGGCCGGCGTGCTCTCCCGGCTCGTCTTGGTGCGGGCGTGGGGGAAGGATTGGTATTATGCCAGATTCATTCCGCTGATCAGCCCGATAACGCTGGTGGCACTCCTCGGCACCATTGTGGCCATGTTTAGCCTGAAGGGTGAGCTGATCCTCACCCTGCCCATGGATGCCGTGCGGATTGCTGTTCCCCTCTTGCTCTACTTCGTCGCGATGTTTTTCGTCAGTTTCTTCCTGGGGCGGGCAGTTGGAGCCAATTACGCGCAAACCACGACGTTAGCCTTTACCGCCGCCAGCAATAACTTTGAGTTGGCCATCGCTGTAGCCGTCGCAGTCTTTGGCATCCACTCGGGCGTGGCGTTTGCTGCCGTGATCGGTCCACTCATCGAGGTGCCGGTGATGATTTTCTTGGTCCGTATCGCTCTTGCATTCCAGCAACGGTATTTTCGTAGCCATCCCGCCTAAGACCGCCTGAGCTGGAGGAACACCAGGTCGCCCCCCATGGAGCCGTCGGGCGTTAGCGGTACCGTCCACGCCAGCGCCTGTGGAAGTGATGCCGATGCGGCCCCCACCACCATGGCTCCCACCACCATGGCTCCCAAGAGAAGACGAAGCCATAATTATATGGTGTATAGGCATATGACGTCTGTGGCCACAGTGCCAGTTGCAGACACGACAGCAGGGGATAGACGTAGTCGTTTTCCCCGATCTTGTCCGTGCGTGTCCCCAGCACCTGTCCGGCGACTGTCACCTCCCGCCCTGGGGCATAGATCGCCGGATCAAGCTGCGTGTCACAACGTACGAAAAAGCGCCCGTGACTGGTATCAGTTTGCAAAGGCCTGTCCGTTCCGTCGAGGGGTTTGTGCAACACCTCTAGGAAGGTACCTTCCGGCACATTGGCGGTGCGCAGAATCTTACCGCCAACAATCACCGTGCGCTCGCGATAGGTTTCGGGTGCGGCGCGCAGTTGGGCAAACGTCACCGTACGATCCGCCTGCAGCCGGACCTGCTCAGACAGCACGTGGTGGACACAGCTCGTCGCCAGCAGGCAGACGAGACTGAGCAGCCCTATACGATAGGCGATTTTCCGTAACGTCCTCGACATGCTCATGCCCCTTCTCTGCAGCTGCCTCGCTCTCGGTCTCCCCTGTCTGACGCCATGTCCATGGTGTACATATCCTATCCCATCCTCTCACTGCCGCGCACGTAGATAGCGCACGATGTCTGCCAGGGTGGTGAGCTGCCCATAGTCCTCTTCAGGCACTTCGACTCCAAGCTGTTCCGCCAGGTCGATGAGCATGTTGAGATGATCAAAGGAATCGAGGTCGAGCGTGTCGCGCAGGTTGGCACTGGGGGCCAGTTGGGTGAGATCGGCTTCCGGAGCCACACGCCCCAAGGTCTTGCAGACCACCTCGGTTATCTGTGCGTCAGTCATCACGTCGCCACCTCCTGGAGGAAACGGTTGAGCGCTTCCAGAAACCGTGCTCCCTGGCTGCCGTCCGTGGCCCGGTGATCGGCGGCGAGGGTGGCGTTGAGCACTGGACGGACGCCAAGCATACCCTGCTCGGCCCAGGGTTGTTCGAGGATCTTGCCAAAGCCCACCAGCGCCACCTGCGGAGGATAGATCACGCCATAGACCGTCTCCACGCCGAGATCACCCAGGCTGGTCACGGTGATGGTCGCCTCCGTCATCTCCGAACTGCGCAGGCGCCCGGCGCGCACGCGGGTAATCAGATCGCGCATGGCCGCCATGATCTCGTCCACGTTCTTCAGGTCAGCGTGATGAATGGCCGGAGCAATCAGGCCACCCTGACGCAGGGCAATAGCAAAGCCCAGATGCACGGCTTCCTGGGGCTGCGGGCGATCATCAAGCCAGTAGGCATTGAGGGCTGGTACCTCCCCCAGCGCCTGCGCCACGGCTTTGATGAG
Organism: Pseudomonadota bacterium; assembly: GCA_005777235.1. Taxonomy (GTDB): domain Bacteria; phylum Tectomicrobia; class Entotheonellia; order Entotheonellales; family Entotheonellaceae; genus SXND01. Next base: position 6,441 of record SXND01000185.1, read on the forward strand.
CAGCACCGCCGGGAGCAGACGGTCTTGGAGGGCGCGTTGGCGATTCTCCGCCTCTAACCAGCGCAGAGCGCGGCTCATGTCAATGCGTCTTTGCAGGTAATAGTGCGGAATCTCGCGGTTGGAACGCGCCATGGCTGCGGCAATCGCCCGCCGCATGCCGCTCGGCGCCGCAGTGACTGGGGTGCCTGGCGTGACCGGCGCCGCGGGCGCGGGGGCCACAGGCGGGGCGGCGGCGGCTCGCTCGACATCGGCCCGCTCAATGGCGCCTTCCGGGCCCGTGCCGTGCACGGTGCGCAGATCCACACCCAGCTCCGTAGCGCGACGACGCGCCAGGGGCGAGACCCGCACCCGGTGCTCGACGACCGGCGACGGAGGCGGTGGCTGGCTGGTTATGGCCGGGCTCGATCGTGCTCGCGGGCCCACGGCAGCAGGCGTCACCGCCGGCGCTGCCACAGCGGGAGCCCCGGGCAGGTTCGTGCTGCGAATCATCGCCAGTACGGTTCCCACCGGCACCTGTTGCCCCGCCTGGACCAGCAGTTGGTCCATCACCCCAGCCTCAAAGACCTCGACCTCAATAATGCCCTTTTCCGTCTCGACATCGGCAATAATGTCCCCACGTTTAACGGTCTCGCCGGGCCGCACCCGCCACAGCACCAGCGTGCCGGCTTCCATATCGGCTCCCAGACTCGGCATGCGAAACTCAGCCATGGCTCTGCATCATCCTTTCCACGGCGGCCACAATGGTGTCCGCCTGCGGTAGTGCGGCCTGCTCCAGATGCCGGGCGTAGGGCATGGGCACCTCGGCGCTACACAGACGCTCCACCGGCGTGTCCAGCTCATAAAACGCCTGCTCCATAATACGGGCGCTGATCTCAGCGGAGATGCTGCCACTGCGCCAACCTTCATCCACGATCACGGCGCGATGTGTTTTGGTCACCGAGGCCAAGATAGTGGTCTCGTCGAGCGGCCGCAGGGTGCGCAGGTCCAACACTTCGGCGTCAATCCCGGAGGCAACCAGGCGCTCAGCGGCGTCAAGCGCTTTGAACAGGCTGGCGCCATAGGTGATGATGCTGACATCGCTGCCAGGCCGGCGTATGCGTGCCTGGTCAATATCCACGGCCCCGGTATCCAGCGGTAGCTCACCCTCCATCGGATAGAGGGTGGTGTGCTCGAAAATCAGCACCGGATCCGGGTCAGCCAGCGCGGTCGCCAGCATGCCCCGCGCATCTTCAAGCGTCGCGGGTGTCAGCACCTTGAGGCCTGGGATGTGGGCATACCAGCCCTCCAGGCTATGCGAGTGCTGCGCGGCGAGCTGGCGGCCTCCGCCGGTGGCCATGCGGATCACCAGCGGCACGTTGAAGGCCCCGCCGGACATGTGCAGATAGGTCGCCGCATTGTTGAGAATCTGGTCCGCGGCCAGGAGGCTAAAGTTGACCGTCATGATCTCCACGATGGGGCGCATGCCACCCAGCGCGGCGCCAATGCCGGCCCCGACAAAGGCGGATTCCGACAGCGGCGTATCACGGATGCGCTCTGGGCCAAATTCCGCCAGCAGGCCCTTGCTCACCGCAAAACAGCCGCCGTAGTGCCCAACGTCCTCGCCCATGAGAAACACCCGTTCATCCTGATGCAGAGCGGCGCGGATGGCTTCGCGCACGGCGTCCCGGTAGGTCAGTTTTTGCATGGCGCTGGGTGTCCCGTCGCTCATGGGGTGCTCCTCTCCGAGTACACAAAGCGTGTCAAATCCTGCACTGGCTCCCACGTCCCGGCCTCGGCGAAAGCCACGGCCGCGTCGATTTCGGCGGCAACCTGCTGCTCCATATCGTCCACAGCGGCCGTCGTCAGGAAGCCCCAGTCGTGCAGGCGTTGTATAAAGGTGGCGATAGGGCAGCGCTGCCGCCAGGTCTCGACCTCGGCTCTGTCGCGATACAGCTCGGCATCAAACATCGAGTGGGCCCGGAAACGGTAGGTACGGCACTCCAGAAAGTACGGCCCGGCCCCGGCCCGCACTGCGGCGACCGCCTGTTGCGCTGCCGCTTCGACCGCCAGGACGTCCATACCGTCCACCGCCGCCGCCGCGACGGCATAGCTTGCCGCCTTACGGGTGAGATCGGTGACGGATTCGGTTAAGGTGAGAGCCGTCCCCATAGCATACTGGTTGTTCTCACACACGAACAGCACCGGCAGTTTCCAGAGCGCACTCAAGTTCATCGCCTCGTGAAACTCGCCTTCTGCCGCGGCGCCCTCGCCGAAAAAGCAACAGGTCACCTGCGGCTTGCCCTGCATTTTATCCGCCAACGCCAAGCCGACCGCCACCGGCAGGGCCCCGCCGACAATGGCGTTGCCGCCGTAGAAGCGCGTTGCGGCATCAAACAGGTGCATCGAACCCCCGCGGCCCCGACTGCAGCCTTCTTGCTTGCCGTACATCTCCGCCATGATGGCTGCCGCCGACACACCACGGGCCAGGGCCTGGCCGTGTTCGCGATACGTCGCCACCACCGCGTCCGCCGGCGTCAGGGCCGCCATGATCCCCACGGCGACGGCTTCTTCGCCATCGTAGAGGTGCATAAAGCCGCGGATTTTACTGGCGCCATAGAGTTCAGCCGCCTTACTTTCCAGCCGCCGAATGCGCACCATCTGGCGCAGCAGATGCAAGGCGTGGACGCGTTCCACGGGTGGACTGGTCTCAGTGGTCAGGGCTGCTGCGCTCATGGACTGGTCTCCAGCGTTGAGATGTCGCCCTCGGGTAAGCCCAGCTCGCGGGCTTTGAGCAGGCGCCGCATGATTTTGCCACTGCTGGTCTTGGGCAGATGCTCCTGAAAGGCAATCTCTTTGGGCGCTATGGCCGAGCCGAGCCGTCGGCGTGCAAAGCCCAGCAGCTCCAGGCGCAGGGCCTCACTGGGCTGGACGTGGGCTTTGAGCGACACAAAGGCTTTGACCAGCTCCCCAATGCGGTCGTCCGGCTTGCCAATGACGCCCGCTTCGGCCACCGCCGGGTGCTCCATGAGGGCGCTTTCCACTTCAAAAGGCCCAACCATGTGGCCGGAGGTCTTGATGATGTCATCGGCGCGTCCGACGAACCAGAAATAGCCGTCGGCATCGCGCCGGGCCAAGTCGCCCGTGAGGTACCAGCCACCTACAAAGCACTTGGCGTAGCGTTGCTCTTCGTGCAGATAGCCCCGAAACATCGACGGCCAGCCGGGCTTGAGTGCCAGTTCGCCCTCCACGTCGGGCTCCTGCACCACCTCGACCTCCTGCTCACCGACCCGGCGCACAATGGCGGCCTCAATGCCCGGCAACGGGCGCCCCATAGACCCTGGACGGATGTCCATGGCCGGATAGTTGGCGATCATGATACCGCCGGTTTCCGTCTGCCACCAGTTGTCGTGGATGGGTAAGCCCAGGGCCTCTTGCCCCCAGAGCACCGCTTCGGGATTGAGCGGCTCGCCGACGCTGTGCACGGCACGCAGGTGCCGCAAGTCATAGCGCTGGCGTGGGCTGCCCTCGAGTCGCATGAGGCGGCGAATCGCCGTGGGCGCGGTGTACCAGATATTGACTTTCTGGCTCTCCAGGATGTGATACCAGCGCTCGGCCTCAAAATCGGCTTCGTCGATAATGCTGCTGACACCGTGCGTTAGGGGGGCGAGGATGCCATACGAGGTACCGGTCACCCAACCAGGGTCCGCGGTGCACCAGAAGACGTCGTCTGGGTGGAAGTCGAGGACATACTTGCCGGTGACGTAGTGCGTTAGCACGGCCTGGTGCACGTGTATGGCGCCCTTGGGCATGCCCGTGGTGCCGCTGGTGAAATGCAACACCGCCATGTCTTCCGGAGCCGTGGGCGGAATGCTAAAGGTACTGGAGGCTGCCGCCATACACTTCGGCAAGGACCACACACCCTCGCCCAAGTCGTCGTCCGCATCGGCCAGGAGGATATGCTGTAACTGCGGTAAACGCGCCCGCAGGCTGGCCACTTTCTGCTCGTAGAGGCGCGTGGTGGTCACCAGCACCGTGGCGTCGCCGCGCTGCATACGCTGCAACACCGGCTCGGGACCAAAGGCCGCAAACAAGGGACAAAACACGCTGGTGTGCTTCAGGGTCCCGAGCGCGGCAATGTAAAGGGCGGGAATACGCCCGGCCAGGGTGAACACCCGTTCCCCTTTGGCCACCCCGAGCTGTCTGAGCACATTGGCAAAGCGATTACTCTGCGCGTGCAGATCCCCGTAGGTCAAATCATGGGCCGCACCCTCCTTGCTCAACCACCGCAGCGCCAGGTGATTACGCCGTGCGCCGTCGGCATGCCGCTGCACCGCTTCATAGGCCATGTTGAGTCCGGCGTTGCCTGGCAGACCATCGAGTTCGTGGCGCATCGCCTCCCAGGAAAACTGTGCACATGTGCTGTCGTATTGGCGAAGATTGGGCTGCACCCCTGCAGTCGCAACGGCTTTGTGTAGTGGATTCCACACCATAGGTTTTCCTTCTCCTCAGCACAGCAGTGATGGGGAGGCGACCACAGGTGCCCCGCCGTGACCTCCCCGGGGCTCAGGTCTGGATCGGAATGGCTTTGGTTTTCGCCTGCTCGCTTTTTGGGAGGGTAATCTGTAACACCCCATCCTTGAGTTGCGCCTCGATTTTGTCTTCCTGCACCGCACTTGGCAGGGGAATGGTGCGCGTAAAAGCCCCGTAGTGGAACTCTTGCCGGTAATAATTCTTGCCTTCTTCCTTCTCTTCTTTTTTCGTCTCGCCTTTGATGGTCAGGGTATTGTCGCTGATCTGGACCTGGATCTGCTCCTTGCTGACGCCGGGCACCTGCGCTTTGACAATAATGGCCTCAGCGGTGTCGGCGACCTCGACTGCCGGTTCCAGCATGCTGAACTCTTGGGCATGCCCGCTATCAAAAAAACTCTCCCACACGCGATCCATCTCACGGCGAAGACTGCTTAAACTTGTCAAGGGTTCCCATTTCATCAGTGCCATAACGTGCTCCTCTCAGGGTATGCACTCTGCGTTCTTCCGCGTTGCCACGAGCAGCGCTCCTGCTCTCCATCCTTACGAAGAAGCAAAGGCTGTGCCAAAGTGTGCAAGGCCGCATGGCACCGAGAAGAGACACGGAGCCTCCCAGGGGTAAAGAGACACCTGGGAGTGGGCTCTGGGGACGAACGCCTACGCCTCCTTGCTGGAAACGCGGGCGTCTCGCCCGCTCGGGAAGCGGCCACCATGGCCGCGCTCCCAGGCACGTGCAGCCTCGGCTGTGCACCTCGCCCACTCCCAGCCGCCAGGACAGCACCATGGAAGCTGGAGGTCTGATAAGTTGTCCTTTGAGGTGACAGGTTGTCAGCAGGAGACGGAGGTGGTGGGGCATCGTACATGAGAACCTCCCCCCGCTGGGGGAGGCGTCGGCGTGCATGTGGGCGTCAACATGCATGACGCCGCTTCGTGACAGAAACAGGACTGTCGCCCGCGCAAGCCTCGGGGATTTATCCCCAGAGATTAGCGCTTTGTTTCGTGGCTTTAGACAGTCCCCGTGAACGTCGTTGTTGATAGAGCCTTTTGTAAAAGGCTCTATCGTGAGAAATAAAAAATCTCAGGAGGCTGCCCTGCAGTCCCACGCCTCAAGACTGGTGTGAGTCTGTCCTGCTGTGTTATATTCCCAGGCGTCTAGAGAGTGTGTACATCTTGTGTTCTGTGTGCATACAGAACACGCTCCAGAGAGGGAGAGCATGCAACAAAAAGTCGCACACGGCACGCGGACAGTGACCCGCCGGCAGTTGCTCCAGACCACGCTCGGCAGTGCCGTTGGTCTCACTATGTGGCACCAGGGATGGTCGCCCTGCAGCCGGGCCATGGCCCAGAAAAATACCCCGAGTGGCCAGATGACGTGGGCCATCCACGTGACCGTCGCTCCGTCCTGGTTTGATCCCGGTGAAGCGCAAGCCCTACTCACGCCGTATATGATCTTATATGCGCTCCACGACGCCCTGCTCAAACCGATGCCTGGGTCATCGCAAGCACCCTGCCTGGCCACGAAGTGGAGCGAAAGCACGGATGGCGTAACCTATGACTTTATGTTGCGCGAAGGGGTGAAGTTCCACAATGGGGATCCTTTTACTGCAGAGGATGTGCAATTCAGTTTCGAGCGGTATAAAGGCGCCAATGCGGCTGATTTCAAAAAGAAGGTCAAAGCCGTCGAGATTGTCGATGCGCACCATGTGCGCTTCCGCCTGCACGAACCCTGGCCGGACTTTATGACCTTCTACGGCACCATCGCCACCGGAGCGGGCTGGATCGTCCCGAAGAAGTACACGGAGAAAGTCGGTAACGAGGAATTTAAGAACAAGCCCATTGGCCTGGGTCCGTATCGCCTGGTGAGTAACCAGCCGGGGGTGGAAGTGGTGTTTGAGGCGAATACGGACTACTGGCGCAAGACGCCGCAGGTCAAGCGCCTGGTGTTCAAGAGCGTGCCCGAAGCCACGACCCGTCTGGCGATGCTCAAGCAGCGAGAGGCGGACATTGCCTATGCCTTGTATGGCTCGCTGGCCGAAGAGGTGCGGAACGACCCTAAGCTCAAACTCGAACCGACTCTTGGTGTGGCTTCACAATGGATCAGTGTCATCGATCAATATGAGCCAAAATCCCCCTGGGCCGACCGCCGGGTGCGTCTGGCGGCCAACCACGCTATTAATTGGCAGCCCATTAACGAAGCCGAGACCCTGGGCTATTCGCGTCTGACAGGTGGTATGATCTCCCATCGCCTGGAGTTTGCCCTACCGTTAGAGCCCTATGGCTACGATCCCCTTAAAGCCAAGCAACTGCTGAAAGAGGCAGGGTATGCCAACGGTTTCGACGCCGGCGACTGCAGTACGGATACGCCTTATGCTCCGCTGATCGAATCGGTGGTCAATGACCTGTCTGTCGTGGGTATTCGTGCCAAGGTGCGGTCCATGGAACGCGCCGCCATGCAGGGAGCGCACAAAGACAAGACCGTGAAGAACCTGACGCGCATGGGCAGTGGAGCGTTTGGCAATGCGGCCTCGCGTATTGAGGCCTTTGTGTACAGCAAGGGCGCGCAGTCGTTTATCAAAGACTCCGAGATTGACTCCTGGTACGAGCAGCAGGGAAACGAACGCGACCCCAAAAAACGTGAAGCCTTGCTGCATAAAATTCAGCAGAAGATTTATGACGAAGCCTACGTCATCCCGGTCTGGGAACTGGGTTTCCTGAGTGCCTCGGGACCGCGTGTCGCCGTCTCAGGTTTTAATTTAATCACGACTCATCTCTATTCGGCGCCCTACGAAGATGTCCAGTTGAAGCCCGCGTAAATAGAGCGTGAGGGCGCCGCCGCGAGCCTCAGTACCGTGTGGTGCACACCGTGCACCCTCCGGGCTACTGGCTGTGCGGTGGCTTCCCAGGACAGGTTGCCCGCTGTAGGTCGGGCTTCAGCCCGACTAAGGATACTTCCTTACTCTGAGAGCCTCATATGCCGCCAGATGCCCCGGCCACCAACACTCCAGATGCCCTGGCCGCGTGGAAAGCGCAAGTGATCTCCCACCTCAGCACGCGCCAGCCTGAGGCCTCGCAGGCCGTATTGCCGGCCTTGCAGGCTCATCCCACCGACCCCGAGATTCTCCTGATGGCCGTCCTGGCTGGGCTGTTGGACGAACGTCCCGAGCACAGTCTGCGCTATCTGCCACGCTTCACCAAGCGCTATGCACCGTTCAGCGTCGAGGACCATTTGCTGCGCGCCATTGCCCTGGCGCAGCACGGCATGTGGCCCCAGGCGGCGCGTATTGTCGAACAATACGGCGCCTTCCCGCTCAACAACGCCACCCAGAACATCCCCTGTGGCTGGCAGCTCATGGCGTGGTTCCACGGCTGGATTCGGAAGATTGAACGCGCCGCGCCCCCGCCGCGCCCTGCGACGCAGACGCCACGTGCCACAGGCGCCGCCCCGGTCAAAACGCGTGCCCGTGGCACCACGCGCGCGGCGCCTGCTGCCGAGAAGGCGGCGCGTATGCCAGCACCGCCGCGGCCCGAAGTTCCATCGGTGGCAGCGATGGGGGCGAGCCTGCCGCCCCTGCCGCGTCCTAGCCTGCAGATCCCGCTGGCCATCCAGATGCCCACCGCACTCGAGACGACCCTGGCGCTGGCCACCCAGCCGGAGGCGGCGGGTTGGTAGGCCATCGTGTATCGCCCCAGGGTTCAAAGTCTTTTCCAGCCTACCAGGATGGGTGTAGGAAGCCAAGCGCCCTGTGCCTCGGACGCACGGCACAACAGATCGCTAGATGTCCATTGCATAAGCCCTGTGCCAATACCCCCGGAAACTCCGGGCTCCAGGCCAGCTCCGGAAGCCACGCCAGAGCGTGGCGTTCCCAGGGTAAACCCTGGAGTACTGGTAGTGCATTGATAAAACAACCATCTAGCCTGGACGAGAGCGGGGAGGGGCTATAGCTTCATACGCATGGAGGTTGCTATAGCGGTGCAGTATCGTCTATGCTGGTTGTGATGAAGCTCCAGCCCTAGAGCCGGCATCTCTCAAGGAAGGAGTATGGTCATGACCCAGCCGAGAGACCCCGCCACGCCGGAAGAGGCCACCCCGACATCGCTGCAGGCCCACCCCGGCGTCCATCCACGGCAGGGACAGGCCTTTTCGCCACGTACGCTGGCGGCAGCCGCCGCAGAAGACGCGGACCAACCGCTGCTCGTACAGCGGGCAGTGCCGATTGGACGCCCTGTATCGCAAGCGCTCTACGATCATCTGAAGGAGGAAGCGGAAACCGCCGCGCCAGCGTCCTCGGCAGCGGCAGGACAGCAGGATACTACGGCGGCACCCTAGCGCTGGCATGCACGGGAACCTTCAAGACTCTCGGAGGAGACTTATGCCTCGTCATCAACGTATCAGTCGTTCCATTCCCCTCCCAGACGCGGCTCTGCCTGGGGCGCCTTCCCCCCCACCACAGGCTTTCTCACCACATGCCCCCCTGCCGCAGGCCCCGTTGATCCTCAACCAACGCCCGCGCCCAGCCACCACGCGCTACCCGATCACTAATGAGGCATTCTAAACCCAACAGCAGGATGCGGAGGATCCGGCGGCCCCTGCCTCCCAGGCTGAGGAGAAACCCGAGGCCATCATAGTGGCTGATGCACCAATCGCCACCGCCTTGGCCGCAGGAGTGCCAGCCCGCGTCCCGACCCCCACGACCACGTTCCCCGGCATCTCTGCCACCCCGTGGGCGCCGCCCGATTGCTCCATGGCTGCTGGCCCGGACCATGTCCTGCTGGCGGGAAATTCCTCGGTGGCGCTCTACGATAAGATGGGCAATGCCCAGTTGGAGATCACCCTGGACCAATGGTGTGCCAATGTGGTGCAACAACATAATGCTTTCATACGTCTCCACTGCATTTTTCAGATGCCTCGCGCCGGCTTACTCTAAGCTACTCTGCTGAGAGCCGAACGCCGGCGGTGAGCCGCCGCCCCCAGCGAGTGACTGCCGCCTGCCAAAAAACATCCGTGGGGGCGGTCGGCTCCGGCGCCTGGTTCGGCGAAGGACTGGCCACCGACTCCGCAGTGATGCCTGCCTCCAGCAGTACAACCTGTCTTACCTAGAGCTGTCTGAGCAAGCGGTCGTATGCGGCGTGGGAACCAATCCAAAACCAGATGATCGCGTCCTCGCGTATGACGCCGACGGCACGCCAGCCAATACCTACACGGACAGAAAAGATAGGGCTCCGCTGACTCACCCGCTTAAAATCCAGACTGGGGTGCGTGGGATCGCGCTTCCAAAGGCGATAATTCTTGCGCGCCACGTCTTGGATACGCCGTGGCAGACGGCGAAAATGTCCGACGAAATCCGCGGTCAAATGGGAATTCACAACTCATCGAACCCCTGCTGCTGCGTACGGCCAGCCTCAAACTCCTGGAGCGCTTGCGCTGCGAGCTTTTCCAGGAGGGCCTCCGACTGCGCCAGGGTCGTGTCCCACTGCAATTCCCCTATAATGTCCTCTAGGACTTCCTGGGCCAGTTGATCCTGCAGATCATCAGGCAATTGCGAGGCTTTCTCAAAAGCTTGTTGAAGCAATATGGTCATGGTATTTGCCTCTTATATGGAAGGATATCTAGGAATAGATTGAGTTTAAAATTGGAGACGAACGCTAGGTTTCAGGCGCGCCCGAAAGCCGCAGCGAGGAACGAGCGTAGCAACTGTCTGGATTGTCCAGGGGGCCTTTGTATATTTTTTTAGCTCTGCACCTCCTGCGGTCGCCAGGGCGTCCGCTGCTTCCGCATGGCGTTGAGAAGCGTCAAGCACTGCTGCAGACACGCGGTCAGAGCCACTTTTTTGACTGTTCCCGCGGCGAGGAGCCGCGCGTAAAACGCTTTGATCTACGGGTTGTAACGCGTCGCCACGCGGGGCGCCAGGTAGCACACCGTGCGCACCTGCGCGCGCCCGCCCCAGATTGGACGCCGGCCGCGGAAGGTCCCGCGGTCGCCAGGGAGGGGCGCCACGCCGACCAAGGCCGCGATGTGCTGCCGCGTCAGTGTCCCCCACTCGGGGCGTGCCAGCCGCACCGGATGGGCACTCACGGGCCCCAGGCCCTTGGTGCTCTGCAACACCGCGTCCTTGTCCCGCCCGAGTGGGCTGGCCCGGCGTATCGTCGCCAGGTCGTGGTCCAGCGTGGCGCTATCTGCATTGCGCCACGGAATAGGGGCGGCACTCTCCTTCGCCAGGCGTGCACGTGTCCCCGCCAGGCGGTGCTGCGCTGCGGTCCGCAGGACGCGCAGTGGCTGGCGGCGTCCCAGGAGGGCGCGCAGCGCTTGCGGCGGGGCGGCGGGGAGCGGCCGGGGCGGCGGGCGGATCACGTCGGCAACGTGGGCCAGAGCCCGCGCATCCAACGCCTCCGTTTTGGCGAGTGGGCCCGTGGCGCGGGCACCATCGCGGACCTGACGCGGGTTCCCCACGACCCCAGGGAACCCTGCCGCGGCCAAAGCGCTGGTCACCGCGCGCTCCAGACCGCCGGTCGCTTCGCGCACCATGAGGGGGGGCTTGAGGGCCTGGACGCGGTCCACGAGCCTCGTCACCCCGCTCACATCGTTTGGAACGGCCCACCGCTCCCCGGAGGGGCGTAGGGCAATATCCCATGGGGCTTTCGCCACATCCATACCGACAAAGCCTGGCACGTCACTCCTACGCCCTCCTGTCCGCCCGACCTTGCACATACGGGCTCCATGGCACCAAACAACTGTACGGGCTCTGGGAGTTCCAGGACGTGACGACCCACGCGACGCTCCGGCCTCAGTGGATCAAGGCTCCATCGGTCTATCACGTCCGGGGACTGCGTGATGAGCATTCTTCCACATCACCCCTTAAAGATACAAGGCTATTTCCAGTCGCCTGCA
>SXND01000186.1 GCA_005777235.1 Pseudomonadota bacterium
AACTAGAGCGGCTGAAAATGAGGACCAAGCTTCATCATTTTGCCCTAAAGTCCAAACTCTACCTCAATGCCCTCCGCTCCGCTTTCGCCACTTTACGGGCCCTCACCCCCGTACAGGGCTCCGCGTAAGGTGAGTAAATAATATTATGATGCCTAATTTGTTCTGCGATCCTGCAGGAGGTCCAACACTGGAGCATAGCGAAGTTTTATGAAATGCCGCGAATGTCGCTATCATTATTCGAAGAAGAATGGTTTTATAAAGAGGGTACTGCGGTAAAAATGCGAGGGATGCGGTGTGCAATACACTGAGGGGGAGTGTAAATTTAGTAGTGACATAATTTCTCGAAGATCCAGAGAACTCTGTGCCATTTTTTGAGGACCGCGATGATGGAGCATACAGAAAGATGTCTTGCCTCAAGTGTGGGGAACCGTTCAGGTAGTGAAAACTTCAGTTTTGAGATGCCCTCTTCGCCTGTCGTATTCTAGGGTCATAGATACGCATTGTGCATGGCCACAGGACCTCTGGGAACAAACGCCACCTGCAGGGCAAGCCTATAGGAGCACGCGGGAGGCACGGGTGGTCGCCTTGGATGCCCTGGTGCACTTGTTAGAGCGCCAGGGCCGCACCTGACAGGAACCGCTGTGCAAGCACTCGCGGCATACTGCCCGCCCGCCCGCAGTGCTCCACCGCAGTGGCAACGTCCCCCGCACCCACGCGGTCAGCGTTGTCATGGGGGCAACCGGGTCATCTCAATGCTTTCAACTTAAGTCATAGCCTTAGGAGTACATATTGTGTGAAACTATGCATGCATCGGTACTAAAACGAGGCGAGGCGATGATGACTCTACAAAACGACCACTCCGGATGAGTTTGATGAGCGGTTGCTCACGCTGTTTGTGTACTTTGTGCAGACACTCACCCTGTCCCGTGTTCAAGACGGCTCTCGCCGTCGCAAGCTCCCTCTGGCACGGTTGATTGTGGTACTGCGTAGGGTAGGGCAGGCGAACACGTAGGAACCCTTGCCCCCCTCCGAACCGTGCTTGCGGCTTTCACCGCACACGGCTCTCCACTCTACGGCATGACATGTCGCCGATTTGGGAAGGTGCCCGCATGAAGCTGGTTATGGTACTTTCTGTGCCTCCAGGTCGGTTGCCGTGATCGTGCGCTTAGCAGTTTCTGTCATGGGGCCTTCCCCTTGGGCCTTGATACCCGTTGCTTGTCGTGATGCACCTCGCAGTCTCCACCCTCTTGTGCACCGGCTTCCCAGGTGTGAGCGTCCATGCGTTGTCGCAGTGCGCCTCGACTCGCACACAGATACGGCGAGGGTGATCACGTTGCTCCAGGAGATGCGCCCTGGTGCACTTGTTTTTTCGTGCAATCTGCTTTTGAAAAACTGCCCAACATGTTGCAATGGATTGGAGTGCGGGATGATAGGGCGACGTGCGTAATATCTCGTGTCCGTGCTCAGCAGCCAGTGCATCAAGCGCGTAGGTCGGTACCGGGGCCAGTTTCGCCAACATTTCTACCAACTCGGCTTGGAAACAATCGTCTCTCATGGGGAGCCCCTGTTTACTTAACCACGTGTAGAGACTGTCTTTTGTGCAGGGTGCAGTCGGAGCTGAATGCCGAGAGAGGACCGTGTGATATGGCGCATTATCCATGAGCAGCCACGCGTTGCCAGGGATGTTGGGCACCAACTGCTCGGTGAACCATTTGGTGAAGAGGTTATGGTTCATTTGGCCATGATAGTCCCCTGTTTTCTTGGTGCTCTTCAAGGTCAATTTCGCTCCGGGGACCCAGCCACTCTTGGTCATCGCATGGAGAATGATGCGCCATTCTCCTTTGCCTGTCGGCTTTTGTACCCCTGGACCATCGTCATCGCAATACCACAGAAAATCGTTGCTATGATTCGTATTCACATACGACTCATCTAAATAGACTTCGGGGCGAATCACCTCGTCTCTCTGGCGATTGGCACGCTTTTGGCGGAGAGAGCGTTGACGCGCAGCGACCACATGATCTTTTTCCTTGAGGTGTTGGGCGCGCGTTCCCTTCCCGAATGTAAAGCCCCATCTATCCAGCGTACGACCCAGTGTCCTCAGACTGCGCTGTTGATCAGGAGTTTCCTTCGCAAGCTGTGCAGCTACCATCTCAAGCGTAATGTGCGTGCCCTCTCGGTTCGCTTGACGTACAGAGTCCCTGGTCATGGTCTGCCGAGAGTCCGCGATGGCCCTGGGCGGACGGCCTCGACACTGCGCTGCGCCCCGGTCCAACACATCGGGGCCTCAGTGAAAGTCCGCCATGACCCGTTTCCCCGTTGCTATCCCTACTCCTAAGGCCTGTGCAGCGCGCTCAGCACACGAATAATCCTGTTCACGCACATCATCTTGCGTACGATCAAAATAGTCCTTTAACAATACGATTACCCTCTTAAACTCGGGTGTGAGAGGGCTCCCTTGCGTTGCCACACCCGTTGCTCCCAAATTGAGGTTTTTGGGAAGCCATTATCACACATCGTTTGTTCATGAGTATCCATTCGTGTGACGGGAACTATACTTTTGCTGGCATTGGTGGCTTCCAGTACCTGGCATCCTAGATGTCCATGTCGTCAGTCCTACGCCAGTGCCCGGGACCGCCGGGCTCCAGCCCGGCTCCGGAAGCCACGCTGGAGCGTGGCGGTCCCAGGGAAAACCCTGGAGAACTGGCAGCGTATTATGAAACAGACATCTCGCGCAGTGAGGGTTTGCGCCATATCCTGCGCATCGTTGAGCGGATTCTCGAAGGGGGCGTCTTGGTCGGCGGCATTGCCCATGACCAGGGCGACGCAGGGTTGCGCCGTGGTGCTGACAGGGAAGAGCATACTCATGAGACACAGAAGGAGGAGGTGCGTCTACATTCTCGTGTATCCCACAAACCTCCCGTGAGCTGTACGAGGTCTCTCGCATCCAAGCCTGCAAGCCCGCTTGAACGAAATGTGGGTCGAAGGTCAAGGCTTGGCTCACCCCGGCTGCACGCATGACAGCGCACGAGATGCAATCCACCAGTCCCCAGGCCGTATCTTGGCGTGCCGTGAACAAGGGCCAAGCCTGGCGCAAACCACCAGGGGGGAGAGGTACCACGTCCACTTCCGCTGCGGCGAGGAACTGTGCGATGATCGCCGCGGCCTCCTGCTTGTAGCTCCGTGCCAAGGCATTGCCAATCTCTAGGAGAACAGCGTCCGTCACCAGCAAAGGATGGCCTTCGTGTTGCTCCGCCAAGTCGAGCGCCTGCTGATGCTATCGATCCCGGCGATTAATCAGGGCAATCACGAAGAGCGTATCAACGAAGATCCGGCTCGGCACGCTTTTCTCCGCTCGTATAGAGATCGAGATTCGTGGCAAAATCCGGGGGGCATCGATGTGAATACCCCGTAGGGTGGCCATTAAACTCTGTGGCTTCGTGTGCTGTTTGGACTTGATGAATTGCTTGATGACCATCTAGAGCGCATCCAGGTCTTCGTCGCTGAGGGTGTCAAGATCGGCTTGCATCAACTCTCTTGTTGACATACTCCATCCTTTGGACTTTCCTCTCATATAAGTCTATAAGGACTTAATACAGACATCCGTGGTCTCGTGGGTGAGCCAGTATTGACGCCGACCCCGGCCCAGGCCCCGCGTGAGACCTGGGCCAGCACGCCGTCTACCACTCGCGGATGGCGGGCATGACCTCCTTGCCAAACAGCTCAATCGAGCGCATGGTCGCCTCGTGCGACATGCGCGATTCCTGGCCATAGAACACCAGATGGCCCATGTTGAGCTCATCTTTCAGGTAGCGCAGCTTTTTCAACACCGTGTCCGGCGTGCCAGCGACCACATGGTGATTGGCCTGTAACTCCGCCAGACTCTGCTCGCCCAGCGGCTTGCTTTCACTGGTACGGCGGCGCACGGCCATCTGCGAGGCGGCCCGACTGCGGTAGCCCGGCGGGGCAAAAAACTCGCGTGGGCCACGCACGGTCTCGCCCATGCGCCAGAGAAAATGCTTGGCCTCTTCCTGGGCCTTGGCTTCCGTATCGGCTACATAGCAGCACAGCAAATAGCCAAAATTATCGTCCGTGACGGTCTTCTTGGCCTCTAAGGCGGCCTCACGGTAGATACCAAACAGTTCCTTGGTCATGTTCAGCGGCGTCAAAAAGGCTACATACGTATAGCCATGCCGACCGGCCCACTGCGCCGTGTCCGGGCTGGCGCTGCCGGGCACCCAGATCGGTGGGTGGGGTTTTTGGATCGGCACGATCCACGGATTGACCACGCGGTAATGAAAATGCTTGCCCTCCCAGCGGAACGGGCCGGGGGTGCTCCAGGTTTTGACGATCAGGTCGTGGGCCTCCTCAAAGCGCTCGCGATTGTAGGCCGGATTCGTGTTGGACGAGACGCTTTCGACGCCAGTGCCGCGTACAAAGCCGGAGATCAGGCGGCCATTCGACAAAATGTCCAGCATGGCCAGCTCTTCAGCGAGGCGCAGGGGATTGTCCCAGATCGGCAGCACGTTGCCGAGCAGCAGGATTTTGGCGTTTTTGGTATTGCGCGCCAGGATCGAGCCAATGAGATTCATCGTGGCGTTCATGCACGACGGCGTGTTGTGGTGCTCATTAATCATCAGCCCGTCAAAGCCCATTTCCTCGCAAAACTGGTACTCATCCAGGTAGCGGTGGAACAGGCTGTGGGCCTTGTGCGGATCATAAAACGTATTCGGAAAGGTCAGGCGGATGGACGGGTATTTGGCGCCTTCCTCGTCAGGATATTCGTGGTACGGTAGCTCGGTAAAATAGTAAACCTGCATGAAGCGATCTCCCTTTCGGTGTGGGACCAGCGTTTAACGGAGAAACGACCGTACCACCTCGGCAAAGGCCTGGGGGCGCTCGATGTGTGGACAATGGCCGCAGGAGTCGATCACGGCCAGGCGTGCGCCGGTGATATACTGCTGATACAACTCCCCGCATTCCAGGGGGGTAATGGCGTCGTCACGGCCCCAGACAATCAGCGTGGGGCGGTTGATGCGTGGCAAGAGTGCCGGCAGGCGGAATTCGTGCATGTAGGGCTTCCAGCACAGGCGCACCATAGTTTCCAGCGCTGCTTCGTCCTGGTCTATGGCTATCGGGGTGGGGGGCTGGCCGTAGAGTTGTGGCCACTCTGGGACTTGTTTCGGATCAAAAAAAGACTTGTCGCGCACCTGCGCCAGGGTGATCAAAAACAGGTCAAGAATCTCGCCGCGCTGCGGTTTGAGGCCCATGGCATCGACCAGCACCAGGCGATCGACCACCTGCGGGCAGATGGTGGCCATGTCCACGGCGAGCCAGCCGCCCACGTCGTGCCCGACCACATGCGCCTTGTCGAGCCCCACGGCCTCCATGAACCACAGGTAAAACAGCGCCATGTCGGCGATATTCGTCATCCAGGCCGCCCCCGGTGTGTGGCCACAGCCCGGATGGCTGGGGGCATACACACTAAAGCGCTCGGCGAGGGCCTGGTGATGTTGCAACCAGCCGGGGTTGGGTTCTCCCCCATGTAACAGCAACAGCGGCGGGCCGTCACCTCCGCGATAGAAATGCGTCGCCAGGCCAGCGACGTTGATCGATTCTTCCCGCCAGGTCGGTATCGGCATGCGTGTCTCCTTCAATAGAACTCCAGCAATGGGCTAGGACGGGTCATGCAATGGTCCAGCTTGGGCAAGCAACAGACGAGGTGTTGCTGGGAGAGGTAAGCCCACACACTGCATGGCCCTGTGCACGGGGCTTCTGGACTCGCTCTCGGCGTGGTTATAGGTTATGATGCGAAAAATTGCAACCTGTTTGGGCAGACAGCACAAGGAGTATGCAGTGGCCAACATGAGCAATTACGCGCAGGAGCGAGCCGCGTTTCGGCTCGACGTACCGGCCTATTTTAACTTTGGAACCGATGTTGTAGACCGCTGGGCCGAGGATCCCGACAAGCTCGCCATGCTGTGGATCGACGACACTGGGCAGGAGGCGCGCTACACCTTTGCTGACATGCGCCGGGAGTCGAATCGCTTTGCCAATGCCTTACAGAGTCTGGGCGTACGGCAGGGCGATGGCGTCATGCTGGTGCTGCCGCGTCTGCCGCAGTGGCACAGTATTGTGGTGGCGTTGATGAAGCTGGGGGCCATTCCCATGCCCGGCACGGTGCTGCTGACGCCAAAAGATTACGTGTATCGTATCAACACCGCGGCGGCCACCGTGGTCATCGTCGATGACGCGAATGCGGCCAAGGTCGAGGAGATACGCGCCGAGTGCCCGACCGTGCAGCATTGTATCGTGGTCGGCAGTGCCCGGCCCGGTTGGCTGACCTATGACGCCGCCATGGCCACGGCCAGCACGGATTTCACGCCGGTGCCGACGCGCAGTAGCGATCCGGCGCTGATTTACTTTACTTCCGGGACCACCGGCGGCCCAAAGATGGTCCTGCATACCAACGCTTCGTACCCGTTGGCACATGTTGTGACGGGCAAATACTGGCTCGATCTGCAGCCCGACGACCTGCATTGGAATCTCTCGGACACGGGTTGGGCCAAGGCGGCGTACAGTAATCTCTTCGGCCCCTGGCGCATGGGGGCGGCGGTGTTTATCCAACACAGCACCGGGCGTTTTGATGCGCAGGAGACGTTGCGGCTCCTGCAGCGCTACGGGGTCACGACGTTTTGTGCACCCCCAACGGCGTATCGCATGATGGTCCTCGAAGATTTGCCGAGCTACCATCTCCCGCAACTGCGGCATTGTGTCGGCGCCGGCGAACCGCTCAATCCTGAAGTGATTGTCGCCTGGCAGGCTGGCACCGGCCTGACCATTTACGACGGCTATGGGCAGACGGAAACCACCATTCTCGTCGCCAATTATCCCTGCATGGCGGTGAAGCCCGGTTCGATGGGTAAGCCGATCCCGGGCTTTGATGTGGCGATTATCGATGCCAACACCGGCACGGTGCAGCCCACGGGACAGGAAGGCGATATTGCCATCCGCGTCAAGCCCGAGCGCCCGGTGGGGCTGTTTCAGGAGTATTGGCAAAATCCAGACGAAAACGCCAATGCCTTTCGTGGCGACTGGTACATCACCGGCGATCGTGGCATCGAGGATGACGAGGGCTACTTCTGGTTCGTGGGCCGGGCCGATGACGTGATTATCAGTGCTGGCTATCGCATTGGTCCCTTTGAGGTGGAGAGTGCGCTCATTGAGCACGAGGCGGTGATGGAATCCGCCGTGGTCGCCAGCCCGGACGAAATGCGCGGCGCGGTGGTGAAAGCGTTTGTCATCTTAGCCCCAGGCTATCAGCCCTCGCCAGCGCTGGTGGAGGCGTTGCAAGAGCACGTCAAGCGCGTCACCGCGCCCTACAAATACCCGCGGGAAATCGAGTTCGTGACGGAACTCCCCAAAACCATCAGCGGCAAAATTCGCCGGGTGGAACTACGGCAACGCGAAGAGGCGGTCAAAACCTCTGGTGGCCGTCAACGATAGACGCGTCTCTAAGGACAAAACATGCATGACTTGATGAAATTTCTCCACATCCTGGCGGTGGTGCTGCTGCTTGGGAATCTCCTCATGGCGCCGTTTTGGCGCAAACTCTTAGCCGCCGGGGGTGAGCAGGCGCGGTCGGTGGCCAACCGCAGCATGCGTACGGCAGATCTGCTCTTTACCCTGCCAGGCTGGGTGATCGTTTTAGTGACGGGCCTGGTGCTGGCGTTCCAACGCGGCTGGAAGGGCAATGGCTGGATTCATCTCAGCCTGACGCTCTTCGCCGGCTGGGTGATCCTCTGGCACATGCTGGTGCTGCCGGCCCGCAAAGCCATGATTGCGGCGGCGGATACCCCTGCACTCGGTGGCCAAGCTACCGCGGCGCTGGCGCAGCACGAACGGCGGTGGCAGCAGTGGACGTATGTCTCCGCGGCCATTGTGACGGTGATTTTGCTGCTCATGGTGGCACGGCCTTTTACCCGCTGAGAGGCTCGCGTGGTTGACGTCCCGTCCGTCCCTGGAGGCGCTGGAGGCCGTGACTTTTCGCGTTGACAAGGTCAGCGCTTCCACAGTACAGTGACCTCCCACCCAACACAAAAAAGGACTTTGTGTTCCGTGTATGATCTAGATGGTGCGTATGACGCCGGCCCGCAGCTGAGCAAGGGGACATGCATGCAAGTATGCTGCAAAGTCTACGGATTCGCCAATACCTCGCTTGGCATCGCATGTACGCTCGCTCGTGACCTGCTGGCAGTGGGGCAGTGCATCCAATATAACAACCGAGTGTACGTGATGGTCTCGGTGATGGAAAGTCAGGGGGCATGGTACGCCAATGTCATCCCCGAGGATCAATGCCAGCATCTACGACGCCCCGTGCAGCGTCAGTACGACGATGCGGAATCCCGTGAACGCCTTGAGGCCTGGCGTCAGCGTGCCGTCCAAGCCGAACACCAAGCCCACATGCATGAAACAGAGCATAGCGCCCTAGAAGCGCGTCTTGATCGCCTTATGGCCATGCTAGAGCTGCTCACGAAAGAACCGGATGCCCACCAGCACGAGCAGCCTCGCCCGGCCCAGAAGCATCGGGGGGGGGAGCATGTACGCTGAAAAATTCGAGTTGTTGGAAGCGAAGATTCGCGAAACGGCCATGCTGGTCTCGCGGCTCCGTGAGGAAAAGCAACAACTGGAGTGGGAGAATGAGCACTTGCGGGCCCGGGTGGCGGAGTTAGAAAGCCACATCCAGGGCGTGGCCGGCGCCGAGCCGCCGTATGAACCGGAGATTGATCATCTCCTCGAACAGCTCGATACCTTGCAACAGGATGCAGACATGCCGCCACGGTCCACGGCCAGCCCTCTCGGCGTCGCGCCCACTCCCTCTGTGGTCCAGTCATCTCCCTCGCGGACCCAACCAGAGTCCCCACTAGAGCCCCCACCTCGCGCCCTGACCCTCCTGGAAGAGCACGTGCAACGTGGCATGCTGCATGAACACGCCGGGGAGTACGAGCCGGCCATCTCTGCCTATCAACGTGCCCTCGAGGTCGATGGTGAGAACCTCGACGTGGCACAGCGTCTGGCTTTCTTGTTGGAAAAGCTGAATCGCGATGTCGAAGCGGCAGCCGTGTGGGATAAGATCTGGGCCATTCGAGGCGCCCAGACGTCCCCGCGACGGCGGCGCTTGCGCTAGGGGAAGGTGGGAGTACGCAGCCGACAGCAACGTTACCCCAGGCTCCGTAAAGCCCCGTCGTTCACGGCGAGGATCGAAGGATCTTGCCCTGGAGGTGAGCAAAAGATTTAACTTGCATTATTCTGCAAGATAAATTATCTTTGGACACATGAGTACAGCAAGTAAAATTCTCAAACTTCCCTTTCTGCGTCTCAATCGGGCAAAAGCTGCGGAGTTCGCCCGCCTGCAGGCGCTCAACACGGCGACAGCGAACACCATCTTGGCGCTGCCACACGACGTGCGGCGTACACTGACGAGCAAATCGTTTGTCCATGTCGAGATCGGCTCAGCCTGGATCAATCAAACCATACGTAACACCAACGCCCGCACGAAGGTGCGGCAGTTTCGGGGCCTGCCACTCGAGACCAACAACCAGAACTGGACGCTGCATAAAGTGGGAGCGACGTATTCGGTGTCCTTTGGTGTGCGACGGGGCATCAAGAAACGTCTCCCACTGGCCGTGCATCAGGCTGCGCACCAGCCCTGGCTTGAGGCGATCCTTGCTGGGCGGGCTTCCCCAGGCTCGATCAAACTCTGGTGCTCCAGGAAGGGCCTGTGGTATGCCTGTCTCTCGGTGTCGATGGAGGTTCCCGACGCTGAGCCGACAGGCAAATGGCTCGGTATTGATCGTGGACATACTATCCCTCTGGCGGCTGCCACCCCTCAGGGCCCGGTGATGTTTTGGAAAGCCAAACGTCTCCGCCACATCCGCCGCGTGTACGCTAAGCGCCGTCAGCGACTGCAAGCGGCTGGCAAGCAGCGCGCGGTCACAAAGCTGGAACGGCATGAAGGGCGCATCATCACGCATATCAATCACTGTCTCTCCAAAGAGGTGGTGGGGCTGGCGCAGCGGTGTGGTGCTGGGCTCCGTCTGGAAGACTTGTCGGGTATCCGGTCTCGTTCCAGGCAGCGCCAGACGACGAAGACCGACGCAGGGCAGAACCGCGACTACTGGCCGTTCTACCAGTTGGAACAGTTCATTACCTACAAAGCCCAGCTTGCCCGTGTGGCGGTGGAGAAAGTCCCCGCGGCGTATACGAGCAAAAGCTGTCATCGCTGTGGCGCCCTGGGCACGCGCAAGCATCATGCGTTTGACTGCCCACGCTGCCACTATCATGCACACGCCGACGCCAACGCGGCACAAAATATCCGCGACTGGCAGGGGCTGTGCTGTCCGCTGGTTCTTGAGGCTCCAGCGGACGGGGCACATGACTTGCCCCTGCACATGGTACGGAAAACGGCTGGCTCGTAAGGGCTGGTCGTCGACTCAGAACATGAACCTTCCTGGTGTGGGCTCCGGAATCCCCGGACTTCAGGCCGGGGAGGATGTCAAAAAGGACACACCACGCCATGGAGTTTGGTTTACGCGGGAAAACCGCGCTGGTGACAGGCGCGCGTCAATGTAGGGGCACAGCCCTGGTGGTGCCTGCGGTGTCCGCATGTGCCTCGTCTCTTCATAGGGTTCTCGTCGACATGGACGGTGGAGCGACGCGATGCATGTAAAAGGACAACTGCGCGTGTGGAGCGTCATGATACTGTGGGTGTTCCACCTACTTGGGAGCACGGTCTCTGCCGGGATGCTAGGGTATCCCGTACCGCGCCTGCGGCAGTGGCATGCCCGTCTTGAGCTGGCGGGGGATAGCTTCCAGGAAACCCTCGACCGCCTGGATAAGGCCAACGCCACCACCGCCCGCGGCCTCCTCACCGCGGCCTTTGCCCCAACGGATTGGAGCGAGATCTATGGCCGTTTTGGTGTGGCTGATATCAACGTGTCGCGGGTCGGATTGAATGGCGATTTTGGCTTGGCCTATGGCGGCGGGGCGCGCTTACGGTTGTTTCGACTCTCGTGGGGAAGCGCCGGCCTGATGGGGCAGTACCTGCGTTTTCAGAGCGACGATAACCACAACCCGCGCCGCGACGCCACCGTCGACGAAGTGGATGTCGCCCTCGGACTGGGCTCACGGCGTTTTGGGGCGTTTCAGTTTTATGGCGGTGGGGCGTATCATAAGGCCACGCTTAACATCCGTGAACGCAATCCCACCACCAAGGTGCGCCTCGAAAGTGATATCCCAGCGCGCCTGTTCGTTGGGGTCAATATTTATCCCCTCAGCGATTTTCCCGGTGGGGAGTTCGTGGTCAATGTTGAGGCGCGTTTCCTGGGCGAGACCCCGCAAGTGACCATGGGGCTGCAGTGGAGCTTTTGACGGCAGACCGTGGCGGCACACCTGCGCCCCCTGGGAAGTTTTGACACCTGGGGGCGCCCCGTGTTAGGATGCGCCCCACCATAACACGATAGCCCCGCACTAGCTACTATCACACGGCGTCTCTGCCGAGAGCAGAGGGAGACGTGTTGCGCTCGTACTTCTCGCACACCCAGACATCGTTGCTGACTCTTGAGAGCCATGAAAGGTAGGTGCCGTATCATGACCACAACTTCCGCGCCTTGGACTGAGACCACAGTGGAGGCGGCTGGCATCCCGCTGCAACTTATTCGCGGGGGGACGGGCACACCCCTCCTCCTGCTCCATGATGAGATGGGCCATCCCGGCTGGCTACGCTATCACGCCGCTCTGGCCCAGCATTACACGCTGTACATTCCCATCCACCCAGGTTGTGGCGAGTCGGGGCGCTTAGACTGGATCATGAACATGCGGGATCTGGCCTGCTGGTATCTCGACGCTTTGGACGATCTGGGGCTTGGGCCGGTGCCCGTCATTGGGGGCTCCCTCGGCGGCTGGCTCGCGGCAGAAATGGCCACCATGTGCCCGCAACAATTCCAGCGCCTTGTGCTGGTGGGTGCTATGGGCGTGCGGCCACCCGTGGGCGAAATCTTTGATATGTTTTTAGTGGTGGCACGCGAGTACCTGCGCACGAGTTTTGCCGATCCGACCGGCACAGAAGAGACCCGGCAACTGTGTGAAGCCACGCCCACCCCCGAGCAACAGGAGATCCAGGAGTTAGCCCGCGAATTGGCGAGTCTCGTCGGCTGGCGTCCCTATATGCACAACCCGAATCTGCCCCGCGTCTTGCGCCGTTTACGGAAGCTGCCCACGCTGCTGGTGTGGGGTCAGCAGGACACCATTGTGCCCGTTAGCGCAGGTGAGGCCTATCGCCAGGCGATTCCGGGGGCCCGGCTCACCGTCCTCGACCACTGTGGGCACCGTCCAGAAGTGGAACAGCCCGAGGAATTTGTGCGGATAGTCCACGAGTTTTTGCAGGCCTAGTTAGTCAACCGAGGAGGAAGGCACTATGCTCATTGGACATTTTACAGAACAACCCTGGCAGGACGATAACACCGGCCTCATGGGGACGCAGAGTCTCGATCTGAGCGTCAGCAATCAGTCGTACAATCCGCAGGTGGGCGCCAGACTCTACAATCGCTATCTCGACGAGAAGATTTACGCCGAGGAGGTGGGCTTTGACGCGCTGATGCTCAACGAGCACCACAGCACGCCGTTTTGTATGCAAGGCGTTACCAACGTGGGCGCCTCCATTCTGGCGCGTGTGACCACGAAAGCCAAAATTATCATCCTGGGGAATATCCTGCCGATCTGGGAAGATCCGCTCTGGCTTGCCGAGCAACTGGCGATGATCGACATGATCTCCTACGGCCGTCTGGTCTCCGGCTTCGTGCGTGGCGGCGGCCGCGAAAGCGTGGCCCACAATGCTCCCCCGCACTTCAACCGCGAGCGCTTTGAGGAAGCCCATGATTTTCTCATCAAAGCCTGGACTACGGCAGGCCCCTTTCGCTGGGAAGGCAAGCACTACCACTATCGCTACGTCAACCCGTGGGCCAGACCGTTGCAGCAGCCGCATCCGCCCATCTGGATTCCGTCCACGGTGAGTATTGAGACGGTGCAGTGGACGGCCCGGCATCGTTATCCCCTGGTGCTGCTGGCGACGAAGCTCGGCCCCACCAAGGAAGCCTTTCAACTGTATCACGACACCGCGGCGGAAGAAGGCTATGAGTCGGGCACGCAGAACCTCTCCTATCTTTTCAAAGTGCACGTGGATGAGACGGAGGAACTGGCGGAGCAAGCCGGACGGAAATATCTGTCGGGGGTGAGCAATCCGTTCCTGGTTGGCAATGAGGGTGCGGTGAACCCGGCCATCATGAATCTGCCGGGCCATACCTCACGGACCTCCAAGCGTCTGGCAGCGACCGCCTTTGGGCCGGCCGGTCGCTTTGGCACGAATCGTCGGCCGTACGAAGACCAAGTCCAGGATCTGTCGATTATCTCCGGCACCCCGAAGAGCGTCTTGCCGAAAATCCGCCACGTCCTCGAATACCTGCGGCCCGGTAGCGTCTTCTTCTGGGACGGGGATGGAGCCATGAGCCACGATGACCAGATGCGCAGTCTGCGCCTGATGGGCGAAGAGGTCATCCCTGCGGTCCGTGAGATGGGGAAAGAGTTGGAGTTGTTCAGTCCTTTTGAGGTCGATCCAGCCACCGGGAAATCCCTCACGGCTACGGCCGCAGCGCCACAAGCCGTGGCAAGTCCTGCGGCCTAGTGCACTGCCACAGCTCCTCGTGTGCCAAGCCTCTGCCTGGGAGCACGGGCCAGATGCCTGCGCTCCCAGGCCATACCCGGCCTGCCATCGGCAGGCGCAATACAGGCGTACCCTTCCAGTATGCTATACTGTGTTGCATCACCCACGCTACCTCGCACGCGTCACAGTCGTCAGAAGGATGATCGTATGTCTCGGGAATGGACCCATACACGCGAGGTTCTCGGCAAATTGCAGCCTATCACGGCCAGTCTCTATCTTGGGAAGCTGGCGCTCAAAAGCCCGCAACTCATCGCGCAGGCGCGCACGTTATCGCAGCAATATCCTCTGCACGATGACCGCTTTAAGATCCATATGATTCACTATTTGCGTGAGACCATGCCCGGTGGGATGGAGACGCTCTACGAGGCCCTGTTGACGGACATCATGGCGGATAAGCTCCAGCTGGGGGCCTAGATGTCCATTTTGTAAGTCCTGCACCAGTCGGGGATTCTTCGCGGACCTTGCCCGTGAAGGGATTGGACTGGTCGTGCGTTGATGCAACAGATATCTGGTCCCATGTGGACAGGCTGGCATAAAGGAGGGAGGCATGATTTTTGAGCAGATTGATGCCGGTGGCGATCGCAACTTTAGCTATCTCATCGGCGATGAAGAGAGCCACTTGTGCGCCGTGGTTGATCCCGGCTATGACACGAGCAAGCTGGAAGCCCGGGTCAAAGACCTCGGCCTCACCGTGGCGTATATTTTGAATACCCACACGCACAACGATCATACGGCAGGCAATGGCGTGTTCCATACCGGCGCGGTGAAACTCGCCGCCTACAAAGACGCGCGCGTGCATCCCGACGTCCACCTCAATCACGGGGATGTCATCCAAGTCGGCACGCAACGTATCGAGATTTTGTTCACGCCGGGGCATTATGTGGACGCCATTTGCATCCTGGTCAACGGCAAGCTCATGACTGGCGATACGCTCTTTGTCGGGTGTATTGGCGGCTCATTTGCCCAGGGCGCCAACACGGAAAATCAGTTCCACAGTCTGTACGACGTCATCATGAAGCTCGACGACAGCGTGGAAGTGTATCCTGGCCATGATTACGGCCCCACACCCTCCTCCACCATCGGTCACGAGCGTGTCCACAACCCCTTTCTGACGCGCTCGAATTTCCAGGAGTTTGTCTGGCTGAAAGAGCATTGGGACGAATACAAAGTCGAGCACGGCATTCCCTAGCCCCGCGGTCACGTCTACCTAGTGTACGCCTTCTCACGCCGGGAGAGGGTGGGGATGCAGGCCCGGCAGCGCCTCGGCACCACCCCCGACCCTCGCCCACTGGCCTGACCCTCGTTTCCTTCCGACATGTGCGTCTTCTCAGAGAAAGTTACAGTAACGTTATGCAGTCGATACACAACATTCGTAATATCGCCGTTATCGCCCACGTTGACCACGGAAAAACCTCACTGGTGGATGCTATGCTGTGGCAAAGTGGCATTTTCCGGACCAATGAAATTGTCCAAGAACGCGTCATGGACAGCATTGATCTGGAACGCGAGCGCGGCATC
>SXND01000187.1 GCA_005777235.1 Pseudomonadota bacterium
ACGGTTGGTGCAACAGCGGGCCCGGATCACCGAGGTGGGGGCGTGTGCGCGGGCGGAGGGGATGACGACGTTGCTGCAGGATGGGGTGCTCAAGGTGCTCCAGGGCCTGACGGACCTCACCCAGGTCAAAGCCGTCGCCAACAAGTAAGCGTCGGTCTGGCGTGCGCTTGTGGCCTGGGTTACGCTAAAGGCCACCCTGCCTGTTTTAGGGAGCAACGAGTGTGGGGCTCTCGAGGCGGGAGAAGGACATCTGATAGCGCTTCGTTTGCGCTGTCCTGGATTGTATATTCTGGGATACTGTAAGGTTTGTGTGTAGCATGTACGGTGCCTGCAGGTCAGCATTACCAAATCTGTCAATATCCACTGTCCACAAGACTTTATAGCCCGATGTTGGTGGAGGAAAATTCGTATCAGAGCATGTGGCCCCTGTCGTCACAACGCAATACTGTCGTGTCCCCTCGGCGCGGTGTGCGGAGATAAAATTCGGATCTTGGCACGGTCGGAGACCCTCGACGGGATACAGCACACAATACGTGGGACTCTGCCCGAGGGCTGGGAGTGGGTCTTGCAGTCTAGAATCAGTCAGGGGTAGGGTGATGAGATGTTCCATCTGCTCCTCGACCACGATGGCCAGTTGTGTCGTGTCATGGGCTTTGTCGTTGAGTCGAATAGATGTTATCTGCATACCGCCTACGCCAGCTAAGCCAATAGCAAAGACTGCCATAGCGAGCAGAACTTCTGACAGCGAAAAACCGCCTGTTGCCCCCCCCCGTGGACGCTCCAGGGGCTGAGGTTGATACATGCCCCGATGTGGGGGCAAATGTGCTAAGCGCCAATGCATGAGAGTCTTCCTTCTTCACGGTCATCAGAGGGCACATGACTGGTTAAACTGCACCGGTACCGGAGGGGTCGTTGCTGTTCCCCCACGCTTTACGTCCAGATTTCTGAAACGCACAATGGACGTCAGTGTCGCCTTGCGGTAATGCTTATACGCGGCGGGCTGATTCGGATCTGGGTCATTATAGGTGGGCTCTGCCTTAGCGGCGTGCGCCGTCAGGGTCACCTGTACCGCTCGGATATTCGGGATGTCGAGAGCTCTAGGTGTGGCAGTGCATTGTCCCAGCGCATCTGTCGATACAAAATAGCAGAGTTTGAATGTGAGAATATGACTCGCCACCGGCTGCGCTCCCCCACCGGATGCGACGCCATCAATATAGGGTAAACGGCGGAGAGTGCGTTCAGGGGCATCAAAGAAATAGGCAATATCCTCATTTGAAGTGTCTTGGGGAACCACACTGCTGTTGGAGAGGGTGCCATTGCAATTTAAGTCTCGTGTAAAACGTAGGCGAGTCGTATTGACCTCCCGTATATCGGCAGGGAGCTGCGCGTCGGCCAGACCACCGGGATCAAATCCAGCCTCACGGAATTCTTCGACAATGGAGTCCATGGTGACACGGGCGAGTTGTCGGACTTCCGTGAGCTGTTCTTGCTGCGTACCAATACGTCGCTGCTGAATAAACGTGCTATAGACGCCCGCGAGTAGTGTCCCACTCAGGGCCACGGCAATCATTAACTCTGTTAAGGAGAAACCGCCTTGGGTATGCCGACGCATAGTCCTTGATCCTTTCCTTAGAATCTCTCCACCCTCACACGCCCTGTCTGGGCCACTACCACGTCCGCTCTCCTGCCCTGTGGAGTTTCCACCCTTATTGTGCTATTCCCTCCTACTGGTGTGCTCCCTCTCCCAGATTGAAAGACGATCGGATTGCTGGTTATACTAACAATTTGTACGTCAGCCGGCAGCTTCTTTACCTTGTCGAGATCTTGCCATCGATCTGGGTTCATCGTAACGCGTTGCTGCAGTTGGTAGGTGCGCTCTGGAATATCAAAAAGGAGGCGTACGCTGGCATTCTGAGTAATAGCTTTAATCCGGGCCAGTTGTAAGGTAGAGGTAAGAGCATTCGTTGTCGAGGTGAAGCGCGTGTTGGTTACCCAGCGTGACAAGAAGGGTGCCGAGACAGCGCTCAGAGTAAAAATGATCGCTAGCGTGATCATGAGTTCCGTCATCGTAAAACCGCGCTCTCGCATTGGTGTGTCCTCTATAACCAAAGCGTGACTGTTATTGCAATGCTCGCAACAGAGTCCTCGCATGATATGTCCAATCCATCAGCCGCTCCTGCTATGCCCCCCCAGTACTCCCGTGGATCACTATGACAGGAAAGAGTACCCTGCGAGGCTGCATATTGTCAACGCAAAGGTGCCCACAAGTGCCTCCGCTTTTGCTGTGGGTGGGGTAGCAGGGTGCCGCGTGAGACCCGACACGCACGGCTCGCGCCACCTGATGGTGTCGCACACCGAGCGGCCAGACTGCCTGCCCAAGATTGTGTACACTGTGCGGGGTAAGGCTCTGGAAGGTTGGGCGGATATCCGTGGGGTGGAGCAGGGCAGGCCCTCCCTCAAGAGCTTCGCAGACCAAGCCACTCCTGGAGAAGAGGGACAGTAGACGATGCACTTGACTGCACAGTTGGCTCAGCAGGCAAAGACCGTGCGCGAGCGGGTCTTCCAGCATCCCTTTGTGACCGGGATTGGTGACGGCACCCTCCCCCTGGCGGCATTCCGCTATTACATGTGTCAGGATTACGTCTTTCTCCTAGAGTATTGCCGTGTGCTGGCCCTGGCGGTGGCCAAGGCCGACAACGTGGAGACGATGGGACGCTTCGCGGCGCTGTTGCATGCGACCCTGCACACCGAGATGGCCCTGCACCGCGACTTTGCCGCCCAGTTTGGGATCAGCGTCGCTGAGCTTGAAGCCACGCAGGCCGCTCCGGGGACACGGAGTTATACGCAACATCTCCTGACCACGGCCTATGCAGGGACGCTCACAGATATCGTGACGGTACTCCTGCCATGTATGTGGGATTACAGTGACATTGGCCAACGCCTCGCCGCGCAAGGCCTTCCGACCTCGCAACCCTTGTACAGCGCGTGGATTGAGACCTACGCGGCGTCGGAGTTCGGTGACCTGGCCACGTGGTTACGCACCCTGCTGGACAGGCTGGCCAGTGACGCCTCAGCGCTGGAGCAGGCACGTCTGACGCGGCTTTTCCTCGAGAGCTGTCGGTATGAATATCTGTTTTGGGATATGGCCTATCGTCAAGACACCTGGCCCGTCTGATCCCAACCCACAGCTCGTGTCGTTGGGCTCAGACGCGGCACCTCGTGCCTGTTGAGGATGCGACCGTTGGCGCAGAGGTGGCGTAGCGGAGCCCTGCCGCGTAGGCTCCTCGTATGGAAGCGTGGACTCCTGGACATGCCGCCTGCCCTCCAGGCGCATGTGCAGGCACACAGATGTTAGCCTCACAGCGATGTTCTCTGGCCTCTTACACGCAGCTACGCTGCGATCTCCCCGCACGTATTTCTCCAGGGGCGTAGGAGGCAAAACACCGCTTCCTGGTATCGCCACCGCCGACTCTATGCTATCCTAGTGCGCTATCAAAAGCGCACAACTGTGTAGGGCGGTCAAGGCCCACGTGAATACCCCGGATGCCACCCCAGCGCGCCGGGGGAGAGTGCTATCGTCTCGCTTAGCGGAAGGACCGCATGATGGTCAGTGTTGATTCCACTCCAGAATTTGTCACTAGCGCGTACCAGACCATGGAACGCAACCTTGCCGTGGCACGCAAGAACCTGGGGAAGCCCCTG
Organism: Pseudomonadota bacterium; assembly: GCA_005777235.1. Lineage (GTDB taxonomy): Bacteria > Tectomicrobia > Entotheonellia > Entotheonellales > Entotheonellaceae > SXND01. Next base: position 3,703 of record SXND01000187.1, read on the forward strand.
TGTCTCTCGGACAAAATCTTGTTTGCGCACTTCGATGATCCCAACACCACCGGCATGGAGCGCGGCAAAACGTACATTCAGCTGCGCCCCGACCGCGTCATCCTGCAGGACGTGCTGGGCCAGACGGGCATGCTGCAGTTCATGCAGACCCTGCGTACGCGTACTGCCGTGCCCACCACGATCCACTGCGACCACTTGATCCAGGCGCGGGTGGAAGGCAGCGTCGATCTCAGTGAGTCCCTACAGGAAAACAATGAGGTGTACGACTTCTTGCGTTCCGCCGCGGCCAAATACGGCGTTGGCTTCTGGGAACCCGGCGCCGGCATCATCCATCAAGTGGCGCTGGAAAACTACGCCTTTCCTGGCCAGTTGATGATTGGCACCGACTCGCACACGCCCATGGGCGGTGGCCTGGGCTCCATTTCGGTCGGTGTGGGCGGGGCGGATGCCGTCGAAGTCATGGCCGGATTGCCGTGGGAAGTGCTGTATCCTCGTGTCATCGGCGTGCGTCTGACCGGCCAACTCAACGGCTGGACGGCGCCCAAGGATATTATTTTGTACCTGGCCGGTCTGCTCACCGTGTCCGGCGCGACCAACGCCATCATCGAGTATTTTGGACCAGGCACAGCCTCGATCAGCGCCACCGGCAAAGCCACCATCACCAACATGGGGGCCGAACTGGGCGCCACCTCCTCGGTCTTCCCGTATGACGTACGCATGGCGCGCTACCTTGAAGCCACCGACCGGGCGGCGCTGGCCCGGCTGGCCGATCAGCACCGTAGTCTGCTCACGGCGGATCCCGAGTGCGAGGCCAATCCATCGGCGTGTTACGATCAGATTGTCGAGATCGACCTGGCAACCTTGGAACCGCATCTGGTCGGGCCACATTCCCCGGATCGGGCGCGCCCTCTCTCCAAACTCGCCGCAGAAGTGGCGGATCCGAACAACAAGTTTGTCGATCACATTTCCTCGGCGCTGATTGGTAGTTGCACCAATTCCTCCTACGAAGATATGAGCCGCGCCGCCGACGTGGCCAAACAAGCCCTGGCGCACGGGGTCAAACCAGCCATCCCCTTCATGATCACCCCGGGCTCAGAGCAAGTGCGCTCGACCATCGAGCGCGACGGGCAGATGGAAGCCCTACGCGCCATCAACGGCATGGTGCTGGCCAATGCCTGTGGGCCGTGCATTGGGCAATGGCGGCGCTCCCAAGAAGCCTCGACTGAGGCCAATACGATTGTCACGTCGTACAACCGCAATTTCCCGGCGCGCAACGACGGCTCGGCGACGACGATGAATTTCATCGGCAGCCCGGAAATTGTTACGGCCATGGCCCTCGCCGGCCGTTTGAGCTTTAACCCCCTGACCGATACCCTCATAGGCCAAGACGGCAAGCCGTTTAAGCTGGTCCCACCACAGGTTGCCCCGGAAGTGCCGGCGCGTGGCTTTGATCGCGGGCGCTCGTCCTTTATCGCGCCGCCGGAGGATAGCAGCGGTATCGAACTCAGCGTCAGCCCGACCAGCGAGCGCCTGCAGCTCATGCAACCCTGGACGGCGTGGGACGGCAATGATTTTACCGGCATGCCCGTGCTGCTCAAGACCAAGGGCAAGACCACGACCGACCACATCTCGCCCGCTGGCTACTGGCTGCGCTTCCGTGGCCATCTGGGCAAGTTCAGCGACAACACCTTCCTGGGGGCGATTAACGCCTACACCGATGAAGCCGGTAAGGGCAAAAACGTGCTGAACGGGGATACGGGCCTGACATTCGCCCAGATTGCCCGTGCCTATCAGGCTGCGGGCGTGAAATGGGTGGTGGTGGGTGACCACAACTACGGTGAAGGCAGCAGCCGTGAGCATGCGGCGCTGTGCCCGCGTCTGCTCGGCGGGGCGGCGGTGATTACGCGCAGTTTTGCCCGTATTCATGAGAGCAACTTGAAGAAACAGGGTCTGCTGGCCCTGACGTTCCAGAGCCCGAATGAGTATGACCGCATTCGCGAAGACGACCGTATCAGCCTGGTAGGTCTGCGCGAGATGGCGCCAGGGAAGCCGGTGCGCTGTCTGATACAGCATGCCGATGGCACGGCGGAAGAGCTGCAGCTCAACCACTCGTATAGCGAGTCGCAGCTCGAATGGTTCCGCGTTGGCTCAGCCTTGAATCTGTTCCATAAATAGGCCATAGCCTAGAGGCCCGTTTCATCAATGTACCACCAGTGCCACTGCTGTGCCCCCCTGGGAGCGCCACGCTCCAGCGTGGCTTCCGGGAGCCGGCCTAGAGCCCGGCGTTCCCAGGGGGGCACAGCAGTGGCACGATGAATCAGATGATGTACACATAGCGTGTTGTCCCCTCTCTCGGAGAGAGAGGGGACAACACGGCGCGTAGGTGACAGACGTGAGACGAGGATACGTTGTGGCTATGAGCTGGGAGGAGATGTTAGAGCGTCGAATTGATATAGCGTTGCCGGATTCCCCCATTGTGGTGGATACGGTGGCCAAAAAGGCCATTGCCGAGGCGATGATTGAACGGCTGCGGCCTTATGATGGGCTCAGAGTGGTGATTGACGAAGAACCAGTGTATCCCTGGTGGTTAGAAGAAGACAGCACGCTGCCTTAGCATGTCAAAGGTACCGCCTATGGCCAGCGCTTTCCCTCCCGCAGTACAGGCGGAGCAATACGTCATCCTGTCAGGCATCAGTTGGAAAACCTACGACTGTTTGCTGGCTGACATGGCAGACGGTCATGTGGCGTATGTGACCTATGACCAGGGGATGCTGGAGATCCGCGTGCCATCATTCGTCCATGAGCAACTCAACCGTCTGTTCCATGATCTTTTTACTGCGATAGCCGTCGCCATGCAGATCGAGTTTCTGCATGCCGGTTCAACGACGTTCAAGCGCGAGGATGTGCAACGTGGTTTTGAGCCCGATACGTGTTTCTACGTGCAACATGTGGAGCACGTGTGGGGTAAAACCCAGCTTGATCTGGCCGTTGATTCCCCTCCAGACGTGGTGATTGAAATTGACATTACCCATGCTTCGCTCAACAAACTACCAATCTATGCCGCAGTCGGCGTGCCGGAAGTCTGGCGTTACACGGGACAGGCTTTGACGATTCTCACGTTGGCAGGCGAGACGTATCACGCCCAGGCGGCGAGCAGTGCTTTACCTGGCGTCGAGAGACACGTCCTTGAACAATGGCTTGAGGCCGGGCAAACGACCAAACGCACCGAATGGTTACGTCGTGTGCAGACCTGGGCGCTGACGCGGTGCGAGTCAAGCTAGGCAGGCCCTGGCTCCAGCAGGGCATTGAGGCGCCGGCACAGGGCAATCACCTCATCAGCATAGCCGGGGAACCAGGCGTGCATCCACTCAGGGCGCTCGAAGAACGCTAACGACGGTTGCCCGGTGCGCCGAATACTGATACGTCGGACCAGCCCGGCGGCATTGATAAAACTGACCTCGTCCAATAGACGTCCTGGAGCCGCAAAACCAATCGACAGCGGGCAGAGGGCGCGGATGCTTGGGAGCGATTCTGCCACCCCGCGCAGGCAAAAGGCGTGCGTGCGGGCCAGAGCCGCTGGCGGTAGGGCTTGCAACACCCCACGCATGGTCAGGCCAGAGAACACTGTATCATCGACCACCGCCACGCTGGAAGACGTGTCCACACGTTGCAACTGCGCAGCCAGGGAAGACCCGCCGGGGCTCACCAGGGTATAGCCCCCGTGTCCGTCCTCTTCGCGCGTGACCTCCACCTGACAGCGCACGGGAAACCAGCCGGTGCGCTGCTGGAGTTGCTCAGCCACCCGGGCACCCGCTTGGCCAATGCCAATGGTCATGGCAAACGGGGTGGGCACGGCTTGTTGGACGAGGGCACAGATCTGCGCTTCCAGGTGTAGCACTACTACGCGCTCGGGCTGGCGACGCACGAGCGTCAAGAGGGCCTGCGTCAGATCATAGGCCAGAGACTGCACCCCATGCGTCTGGCGGACATCCGCGCTCAAGTCGTCGTGAATGTAAAACACCTGCGGTATGGGGGCGGCATAGGCCGCGTCTGACGGGGCGGCGTGACGCTGGGGCGTGTCCATGGCGTGCTTCCTTAGTGGAAAAAGGGCAGGGCGATCCATAGCGTATAGCCATTCACCGTGAGCAGCGTCCCACCCAACGCGAGCAATAGACTGCTGCCATAGAGCAAGCGTGAGCGCGCCAAGATAGACACGGAGGACATCACGATGGCGATTTGCAGCAACACTTCCCCAAAGTCAAAGTAGGGATCGCGCTGTCGACTCACGTCCCGTTCCTGTTCCAGGCGCTTGGCCCCGTGTTCGATGTCCTTCTTTTCTGCGTTATAGCGTTTGGCCTCACCCGTAAAATCGGCGAGCAGGGCATCGTAGCGCTGTCGGATGTCTGGCAGCAGACTGGCGCCACGCTCGGCCAGTTCGACTTCAAGCCGCTTTTGCTGGATGCGATATTCGTGCTCCCGAATCACCTTAGCCTGGTAGAAGGCCCATTGATCTGAGGCCTGTTGCTGGGCCAGAAGCATATCTTTCATGGCATTATTGCCGCCGAGGGCGGCTACCGCGAGCATCACCGCATACACCGCCGTGGTAATCGCCACACGCCGGGTAAAGGAGCTCGCACTCATTTCTTCCAGTTCTTCCGGGTTGGGTAATTCCACGTCAGGCATAGTCAGCGTCCTCTACATGCCGTAGATGGCGAATGTATCATACATGCCAACTTGGTGAGATTTGAGTAGAACATTGTAGCACTCTTTTATGCTAATAAGTACTTCAGTGCCCTGTCAACAGGAAAATCTGTTTTATAGGTCCACACGCTGGGGTTCCCGCGTTCCACACGTCTGCATCGCGAGATCCCACTCGATCAGGCCAAGCGCGGAGCGGGGAGACGTGAACGTGCAGAGACGCTGGCCGTCCTTGACCACCACACTTTCGGCGCCGATAAACCCCAGCTTCAGGTCGAGTCCTGTACGATTACATACCAGCAAAGGCAGACCCGTCTCCAGGGAACAGCGCTCCCACTCGCCTTCAGGGCCGTGGATACCTGGTCCCCAGGCCGCCGCAGAGACGAGTAACTGGGCACCCTGCGCCTTGAGGTGCGTGGCAATCTTCGTCGTGTAGGCATCAGCACAGATGAGCATGCCCACCTGGCCCACCGGAGGCACGAGGACAGGCTCTGCTGTCTCGCCGGGGCTCGACCAGCGCTCAGCGCCGGACAGGGTATGGATCTTACGATGCGTGCCCAGGATACGCCCGTCCGACGCGATGACGAATAGCGTATTATAATACTTCCCTGTCGTGCTATCCTGTTCGGGATGCGATAAAAATATGGTGACCGCTAATTGGGCAGCACGCTGACACAGCGAGGTCATCCAGGCATCCGGGGGCGGCACAATCCATGCCGTGCCCAGTGTATCCAGGAAGTCATAGCCACAGACACAGAGTTCCGGCGTCAGAATCCACTCCGCACCGTGCGCCGCAGCCGTGGTGACGGCGTGTGCAATGAGCTGCCGATTATAGGTTAAATCCCCTGGACACGGGGCGAGATGTAAGAACGCTATCCGTAGAGTTGACATGGCGTTCACCTCTGAGCATACAGGGAGCACAGCGCTGCACGGTCCCCCAGCAGGGCGCGGACACTGTGTGTGGAAGATACACGCAATAGGATATGCTCACATCATGCCAGTTTTTGGCCTCTATATCCACATTCCCTTCTGCCCCCAGCGCTGTCCGTACTGTGCTTTCACCATTCTGACCGGCCACACCACCTTGTATGAGCGCTACGTCGAGGCCGTCTGTACCGAGATGCGTACCTGGCACGGACGTACACCGCTGCAGCCGTTGCAGACCATCTTCTTCGGTGGTGGCACACCGAGTCTCCTCGCCCCAGCCCAGATTCAGCGGATCCTGGACACCGCCGCCGCCACGTTTGGTGTGACGGCCCAGGCCGAGATCACCCTGGAAGCCAACCCGACGACCGCTGATGCCAGCAAGTTTGCAGCGTTGCGGGCCTGTGGTATCAACCGCTTGAGCCTGGGCGTGCAGTCCTTCCAGGATGCCGATTTGCACACCCTCGGCCGCTGGCACAACGCCGCAGAGGCCCAGGCGGCGTATACTGCGGCCCGGCAGGCTGGCTTTAGCAATGTGAATCTCGACGTCATCTTTAGCATCCCCGGCGCACCTCGGGCGCACTGGCAGGCCACCGTTGCGACGCTGATCGCTCTGGCCCCCGAGCATATTTCCACCTACTCCTTGACGCTGGAAGAGGGTACACGCTTTGCCCGCCGCCAGCACCAGGGACGCCTCAGCCCCGTGTCGGAAGAAGATGATGCCTGGGCCTACACCTGGGTCATGGAGACCCTCGACAGCGCGGGGTATGAGCACTACGAGGTGTCAAGTTTTGCGCGTCCGGGGTGCCGGGCGCAGCACAACTGGGGGTACTGGCATGGGGCCGAGTATCTCGGCGTTGGGCTGTCGGCCCATTCCCTGCTGCAGGGCCAGCGCCACTGGAACCTGCGTCCCCTCCCAGCCTATCTGCATGCCGTCGAAAGCGGCCAGGCGCCCTGGGAAGGGAGTGAGGTGCTGGAGCCGACGGCGGCCAGACACGAACGCCTGTGGTTGCAACTGCGCACCTGTGAGGGCAGCGTGCTCCAGCCCGGGGAAACACAACGCCTGTTGTCAGCACCCAAGTTCCAGGCTATGCTTGAGGCTGATCTTATACACTTGCAGGCCTCGTGCCTCCGTTTGACCCCAGCAGGTTTTCTGCTGGCGGATGCGATTGGGGTCGAGGTCTTGGCGCTTCTTGAACAGAGAGGATAGTATGACGAGGATGTGGAGAGGATTTGTAGCCCTCATCGTCTGCTTGGGACTGCTGGCTGAGCTGGGGGACGTATTGACCGCCCAGGCCGACCCGATGACGGAGGCGCGTGTCGAGCGTTCCCCACGCCCTATCCCGTGGCCAGACATCAGCCTCCCCGACGTGGAGGGGAAAACCGTCTCACCGCAGTCCTTCAAAGGGCAGGTGATGCTGGTCAACTTTTGGACGACGTGGTGAGGGCATTGTCTACGAGAGCGGGCAGCTCTTGAAGCCCTGCACCAACGCTATGCTAGTCAGGGGTTCGTGGTCCTGGCAGTAAATCTGCAGGAAGCTCCAGAGAAGGTCAAAGCCTACACGGCGAAGCATCATCTCACGTTTCCGCATGTGTTAGACGCCGACGCTAAGGTCGGCAGGTCTCTGGGCGTGCCAGGCACACCGGCCACTTTTTTCGTCGACCGCGCTGGGCAGATCGTCGGACGCGCCGTCGGCTACCGCGACTGGAATACTCCCAAAGTCCATCTCCTGGTGGAGAGTCTGTTGCAAGCGACCCCATAGATGTCCATGTCGTCAGTCCTACGCCAGTGCCCCCCCTGGGAACGCCGGGCTCCAGCCCGGCTCCAGAAGCCACGCTGGAGCGTGGCGCTCCCAGGCAGCACCCTGGAGCACTGGTGGTGTATTTATCAAACAGACATCTAGCGTCGAGGGATGGAGGCGTGCGGTGTTCATGCCTACTGGGCAGCGAGAACCCCTGGTCAGTGTCATCATCCCGACGTTTGATCGTGCCGCCTGGATTGGGGACGCCATCACCTCCGTGCTGCAGCAGACCTATCCCCACCTGGAGCTGATTGTGGTGGATGATGACTCGCATGACACCACAGCAGCTGTGGTGCAGGCCTTTGGCCCGGTGTTGACGTACATGCGCCAGGCCCACGCCGGGGTCAGCGCGGCGCGCAATCGTGGGGTGGCAGCCTCCCGTGGCTCCCTGGTGGCGTTTCTCGATTCAGACGACATGTGGCTGCCCACCAAAGTGGCGGCCCAGGTCGCCGTGTTGCAGCAACAGCCCGAGGTCGCGGCCTGCTACACCGACGAAATCTGGATACGGCACGGCGTGCGGGTCAATCCCCGGCACATCCACCAGAAACACGATGGCTGGCTGTTCCTCCCCTCGTTGCCACGCTGCATTATCAGTCCCTCGTCGATCATGCTGCGGCGGACCCTGTGGGAGGCACTCGGCGGCTTTGACGAGGCGCTGCCGGCCTGCGAAGATTACGAGCTCTGGCTGCGTCTGACCCTGCGCACACCCGTCACCTTGCTACCCGAACGGCTCATCGTCAAGCGTGGTGGCCATGCCGACCAGCTGTCACGCTGCGTGCCGGTGTTGGACCAGTATCGCATTATCGCGCTCGAAGGTATCCTGAGTGCGCCCCTGGATGTGGTGCAGCAGCAGGCGGTCCTCGCCCAGCTCGTCAAAAAATGCCGTATCGTGGCTTTGGGAGCCGGCAAACGCCACGATACGGCACGCGGCGCGCTCTACGAAGCGAAAGCCCAGCACTATCAACAACAACTGACAGCCCTGCCCCCGGCTGTCTCAGCCTCGTGAGCCTTGTATTATGCCGCCTGCCTTGCGTTACGTGAGTCTCAGTGAGATTGCTCTGGAGGATCACACCTTTGTGGTCACCTACCGGCCAGACCTGCAGGCCTTACAGCAGTCCGTGGCGCAGGTCGGTGTCCTCTCGCCGGTGCATCTGCGCCAGCCCTCTCCCCAGGCACCTTTGCAGGTGGTGAGTGGCTGGAAGCGTTGTCTGGCGTCTCAGCGCGCTGGCCAGACGCAGGTGCCGGCGCTGGTCTACAGCGCCGCGGCGCTCTCGCCCCAGCAAGCCTGCCTCGTGGCCTTGCATGACCATCTGGGCGGTCGTGTCCTCAACGCGGTGGAGAAAGGCCGCCTGCTGGTGTGTCTGCTGCAGCAGGGTCACTATCCCCCTGAGCACGTGCGGCGGGAGTTCTGTCCGCTGCTCGGTCTCCCCCCACGTGCAGAAACGTTAGCGACGTATAGCACCCTGGTGACTTTGCATGACGCCCTGCAAACGGGGGTGGTGGAGGGCACCATGCCGCTGGAAACGGCTCTGTGGATTGGGGCCTATCCGCCGCCGGATCAGGAGGCGCTCCTCGGGCTCTTCACTGGCCTCACCATGGGGCTGAATCGCGCCCGCGAATGTGCTACGGCGCTCGACGCGCTCTGCCAGCGTGACGGGTGTGGCCCGGCAGAGGTGCTGCACCGCCTGGCTCTCCCGGAGATTGTGGCGCAGGCTCAACTCTCCGGGCCACAGAAGCTCGACCACCTGCGCCGTGTCTTGCACCAGGCACGCTATCCACGCCTCAGCGCCCACGAGGCGCGTTTTCACGAGGCAGCGCGGCGTTTACGTTTCCCACCACAAATCAGCCTGCGTCCGCCACCGTATTTCGAGGGGGCGTACCAGGTGACCCTGAGCTTTCGTCACCGTCAGGAGTTACAGCAGTATGCCGAGCGCCTGTTGGACGCGGCTGGGCATGAAGCCCTGGACGTGCTGGTGGATTTGTTGTAAAAGCCTCGTGTGGCAAGAACCAGCCGTCCGTAGAGGTGGATCCAGAGGCGACCGGTCGGTTAGCCCGACGAGAAAGAAGAGTGTCAGGTTTTTTTACAGGGTGTGGCACGGTGTCGCAAACATGCTAACGGCTTCTCGCGACACGTCTTGGCCCCGGTTGGTGCCTGTAGATATGTGGGAAGGAGCCATAACCTGTCAGATTTTTTTACAGGGAGATTCCAAAACCCACGCATCAGTGTAACTAGTTGACATAGCAAGAGATGTGAGGTTTCGCGGTGCATGTGAGACGTCTCTAGGGCGACATCTGTCGGGAATTTTTACGGTGTGCACTGTGGGCACGTGGGCCGTGCAGGGCAAGCTGCGTGAAAACATCGGAGGGGGTAATCCTAACGCATGATAAATCAATATCTCACGGGGTGTATAAAAAAAACCAATATGACCGTGTTTTGTGGTATAGTTATTGCTCAGTCTGCAGTGGAGGTTTGCTATTCTATCTCGGGAAGGAGTCACAGATGGGTCTGAGACAATATATCGGTTCCTCACATGGAGAAGGAGAGCGCAGATGAAGCGTCGCATGTTCACATTCCTGGCTATACTCATTGCCCTAGGCGTAGGGCGCGTACAGGCGGTGGTGATTGATGACTTTACACAAATATCGAATACCACGCTCTCCGTGACTACGAATGGTGGGACACTCAACAATACGGTGTCTGGCATCCCCATCGCGAATACGGTTGGTGGTGTGCGGCAACTCCAGGTCACCTGCCTCAGCGGCCTGCCTGAAGGAAGTAACTGCAGTGTCATCCGCAAGTCGACTCTCGCGGTGAATACGGTTGCCAGCCAGCTCAGCTTTAGTAATCACACGGGGATTGGCGCCCGTGCCAAAATCCGCTATGATGGGAATGGTACCATAGGCTTTGACAGCGGGCCAGACACAACCAAGTTCGATGTCGACTTTACTGCCAGTGGCGCGACGCTACTCCAGTCCCTCCTCCCCATCGCCGACCTTGGCATTCGTCTGCAATTCCGCTTCTATGGGGCGGCAGGCTCTGCGGCGGCTGGCATGGTGGCGAGCCTTACCCTAGACCGCCCCGCGGGTTTAAACCAGGTGCTCAGCCTCCCGTTTACGGATTTTGGGGGCGATCATGCCTTCATCCTGGTGAATGGCATCGTCACACCACGAGCCCCAGGCCAGTACTGTGCGGTTAATAATGGTTCTTGTATCAGCAATCCAGGGATGAATCTGTCCTTACAAGCCAATGACACCATACAGCTGGGCGATACGGCATCCATCCAGACGCTGTTTCAGCATGTCGGCGCCATTGACATTATCCTGGAAACGGAAGTGCTCGCAGCTGATGTCACGTTTGATTTTCTGCAGACAGGGGGCGGCTCGACGATTCCTGAACCGGCGTCATTGGCGTTGTTGGGAACAGGTCTCCTGGGCCTGGGCTTCGCGAGTGTGGTCCGGAGGCGGCGGCAGCGTCGATAACGCCAGGTAATATTCTTGTTGTCTAGCTGTGCCGGCGTACTGGGGGGCGTGGTCTCCCCTGTGTGCTGGCACAGTATTGTGCTGGCTTCTTTCTGTGTCCGCCTCCTGTTCTCGCTGCGATGCGAGAGGTGGGCAGACAGGAGCCCAGTGCTCCCCACCGCCCATGCTTCCTCTCTGTAAATCCTTCTCATCCTTGGCATCTCGGCACACGTGGATTTCTTCTGTTGGCTCTATGAAGAGCACCCTTTCGACCAAGACGACAAGAAATTCTTCGCGTTCGGCAGCCATCACATAACGTGTACATTTCTCGCGCTGGAGCATCTCAGCCAGCTCCTCTAGAGCAGGAGATGACAACAGTACACGGCCACATCTCAGGGCGCGACGCAACGCTTGCCCTGGTTTTGCGTGCTCAAACACTACGATACTGACCAGGGTATGCGTGTCGAAGACGTAACGGACGCTCTCATGTATGGAGCCGCGCGTCGATGATTTCTGGCGTGAGGCCACGCGCTTGTGCTTTGCGGCTTATCCCACTCATAATGTCTTCCAATGGTCGTGTAGTGCGCGCCACCGCCGTGAGTTGCAGGCTCAGCAAGGGTTCGAGCTTCCGCTGCTGTGCAGCCGTTGTTGTATTGGAGATCTGGGCTGCTTCCGGGCTGACACGGATGGTAATGCTCTGCGTTGCCATGTCTTCTACCTTTGACAAACATTGTCCTAGATGTCTGTTTCATACATACGCTGCCAGTCCAACACCTGCGCGGGCCTGGCCCGCTCCTCCCAGCGCGCGGTGCCCGAGGGTTGCCTGGAGGCGTGGGCCAGGCCCGCGCAGGTGTTGGACTGGCACAGGACTTACGACATGGACATCTCGTGTGATGACACATTCTATCCCTGGCTGACGCTAGCGGCCTAGATGTCCATGTCGCAAGGCGATTTCCAGCAAAGCTTCTCCATGGGTTACCTCCCCCCAGCGGGGGGAGGCCAGGAGGGGGGAAACCCAGGGGCTTGTGGAGAGCAGGCTTCCTCCCTGGCCCCGCGCTGGCCCCCACCAAACTCCCCCCCCAGGGGGGAGGCGATGGGGATGGCTCCCCCAGGACAGATGTTCACACGGGATATTCTTTTTCGGAAATCGCCTAAGTCCTGCCTCAATGCCTCCTGGGCACGCCGGGCTCCAGTCCGGCTTCGGAAGCCACGCTGGCGCGTGGCGCTCCTAGGGGAAACTCTGGAGAACTGACAGGCTATGTATGCAATGGACGTCTAGCTGCCTGTTGCATACCCACACCAGTCGCCAGGCCCGGAGTTCGGCGTCAATCTCGCCGAGGGGACTTTACCAGTAATGGCCTACAGTGGCGTGGGGTGCCGTAGAGCGCGGGGAAAGGCGGGTCCGGTGGGCGAGGGGGCATCACAAAGTCGTAGCAAAAAAGACAGCCGGGGCGTCTCTGACGCCCCGGCTGTCAGGTATGATATGTACGGCAGAGGACAGGTTAGTGCCGTTTCTGCCGGCGCCGTAGCCACGAGACCAGAGGTAATACCCCCAGTCCGGTTCCTAGCAGCAGGATGGTGCCAGGCTCCGGCACGCCAGGGGGACCCTCACCGGTCTGCAGCAGATCGATCGCCAGGTCGGAAGAGTTGATACCGTCGATGATGAGACGAATACGGTCCACCTGCGAGAAATCCGTCAATGCAAAATTTGTAAAGGTGTTAAAGGCGAAGGAGTTCAGTCCAATACCTGTAATGGGCAGGGTCAGGTTGGCGATATCGCCCCCAGTGTCCGTGACCTGAATATTGATGGTCACTCCACTCAGATCAATCGCCAGAACCGTTAGCTGCAAGTCCGTGGCCCCACCCACGAGCAGATCCACTCCCCCAAGAACGCCGCCGCCCTCATACGTGACGGTCAGCCTGCTATCAACATTCGCGTTATTACTGTGGAGCAACGTCCCTATCCCCAGCGTATCCACTGCACCACTTGCGCCCCCATCATTAATATCACCAAGGATATTATCGAGTCGCAGATGCCGGGTTCCTCCAACGGCACATGCGAGGCCGGTATCGAGGTCGGTGGCACCAATACCTGAAAAAGTGGATTCCACGAACTGGAATGGGGGAACTTCCACACAAGAATAATCATCAAGGACCACGGCCTGAGCCGGCTTGCCGCCCATGAGGGTCAGCGCGCCGAGCATTCCTGCCACAGCGCCGAGTTTCCAACGCATAACATTCTCCTTCATGCATGTTTGAGGATCTGTTCCTCGCTCCATCTCTGACCTCGCGACGGTTCGTGCGACAAAGCACGACAGCAGCGTCCGGTCTCCATTCTGCTCCATGCTCAACGTACGAGCGACTCTTTACCTCCGCCACCATATACTACACACATCGTCGCGGCGCTGGACGCTGCACGCTCTCCCATACCCTTATAGTATGCCCGCTTGTGGAGTGGGCACAGCGCTGGAAGACCCCGGTCCACGTTGCTAGGTATAAACTGAAGGCTGTGTGAGCACAGTATAATCAACACAGCAATAAACATGCCAACATCGCTGCATTGTAGTACGTTGTGTATCTACATGTATTTCATGAAAAACATAACGTTTCATGTATCAACAGAATATGCATGTGCTGTGCATGAAAATTCTTCCACTCTTTCTTCCAGAGGGATGAGAGGAAACCAAGAGGGGAGATGATCTGAGCGTGAGACTGTAAAGAATCCTGACGTTCCCTGGGCAACTCGCAGGCTTATATTTCCTATTAAATAAAGAAAATCAATATGTTATGTGAAAAAAACGTCATTGTAAAAAAATCTGACAGTGACGCCGAGTCTCGCAGCCGCTTGGCACACAACCTGTTGAAAAACGGCCTATTGCTTCTCTGAAATCGCCAATGTAAAGCTCTCCGACAGAACCTCACACTGTGCTGGGTGCTGGCCCGCTTCTGCGTCCTGCCACCGAGAGAGAATACAAGAGGAGTACGTAAGGTATCCCCCGAGGTTTTTGCGAAACCCTAAGGCGACACTGAGGACACGCCCTCAATGGTCAGGATATTTTACATCCGCATGTAAACATGATAAATCATGCTCTTGTGGCCATAATGGTGTAAAATAGCATGAAGAGTGTCGGAAAAATTGACAGCACGCTTAGACATCTTTAAGTCACTATTTCTTAAAGCATTTTTAGAAAATTGGTGTTGGAAGTATTGCCCTGATGTCAGCATTTTTTACAGGTAGGGACCACGCAGTGTACTCGGAGAGCATGGTCCCTCGCGCCCCGCCCCTGCGCGAGGTGTGGTAAGTAAGAATGGGAGGTGGCAAACAATGCACGACAAATTTCTCGGCTGAGGCGAGTATCTACGTGTACTCTCGCGTGTCTCGGCCAGTTCATATTGGCCCCCTCTCATGTCCATACACCCGCATGGCACATGCTGAGCATAGTTCTTGCATCTACTGCCAATCTGTTGGGTCTCGTAGTGAGGCATGCGAGGGCGTTGGGACGCTACCAAGCAACTTAGAATCCTATCGGCTCCTGTCCAAGAAACTTGAGCCGACGGTGTATGGCATCCGCAAGGTCTGCGAGCCTGAGGAACGCGCCCCTCCGTCTGGAGAGGCGCTCGGCTGTACGGGTGTGACGCCACACGGACGGGATTGTGTCGTATCCTTAGGATCACAAAGGGGTGAAACGTATGAATAAGGTGTGGAGAGGGGTGAGACTTGCCGGCGTGCTGAGCCTGGCCTTGGGGCTGAGCCTGGCCTTGGGGCTGAGCCGGGGGCAAGCGCTCACGATCGATGATTTTACCGAAGGTGCGCAAAGTGTCAGCAATAGGGTAACAGGGACGGTGGTTCGTCAGGCCATAGGGAGCCTCACGCCAGCGCATACGGTCGGAGGCAGCCGGGAACTCGCCCTGGAAATCAAGGGTGGGGCCAATGCCGTGCGGAAGTCTTTGGTGTCGGTCGCGCCCGCCCCTCACCAACTCGCTTGGAGTAATGATTCCGGGGTGGATGGGGTGCTGGCCGTGCGTTGGGATGGGCTGGCCAACGATGCCACCGATGGAAGCCTCGGGCTCGATCTGTCCCAGGAAGCGGCCTTCGTGTTCCAAAATCTCAGAATAGATCACGAGACCGTGTATGTCGAAATAACCGTCTGTGATCCCTCGGGGCTCTCGTGTGCCACGGATAGCTTCCACCTGGACCGTACCTCCGGACCTACCCCGGTGGCCACTGGGGTGCCGCGGACGTACACGCGTCCCATCAACTTCGGTGCCTTTAACCTGGCCCAGGTGGGTTCGCTGAGCCTGGCGTTTCGCGCTGGAGGATATAACTCGCTCACCGAGGCGAGTCGCATTCCGCCACTTGCGAATGAGGCAGCGCTTGACATTGTCCTGGAAGGCTTCGTGACTACCTCCCTTGACACACCGTCGTGTACCAGCACGCTCGGCAACTACGTATGGCTGGATGTCGACAGCAATGGGCAGCAAGATATGGACCCGGCCCTGCCGAACGTGGTGGTCACTTTAACGGGTACAACCGCGCTCAACCAGCCGGTCACGCGGACCCCTATCACGACAGATACGGCGGGGCACTATCAGTTCACCGACCTCTGTGCCGGGACCTATACCGTGACCGTGACCATCCCGGTCGACACTACCCCGACCACGGCGACTACCGCCACCCCCGACACCGACACGGATAGTGACGGCGTGATGACCTCGCCCACGACGGTCGCCGCCACGGTGACACTGGCCGATGACGAGATCAACAACAAGATCGATTTTGGTTTTGTGCCGCAGTGCACCGGCACGCTGGGCAATTTTGTGTGGCTGGACGTGGATGGCAATGGGCAGCAAGATCTCGACCCGGCCCTGCCCAACGTCTTCGTCACCCTTACAGGCACGGATGCCTTTGGGCAGCTGGTCAATGACGGCCCGATTCAGACCGACACCCAAGGACAGTACCACTTTAACAATCTGTGTGCCGGCACCTACACCGTGACGGTGCAGATTCCCGCCAACACCACCCCGACCACGGCGACTACCACCGCCCCCGACACCGACACGGATAGCGATGGCGTGGTGACCTCGCCCACGACGGTCGCCGCCACGGTGACGCTGGCGACTGGGGAGACCAACAATAAGGTGGACTTCGGCTTTGTGCCGCATTGCACCGGAAGTATGGGTAACTATGTGTGGCTCGACGTCGATGGCAATGGGCAGCAAGATCTCGACCCGGCCCTGCCTAACGTAGCCGTCACCCTTGATGGCACGGATGTGTTCGGACGACTGGTCATGCAAGGCCCGATTCAGACCGACACCCAAGGACAGTACCACTTTAACAATCTGTGTGCCGGCACCTACACCGTGACGGTGCAGATTCCCGCCAACACGACGCCGACCACCGCGACCACGACCGTGCCCGATACGGATACCGATAGTGATGGCGTGGTAGCCTCACCGACCGCGGTCGCTGCGACCGTGACACTGAGCGATGGGGAGATCAACAACAAGATCGACTTTGGCTTTATCCCGCATTGCACCGGCACCCTGGGTAATTTTGTGTGGCTTGATGAAGATGGCAATGGCCAGCAGGGGACGGAACCGGGCCTACCTAGCGTAGATGTGTTCCTGAGAGGTACGGATGTATTTGGACGTCTGGTCAATGCTGGACCGATTCAAAGTAATACACAGGGGCAGTACCACTTCACCAATGTGTGTGCCGGCACCTACACGGTGACGGTGCAGATTCCGACCAACACGGCGCCCACCACCGCCACGACCACCACCCCCGACACCGACACCGATAGCGATGGCGTGGTGACCTCGCCGACAACGGTCGCCGCCACGGTGACGCTGGCCGACGGGGAAACCAACAACAAGATCGACTTTGGCTTTGTGCCGCATTGCACGGGCGCCCTGGGCAACTATGTGTGGCTCGACGTCGATGGCAACGGGCAGCAAGATCTCGATCCGGCCCTGCCCAACATCTCCGTCACTCTGAGCGGCACGGATGTCTTTGGACGCCCAGTGAGTCAGGGCCCGATTCAGACGGATACGCAGGGGCTGTACCACTTCACCAATGTGTGTGCCGGCACCTACACGGTGACGGTGCTGATTCCCGCCAACACCACACCCACCACCGCCACGACCACCACCCCCGACACCGACACCGATAGCGATGGCGTGGTGACCTCGCCGACAACGGTCGCCGCCACGGTGACGCTGGCCGACGGGGAAATCAACGACAAGATCGACTTTGGCTTTGTGCCGGATTGCACGAGCACGCTGGGCAATTTTGTGTGGCTCGATGTCGATGGCAATGGCCAGCAGGGGACGGAACCGGGTATCCCCAACACGCACGTGCTTCTCAGTGGTACGGATGTCTTCGGACGCCCAGTGAGCCGGGGACCAATCTCCACGGATACGCAAGGGCAGTATCAATTTACCAACGTGTGCGCCGGCACCTACACCGTGACGGTGCAGATTCCCGTCAACACCACGCCCACCACCGCCACCACGACCGTGCCCGATACCGATACGGATAGTGATGGGGTCGTGACCTCCCCAACGACCGTGGCCGCTACGGTGACGCTGGACGAAGACGAGACCAACAACAAAATTGACTTCGGCTTTGTGCCGCATTGCACCGGCACGCTGGGCAATTTTGTATGGCTCGATGAAAACGGCAATGGCCAGCAGGGGACGGAACCGGGCGTGCCCGGCGTGCCAGTTCTCCTCAGTGGCGTGGATATCTTTGGACGCCCAGTGAGTCGTGGGCCGATCCTCACGAACACGCAAGGCCTGTATCAGTTTACCAACGTGTGTGCCGGCACTTACACGGTGACGGTGCAGATTCCCGCCAACACCACGCCCACCACCGCCACCACCACCGTGCCCGATACGGATACGGATAGTGATGGGGTCGTGGCCTCGCCCACGACGGTTGCCGCCACGGTGACGCTGGCCGACGGCGAGACCAACAACAAGATCGACTTTGGCTTTGTGCCACATTGCACAGGGCAAATCGGCGACTTTGTGTGGAAGGACGTGGATGGTGATGGGTTCCAAGACGGCTCGGAGCTCGGGATAGCTGGAGTCCAAGTGTCACTGAGTGGTACGGATGTGTTTGGCCGTCCCGTCACGACAGCGACGCCTATCCTCACGAACGACGCCGGCAAGTATCAGTTCTGCAACGTGTGCGCCGGTACCTACACCGTGACCGTGAAGATCCCAAGTCTCACGGCCCCCACCATCGCCACGACGACCCTGCCTGACACCAATACGGACAGCGACGGTGTGCCCGTGTCGGCGACAACGGTGGCGGCGACGCTCACCCTAGCGGACGGTGAAACGAACCTGAAGATCGACTTCGGCTTCATCCCCAATGCGACGACCGGAGGAACGCAGGGCTGTTCACCAGGCTACTGGAAACAAACCCACCATTTCGATTCGTGGGTCGCACCCTATATTCCCTCGGGTGCCTCGGCGACGCAATTCTCCGCGGTCTTTGGTGCAGCGCATAACCCCTTTGGGACGATGACTCTGCTCCAAGTGCTCCGGCAAGGCGGTGGCGGGATCAATGCCTTAGGGCGCCATACGGTGTCAGCATTACTCAACGCCGCAGCGATCGGTACGACCAACTACGGGTTCAGTGCGGCAAGCGTCATTAGCCAATTCCAGGCGGTCTATCCCGGCACGGCGACTGCGCAGCAGGCGCTCAGTGACTTGTTGGCCAATATGGAAGACGTCAACGGGCGTATCTGCCCACTGCACTAACCCTCTCGCAGCCTACCTCGCCGTCTCACGGAGGAGCGACCAGTCGGTCGCTCCTCTTCGCGTCGCGTAGCACTGACGTACAAGACCTCCTCTCCCTTGCCCGCATTCTCGTAAGAACCTCTCCCGCGCGTGCGGGCCTGTGTGCAGCACGGGCTCAGAGCACCTCTGGGCCTAGGCTGTGTCTGCTCTGCGGTCTGCGGTCTCCCCTAGACGGCCCTCAGCGCTCGAGACGGGCCAACGCTTCTTGCGCCTGCTGCACCCATGGAAAATCTGGCTGGGACTGCAACGCGCTCTGCAACTCGGCTTTGGCGCGGTCCGTCTGTCCAACCTTATAGTAGGCCATGCCGAGATGATACCGGCTAACGGGATTGGTCGATTTTTTCGCCACGCTCTCCTGGAGAAATCTCACTGCACTCTCATAGTCCTCTTTCTTATAATAGAGCCATCCGAGCGTGTCGGCAATGTCGGGACTCTCCGGCACTTGCTCCCTGGCCGTACGGGCGTAGGCAATTGCTTCATCCAAACTCCCCCCATACTCACCGTAATTCCACGCCAGATTATTTGCCGCTGGGGCAAAATGTGGATTGACCTTGAGGGCTTCGAGGTAATACTCATTGGCTTTCTGATACTTTTCTTGCGCCTGATAGGTCGTCCCAAGCAACATGTACGCCGAGAGGACTTTGGGGTTAATTTTGATGGCCGCTTCGTACTGACTGATGGCCTGTGCATATGACTTCCTCTGGGCATAGAGACGGCCCAGCTGGAGATACGGCTCTAAGAACTGCTCCTTCAGCGCAATCGCCTTGTGCAGCGCTTCCTCCGCCTTGCCCTCTTGCTGTTGGGCGAGAAACACCGTCCCCAGGAGATTGTAGAAATCGGCATGCTCTGGTGCGCGCTGCAGTTGGCGCAGCACGCGCTCACGGGCTGTATCGGGTTGGCGCTTGCCAAGGTGGATCTCGACGATCTGCGCCAGGGCCTCGCTCATCTGGGGCTGTAAGGTTAACACATGTTCAAAGGCTGACAGGGCTTCCGGTTCCTGCTGATGCTGACGATAGCTCAGACCGAGTTCATGAAAAATCTGTGCGTTGCTCGGCTCTTCCGCGGCCGCGGTTTTTAAGGCGGTGATGGCTTTCGCCGCCGCGCCTTCCGCACGCCAGGCATTGCCAATGATGCGATGCGCCCGCGGATCATTGGGGCGGAGGGCCAACAACTTTTCCCCGACGTCTCTGGCCTGATCATAGGCGCGAGCACCCATATATAAATGCGCCAGGGTGACATAAGGTTCCAGAAAATCGGGCTGGAGATCCACCGCTTTCGCGAGGGTGACCTTGGCAAGCTGGATGTTCTCCTGTTGGAGGTACGCCAGACCGAGGTAGTAATGGGCCGCGGTCAGGTCTGGGGCATCTTTCACGACGCGTTGCAAGGTGGTAATGGCCTCCAAGGTGTGCTTGCGTGCCAGGGCCAAACGCCCTGTGAGATAGCGCCCGGCCAGCGCCCCTTCACGGCTTTTCTCCATGGATGCAGCATACTGCGCCGCCTCGTCTAGTTCGTTACGATGCAGGAGCACCTCGGCAATTTTCTCTTTGGGGAACAGGGCCGCGGGCGCC
The DNA here is from genome assembly GCA_005777235.1 of Pseudomonadota bacterium. GTDB lineage: Bacteria > Tectomicrobia > Entotheonellia > Entotheonellales > Entotheonellaceae > SXND01. Next base: position 23,966 of record SXND01000187.1, read on the forward strand.
ACTTCTGCGGCGTGCTTATAGGTGGCGAGCGCGGCATCGAGCTGCTGCGTATCAAAGTAAAAGTCACCTAAGGCCAGATAGGGGCGGGTGTCCTGCGGATCCATGGTAATGGCTTTTTTGTAAGCATCTTCCGCTTCGAGACGCTTATTTTGCATCTCATAAAAGGCCGCGAAGCGCAGTTGCAGCATCATATCCTGGGGCCGCAGGGCGAGGGCCTGGCGATAGGTGGCCTCCGCCTTGGCCAGATCGCCCCGGATGGCATAGAGTGCTACCACTTGCGTCAGGGCTTCATACATGCCGGGCTGGCGTGCCAGCGCTTGCTCAAACATCGCGGTAGCTTCCGCGACTTGGCGTTGGCGGCGATACAGCAGGCCGAGATAGTAATAATTACTGGCATCATGCGGGGCTTTGAGCAGCGCGGTCTTGAAGGTGTCAATGGCCTTGGCGATGTCGCTCTGGGCGATATAGCCGCGTCCAATAATCAAATAGGCCGTCGGATGATCAGGGCGTACCGCCATCAGCGCTTGCCCCGTGGCGATGGCTTGATTGGCGTCGCGGGCTTGCATGTACACTTCGGCGCGAGCCAGGTACGGCTCCGCGATGCGCGGATCGAGGCCAATGGCGGCGGAAAACGAGGCCTTGGCCAATTGCGGCTGCTGACTCCGCATCTGCGCGACGCCGAGAAAATAATGGGCCGGCGCCAGATTGGGGGCCGCCTGGACGGCGTCTTGCAACAACGGTATGGCCTCCGCGATGTGTTCGTGGAGCAAGGCCAGACGCCCCTTGAGGTAGAATCCCATGGCCTTGCCCTCGCGGGTCTGTAAGAGGCCCTCAATATAGGGCACGGCTTCGACATAATTGACCTGATCGAGCAAGATTTCTACCAAGAGGCGCTGTGGGGTCAGATCCTCTGGCTTCAGGAGCACTGCCTGCTTATAGGCCACGGCGGCTTTGAGGGGCTGGCCGAGATCCATATAGAAATTGCCGAGCGCCACGTGGGGACGCGCATCCCTGAGATCCAGGGTGGTGGCGGCCTGATATGTCGTTTCCGCCTCGGCGAGCTTGCCCTGCATGGCGTAAAAGTTGGCCAACAGCATCTGCTGCGCCACGCTGTCTTGCAGACGCTCCAGCGCTTCGCGGTAGAGCTTCTCCGCTTTCACGTGTTCCCCTAAGCGCAAGGAGAGGTCGACCACCTGCGCCAGCGTGTCGGCAAAATTGGGATCGAGGCTTAAGGCCTGCTCAAAGGCCCTGAGCGCGTCACGGTCTTGGTGTTTTCTGCGGTAGGCGAGACCGAGATTGTAATAGCTATAGATATACTGGGCGTCCTGCTCCGCACTCGTCTTAAAGGAGATAATAGCCTGGTCTATTTCTCCTTTGCCGAGCTGCGCGCGCCCAAGGAAGACATGGGCTGCGGGGTTGTAGGGCTGTAACGTGATGGCACGCCGGGCCGCCTGCAGCGCATAGTCAAAGGCGCCTGCCAGGGTCTCGGCTTCTGCCAGCGCCAGATAGGCCTCGACGAATCCTGGGGAGAGTCGGATGGCTTCTGCCAGATGCGTCCGGGCCAGCTGTAACTTCGCTTGCCGCAGATGTGCCAGGCCTAAGAAATAATGCGGGGGCGCGAGATTCGGGGCGTCCTTCAGCACGTCTTGCAGGATTTTTATTGCACTTTTCACGTCATTCTGTGCTAATGCCAGCAGACCTTTGTAGTAGAGGCCGACAATTTTCCCATCCCGCGTTTTCAGCAGTTCATCCGTGTACTGGGATGCTTGCCCCAGATTTTTCTGCTGCAGCACTAAGGCGATGATCTTCTGTTTGGCCGTGGAGGATTTGGGATCAAGCTCGTCGGCTTTTTTGTAGGCGCTGATCGCTTCCTCTATTTTGTTGGTGCCTTTATAGAAGTCGCCGAGCGCCAGGTACACCCGTATCTCGCCGGGCTGGATCGTGATGGCCTGCTGATACAGCACCTCGGTTTCCTGCCGGCGACGCTGCTGCACATACAAGTCGGCCAGGGCGAGCAACGGTTGTACGTCGCGGGGATGGGCCGCCATGGTGGCCCGATACTGCTGTTCTGCCTTCTCCATGGCGTTCCCCGCCGCGTACAACGCCCCGAGTGCCAGCGCGATGGGCAACGCCTCCGGCTCCACGGCCAGGGCCTGTTGATAGAGCGCCTCTGCCGCCACAAAGTCCTGATTACGCTGGTAGAGTGCGGCAAGTTGCAGGGTGAGCGCGACCTGCCGTGGATGGAGCGCACGGGCCGCCTGTAGGGCAGCGATGGCATCGCTCCAGGCTTCCTTCCCGGCATAGGCTTTGCTCATCAGCAGATGCGCCTCGACATAGTCAGGCTGCTGCCGCAACATGACCTGGGCTTTGTCTAAGGCTTCGTCAAAACGCTTGGCACGCATATACAGTTCCCCCACCCGTAGATGCGCCTCGAGATGATCCGGCTTGAGCTGCGCGACCTTGCTGAAGGCCCGAAAGGCTTCTCGCAGATCCGTCAGCTGGCCTTTCTTCAGATGGGCCAGGCCAATCTGATAATTGAGGTCCACCGCATTGGGGGTGATTTCTAGAGCATTCTTGAATTCCAGCACTGCTTCGGCGTATTGTTCTTTGGCGACATACGCTAGCGCTTTGCGGATATGGGACTCCCGCTTGACCTGTGGATCTTGGGTGCAGGCGGCCACAACACATAACCCTGCACACACCAGCATGCCGAGTCGGTAACGCCAAAACCCTACGCTGAAGAACATAAGCAGATTTCCCCCTGGCCCCTGTTAGCGTGCGCGTCGCCAAACCGTGCGCCCTGTGGTGATGCGAGCGGCTTGACGATATTATAAAGTGTTCTGATGGTGGACGCCACTGATGGCCGCTTGGAGCCTTGACCTGGGTGGGCCGGCGGACGGTGGCCCTAGGCGTCGGGGAGCGCGGCCGGTGTGCCGACACGTGGACAGCGTCGCGGTTGACAACCCCCAAACACATCGTTACACTCGTCCCGTCTTGGGCAGAGTTGTCACAGGGTCGCAGGTTTTTTACAGAAGGCACGGCGCATCCATGCTACGGTTCTATAATACCTTGACGCGACAAAGAGATGTCTTCCAGGCGCTAGAGGATGGGCACGTCCGCATGTATACCTGTGGGCCCACCGTCTACAATCATCCCCATATTGGCAATTACCGTGCCTACATGTTTGAGGACTTGCTACGGCGGTATCTGAAATATCGCCGCTATCAGGTGACACAAATCATGAACTTGACCGATGTGGATGACAAGACGATCCGTGACGCCCAGAAGGCGGGCTTGTCACTGCACGACTTTACAGCCATCTACTCCCAGGCCTTTTTTGAGGACTTGCAGACGCTCAATATCGAAGCTGCCGAACACTACCCCGCCGCCACGGACCACATCCCCGAGATGATCGCCATCATTCAACGTCTCCAGGAGCGGGGCTACACGTATACGGTTGATGGCTCCATCTATTACCGGATTGACCGTTTTCCTGACTACGGCAAGCTGGCACATCTTGAGGCGGAAACGCTGCAAAATGGGGCGAGTGGACGGATGGATCGTGATGAATACGATAAAGATGATATGCGTGACTTTGCCTTGTGGAAAGCCTGGACGCCAGAAGATGGTGAGGTCTATTGGGAGACCGCGCTGGGCAAGGGGCGCCCCGGCTGGCATATCGAGTGCTCGGCTATGGCGATGAAATATCTCGGCACACACTTTGACATACACACGGGCGGCGAAGACAATATCTTTCCGCATCATGAGAACGAAATTGCCCAATCTGAAGCGGCGACGGGCGAGCCGTTTGTCAACTACTGGCTGCATTGTCGGCATCTGCTGGTCGATAATCAAAAAATGTCCAAATCCCTGGGCAATTTCTATACCCTGCGCGATCTGCTCGCGCAAGGTTTTAAGCCCCAAGGTGTGCGCTATGCGCTGCTCTCGATCCACTATCGCCAGCCACTCAATTTTACGTTTGATGGCCTCCATGCCGCGGAACAGGCGGTGCAACGCCTGGTGGACTTCATGCAGCACGTCTCCACGGCGCACGGCGCCGGCTTTGATGTCCACCCGCTCCTGGCGACGACGCAGCAGCGCTTCGAGGACGCCCTGGATGACGATCTCAATATCTCCGCGGCGCTTGGGGCCATCTTTGAGATGGTGCGTGAGGTCAATCGGGCTATCGCCCAGCAGCAGCTCAGTGTGGAGCAGGCGGAGCTGGTGCACGCGCTGATGCGGCGCTTTGACACGGTGCTGGGGCTGTTGACCGAGGCCGCGGTGTCGCTGGATCGTGAGGCCGAAGCGCTCATGGCGGAGCGGCAACAGGCGAGACAAGCCCGCGATTTTGCCCGGGCCGACACGCTGCGCACGGCGCTGCGCGCGCGTGGCTATGTCGTCGAAGATACGCCGCAAGGACCACGGCTGAAACGCGTATGAGTACGGGGGAACGCCTGTTATACGTGGTACGGCATGGCGCCACGGATTGGAATCATGCCGGACGTATCCAAGGGCATGTCGATACTCCGCTCAACGAGACGGGTCGGGCCCAGGCCCGGTTGGCGAGTATTCGTCTGGCAGCTTTCGGGGCGACGGCACTGTACAGTAGCGATCTCCTGCGCGCCTATGAAACAGCCACAATTATTGGGCAGGCCGCCGGGCTTGAGGTGGTGCCGCAAGCGGACTTGCGCGAGATACATTTTGGGGCGTGGCAAGGCCTGTCGTCTCCAGAAATCCGTGAGCGCGATCCCGAAGTGTACGCGGCCCGCCTTGCCAATCCGTATGATGTGGCGCCACAAGGGGCAGAGACCTGGCGCCATTTCTACACCCGGGCTCTCCAAGCGGTGCAGGAGATTTTAGATGAGACGACCGCGGCACGATTGATTGTGGTGACTCACAGTGGCGTCTGTACCGCCCTTGGACTGCATGCCCAAGGGCTGGACTGCACAGGCAAACGCACCTTCGACTCCCATAACTGTGGAATCCATACCTTTGCCGTACACGGAACCCTCTGGCGCACCGTGACCTTGAACGATGTTACGCATCTGACGTCCGTGTTTTAGTAGGGCATGCCGCGCACGCCTCGCCCGTTTCTCTCGTATGCCAGCGTGTAGGGGAGCTCACCGATGGCACGAATCCTCAACCTGGCGGTGTTATTATCTGGGAGCGGGCGCACGCTGGAAAACCTCCAGCAGGCCATCAACGCTGGCCGTCTGAGTGCCCGTATCGTGGTGGTCGTCAGTAGCAAGCGTCAGGCGTATGGGCTCGAGCGGGCCCGCCAGCATGGCCTCGATGCTGTGGCAGTGCCGCGTCGGGACTACAGCACGCCACAGGCGTTTAACGCCGCCATCAACGCCGTGCTCGCACCATATGCGGTCGATCTCGTGGTCCTCGCGGGTTTTCTGTCGCTGTACGAACCCCCTCCTGCCCTGGTAGGGCGCGTGCTCAACGTCCATCCAGCCTTACTTCCAGCCTTCGGCGGTCAAGGGTTTTATGGTGACCGCGTGCATCAAGCCGTGCTCGATGCTGGGGTCAAACTCAGCGGCTGCACGGTGCATTTTGCTGATGCGGCCTATGATCACGGTCCCATTATTGCGCAAGTCGCCGTCCCGGTGGAGGACGATGACACTGTGGCTACCCTCGCCGCCCGGGTGTTTGCCGCCGAATGTCAGGTCTATCCTCAGGCCATCCAATGGCTGGCAGAGGATCGCTTGTGCATTGAAGGGCCTCGCGTGCGTGTGCTGCCTACACCTGCTGCCTCAGTTTTGTCACAAGGGATGTCACGATGAACGATTTTGACCGTGAAGACCTCAGTGTGCGGACCGATGATTCCGAACACCTCGACTTTTTTCCCACGCACTACCGTATCGGGCGTACGAAGTATATCATTGTCACCGGCGGGGTGATGTCGGGGGTCGGGAAAGGCGTCTTTACAGCCTCCTTGTCACACCTGTTGCAATTTTTGGGCTTTTCAGTGTCCACGATTAAAGCCGATGGCTATCTCAATCTCGATGCCGGCACCCTCAACCCCTATCGCCACGGCGAGACGTTTGTGTTGGATGACGGCACGGAATGCGATCTGGATCTTGGCACCTACGAGCGTTTCTTAGACACGACGCTCAATAGTTTTAACTATATGACGTCGGGCAAAATTTACTGGCATATTCTGTCGAAAGAACGGCGTGGGGAGTATCTCGGACGCGATGTGCAAATTGTGCCGCACGTCACCGGTGAAATCAAATACCTCATCCGCGAGAAGGCCAAAGAGGGGCCGTACGACATGGTGCTGCTTGAGATTGGTGGCACGGTCGGCGACATCGAAAATCTCCACTTTATCGAAGCCGCCCGGGAGCTCATGTACGACGAAGGGCGCGACAATGTCATGTTTGCGCATGTGACCATGGTACCGTGGGCCGAGGGCTCGGGCGAGCAGAAAAGCAAACCCACGCAGCATAGCGTCAAAAAGCTCCTGGAAATGGGCATCCAGCCAGATATTATCGTCTGTCGTTCCAAACAGGCCCTGCAACCCAAGGTGTGCGAAAAAATTAGCCTGCACTGTAACGTCCCCATCGGCCACGTCATCAGCAGCCCAGACACCGACAACATCTATGTGTTGCCGGCGCTGTTCCAAGAGCAGCGGCTGGCCGAAATTACCACCAGTCGGCTGCGCCTCAACATGCCCTATCCGGCCAAAGACGATAGCGCCCAAATTCCCTTTGCGCCCTTTGTGCGTCATACCAAGCGGCACAGTCCGGCCCTGACCATTGCCGTCACGGGGAAGTATTCCTCCATGAAGGATTCCTACATCAGCATTACCAATGCGTTGATGCATACGGAGCCGTGTGAGGACGTGCACATTAACTTACAGTTTATCGACACCACGGAATTCGACGATGCCTCCCGCGCCGTGCACACCGCCCTCGACGGCGTGCATGGGATCATTGTCCCTGGCGGCTATGGCCTGCGTGGCACCGAGGGCATGATCCGCTGCATTGCCTACGCCCGCGAGCGGCAGGTACCGTATCTGGGCCTGTGCCTGGGTTTTCAGCTAGCGACCATTGAATTTGCCCGCCATGTCTGTGGCCTGGACAAGGCGACGAGCACCGAGTTTGACCCACATACCCCGGAACCCCTTATCGCCCTGCTGCCCGAACAAGAACACGTCAGTGACCTTGGGGGCACGCAGCGTTTAGGGGGGCATGATGTGTGGCTGGTACCGGGCTCGCGGGTGCAGCGTTTGTATGACCAGGACGTGGTGCGTGAGCGCTTTCGCCATCGCTATGAACTCAACAACGCCTATAAAGCGGCCCTGGAAGAAGCGGGCCTGCTGTTTTGCGGGATGACGCCGGATCAACGCATCATGCAGATTCTGGACTACCCCCTGCATCCGTTCTTCATTGCCACCCAGTTCCACCCGGAACTCTTGTCGCGCCCACTCTCGCCACATCCGCTGTTCCTGGCCTTTGTGCGTGCGGCCAAGCGCCACCAAGCTGTCTAGAGGGGTGAAACCGGCCATGCCATACACCAACAGGCTCGTGGTGGCGACTCAAGCCCACATGCGTGACGTCCGCGGTGTGGCCTTGCAGCGCACCCTGGACGAGGATTTGCACCTGCACGTCGACGAGGTACGTACGGCCGCGGTCTATACCATCCATGCGCCGCGCTTGCCTGCTGACCTGGAAGAAGCCCGCTGGCATCTGTTCACCGATGCGGTGGTGCAAGAGTCTTTCTGGAGCCAGCGTCCGCCGATGGCGTGTGACTGGATTGTGCAGGTCGGCCTGCTTCCTGGCGTCACCGATAATGTGGGGCGCACGGCGGCGCAAGCGCTGGCCGATGTGTACGCGACGCCGCTGCAGGGGGAAGTGTATACCTCGTCGCTCTATCTGCTGCGTGGGGCACTGGCACGCCACGAGGTCGAACGGGTGGTGGGCGATATGCTGGCCAATCCGCTCATCCAGCAGTGGCGCATTACGGCCGCCGCAGACTGGCGCGACCGTCCCGAAGCGTTTTTGCCGCCGCCGCTCGCCGGGGCCGATACACCACCCCAGGTGCGCACCATCGCCATGGAGCGTGACGATGAGGCGCTTGTCCACCTGAGCCGTGAGGGGCTGTTGGCGCTGAGCCTGCCGGAGATGCAAGCCATCCAGGCGTATTTTCGCCTCCCCCAGCGTCAGCAGCAACGCCACACGTATGGCCTGGGCGCCGCGCCTACCGATGTCGAGCTGGAAGCCTTGGCGCAGACGTGGTCGGAGCACTGCAAGCATAAGATCTTTAATAGCACCATCACCTACCGTGACGAGCAGGGGCACGAAACAATCATCCACAGTGTCTTCAAACACTTTGTGGTACGGGCCACGGAAGAAATCAGCCAGCGGGTGGACTGGTTGGTCTCGGTGTTCCATGACAACGCCGGGGTGATCAAGTTCAACGACGCCTGGAATCTGGTCATGAAGGTCGAGACGCACAATACGCCCTCGGCGCTCGATCCGTATGGTGGGGCGATCACGGGTATCGTGGGGGTCAATCGTGACCCTTTTGGCACCGGCAAAGGCTGTCAGCTGTTGTTCAACACCGATGTGCTGTGCTTTGCCCCGCCGGACTACGCCGACCCTCTGCCGCCGCGCTTGCTGCATCCCAAGCGGGTGTTCAAGGGCGTACACCGGGGGATCAAAGATGGCGCCAATCAAAGCGGTATCCCCGATGTCAATGGCGCCGTGGTCTTCGATGTGCGCTTCCTCGGCAAACCGCTGGTGTTTTGCGGTACCGGGGCCCTGATGCCGGCCAAGATCGGTGGGGAACCGACGCACGTCAAGCGCGCCGCTCCGGGCGATTGTATTGTCATGGTCGGGGGCCGCATTGGCAAAGATGGCATCCACGGCGCCACGTTTTCTTCGGTTGAATTGAGTGAGGTCTCCCCAGCCTCGGCCGTGCAAATTGGCGACCCCATCACGCAGAAAATGATGTTCGACTTTCTTCTTGAAGCGCGTGATCAGCAGCTCTATACCAGCATCACTGACAACGGTGCCGGCGGCCTATCATCCTCGGTGGGGGAAATGGCGCAGTCGAGCCATGGCTGCGAGCTGCACTTGGACCGCGCGCCGCTCAAATATCCTGGGCTCGATCCCTGGGAGATTTTGCTGTCGGAATCGCAAGAGCGCATGACCCTGGCGGTGCCGCCGTCGCACCTCGAAGCCTTTCTGGCGCTGGCAGCACGCCGTGAGGTGGAAGCCACGGTGCTGGGTACGTTTACCGATACGGGACTGTTCCACGCCCTGTATGCCGGGCAGACCGTCGCGCTCCTAGAAATGGATTTCCTCCATGATGGTGCCCCGGAAATGCACCTTGCCGCGCACTGGCAACCGCCGCACCATCCTGAGCCGACCTTCCCATGCCCTAGCGACCTGACTGCATCCTTGCTGGCCATGCTGGGGCGTCTCAATATCTGCAGCAAAGAGTGGGTCATCCGGCAGTATGACCACGAAGTGCAGGGGCGCAGTGTCATCAAACCGCTGGTCGGCAAGGCCAACGACGGCCCCAGTGATGCGGCGGTCTTGCGTCCGCTGCTGGAGTCCATGGAGGGTGTCATTGTGGCCAATGGCATCTGCCCGCGCTACAGCGACATTGATACGTACCACATGGTGGCCTGCGCCATCGATGAAGCTATCCGCAATGTCATTGCGGTGGGCGGCAGTCTGGGACACATGGCAGGGCTCGACAACTTCTGCTGGCCTGACCCGATCCTGTCACCGAGTACACCGGACGGTCCGTACAAGCTGGCGCAGCTGGTGCGCGCCAATCAGGCCCTGTACGATTATTGTCTGGCGTATGGGGTGCCATGTATTTCCGGCAAGGACAGTATGAAGAATGATTACCACGTCGGTGACACGAAAATCTCCGTGCCGCCGACGCTGCTCTTCTCGGTCATGGCCCGCATGCCCGATGTGCGCCGTGCGATCACTATGGACGTGAAACAGCCCGGCGACCTGGTCTTTGTGCTCGGTGACACGCGGGCCGAACTCGGTGCCTCAGAGTATTACGCCCTGCATGGGGCGATTGGTAACCGCGTACCAGAGGTACACGCCGAGCGGGCGCGGGCTCTGTATGAGGCGTTATCGCAGGCCATCGCGCACGGCCTGGTCAACGCCTGCCATGATTGCTCGGACGGCGGGTTGGCTGTCGCTGCGGCGGAAATGGCCTTTGCGGGTGGTCTGGGGATGCATCTGGACCTGCGTGCGCTGCCCCGCGAGTCTAACATTGTCCGTGACGATACCCTGTTGTATGCCGAGACGGCCAGTCGCTTGATGGTCACAGTCGCCCCGCACCACCGCGAGGCTTTCTGTGCCATGCTCGCAGGGTGTACCATGGGGGAAGTCGGGCACGTCCTCGATACGGCACAGTTTCGCGTGCAAGGCTTACAAGGTGATGTCATCATTAGCAGTGACATCCAACAATTAAAAGAGGCATGGCAGCGTCCATTGCGCTGGTAGCAAGGGGACGGCAGGAGGTAGCCTTGTGACAGAACTGATACCAAGCCGTGTGACGTGTGAACGTGCCACGGCCTTACTGGTGGACTATGTGGCGGGCGAACTCGATCCGGCCACGACGCAGCTCCTCGAAGCGCATTTAGCCCGTTGTCGCGACTGCGTGGCTTTCCTGCGGACCTATGGCGAAACCATCCGTATGAGCCGCACGGTGTGCTATGAGGAGCTCCCAGTCGAGTTGCAAGATCGCTTGCTCCAGAGCCTGCAGGCCAAGATGACCGACGCCCCGTCTTCCTGATCGGCTTGGGGTGAGGGCATCAGGGCGTGCGTGGTGTTGTACAAGATAGAATTAACTTTTCTGATTAACTGTGATGGAGTTATCATCTTTAAACAAAGTTTTATTGACAAAAAAGTTAATCAGCCTACAATTAGTGAAGCCTCTAAATCATAGTCCCAATGAGTAGGCCGCCCTCAAAAGCCCACAATGCGGCACGTCTCCACGCTCGTGCGTCAACGGCACGATGCCATGCGATAGGATGCTCCGCCAGACTCGACGTGTCTCATCGCCAGAAGGAGCCAGACGCATAAGTCGTGGCTCGTCATCGACACGCACTACGAACCGTATCCATGAAGTAGGACAACGAGGAGAGGGTATGCTAGAGCCGAGAGCAGTGGATGAATATATTACGGCGTATTGTCTGAAGTGTAAATCGAACCTCTCCCATACCGTTGTGGAGCGGGATGGCGACACGGCCTACCTGGTGGCGTGTAACGCCTGTGGCAATAAGCACCCCTACAAGCTGCGCCTGACGCCTCCCAAACCCCGAGTGGCGCGGGCGAAAAAGGGGACAACTCCCTCCCTCCCGGTCGGCGCACGCTGGGAAGCCAGGATTGCGGCAGCGCAAGGGACAGAACTGGTCTATACCATGGGCGCTGTGTACCGCATCGGCGATATCGTCCTCCATGAACAATTTGGCAAGGGGGTGGTGCTGAAACTCGCGACGAATAAGTGCCACGTCCTCTTCCAAGACAAAGAGCGCGCCATGGCGTCAGCGAATGTGAGCTAAATAAAGGGGAAACGTCACGCAGGAGGGAGTAGGAAAGCACCCTGCCTTGGTAGTGCAGGGCAGGGTGCGCAGGGCACACAGCCCTGCAGCCGCCCGAAGGCCACTGTGGGGCTGTGTTGGAAACGCTACGGGAGCCGAGAGGTTACCAACGGGCCCGGCTGGGTTCACGCCGTGGCTCGCGGGGCTTGGCTTCGTTGACCGTTAGGGGCCGACCGTCCATCTCATGGCCCTGGAGCTTGGCAATGGCGGTACGAGCGGCGGTACCATCGGGCATCTCGACAAAGCCGAAACCTTTCGAGCGGCCTGTATCACGATCCATAATGACGCGAATGTCATCGATAGCACCATACGGTTCGAAGAGCTGGCGGAGGTCATGGTCTGTGGCGCTAAAAGCCAGATTACCAACGTAGATATTCATGGGACGTTCCCTATGGGAAGAAGTACTAACGATCGCCAGGTCATCCGGACAGTATGCAGAGACAATACAGCGGGGGAGCGGCGAGGTACATCACGGGGAGGAGCGGGGTGAGCCAGCCATTCCTAGTGAACAAGTAGCAGTGTAACCGAAAAGCACGCCGCACGCTAGGTTTTTTTTGCGTCTGACCCCGCGACCTTTACTCTCCCCCTTACAGCGCCCCAGCTTGCTGCAAACGCGCCACCTCCGTGGGGGACATCTGCAGCCAGTCGCGCAGGATGTGCGACGTATGCTCACCCAGCAGCGGTGGTGGGAGGGTCACCGCCCCTGGCGTGTCCGAGAGTTTGACCGGGACTCCGGTGACCCGTACCGCGCCCGCTTTGGGATGCTGCACCGTGACGACCATGTCACGCGCCAGCACCTGTGGGTTTTCGCAGACTTCGCCCACGGACTGGATTTTACCGCACGGAATGCCGACCCCACGCAGGGCCTCGATCCACTCATCCATAGTCTTTTCCAGCATGGCGGGTTCCAGGAGGCTGCTCAGGGCATGACGGTTTTGCACCCGCTCGGCATTGGTGCGGAACCGCTCATCAGTGGCCCAGGTCGGCTGGCCAGCCGCCTTGCACAGATTGCGCCACATACCGTCGTTGCCGCAGGCGACGTTGATATAGCCGTCGCGACAGCGAAACGTTTCATAGGGGGTGATGGTCGGATGCTGGTTCCCCATGCGCATGGGGCTCTGGCCTGTGGCAAAGTAAATGCCCGCCTGATACGTCAACATGGCCACCTGACAGTCGAGCATGCCCAGATCAATCTTCTGGCCCCGCCCACTCTGCGTCCGGGCATACAACGCCAGCAGGATGCCTTGGAAGGCCATCATCCCCGCCACCACGTCGGCCTGGGAATTGCCCACCTTATACGGTGGGCCATTGGGATCGCCGGTCAGGCTGGCCACCCCACCTTCACCCTGGATGATGAGGTCATACCCAGGGAGGTCGGCGTTCGGACCCGTGTGGCCAAAGCCGGAGATGGAGCAGAAAATCAAGCGCGGATTGAGCGCTTTAACGGTGTCGTAGCCAAAGCCAAAACCCTCCATGGTGCCAGGGCGAAAATTTTCGACCAGGACATCAGCCGTCTCAATCAAGCGGCCCAGGGTGGCGAGGGCATCAGGTTGTTTCAGATTCAGCGTGATGCTGCGTTTACTGCGGTTGACACTCATAAAGTAGGCGCTCTCGCCGTTGACGAAGGGCGGACCATAGCCACGGGTATCGTCCCCCGCTTCCGGACGCTCGACCTTTACCACATCGGCACCCATATCCCCAAGCATCATCGTGCAATAGGGGCCGGCCAGCACACGCGTCATATCTAACACTTTGACACCATCTAACGGCTTGGACATGCCGCATCTCCTCTAGAATGAGGCCCCCAGTCCAGCGTGATCGCCTACGCCGGAAAGCCCATGGCCTACGCCATGGGGAGCCGTTACTTCAATAACTCCTCACACTTTTTCTGAAAAGCCGGAATGACACGCTTGTAATCGCCGACCACGCCGATATTGGCACGCTGGTAGATCGGTGCATCCGGGTCACGATTCACTGCCACAATGGTCTTGGAATAGCCACAGCCGGCCATATGCTGCGCCGCGCCGGAAATGGCACAGGCGACATACAGCTTCGGACTGACAATTTTACCGGTGAGCCCCACTTGCATGGGACTCGGCACCCAGCCTTCATCCACCGCCGCCCGTGACGCGCCCACCGCCGCGCCGAGCACGCGCGCACACGGCGTCAGCACCGCCTCGAAATCCTCCGCCCCTTTCAGACCCCGCCCACCGGAGATGACGATTTCCGCATCTTCCAGCCGCACCCCAGCCGCTTCCGCTTCAACACGCTCGACCAGCGTCACCCCAGCAGGCACGGCATCCAGATGGACCGTCACCGCCATGATGCTGCCCTGGCGCGCCGTGTCGCGCACTGCCGCCGCCATGGTTTTGCCACGCACAGTAGCCATCTGCGGCCGCGCCTGCTCAATCACCACTGTGGCCATGGCATTGCCACCAGACACCGGCCGCGTGGCTTCCAGCAGCCTGGTGGCGGGATTGATCGCCAGCTCGACGCAATCGGAGGCCAGGCCGGTGTGCAGGCGAAAGGCCAGACGCGGGCCAAGCTCGCGGCCCACGTCACCCATGCCAACCAATAAAATACTCGGCGTGGTCTGCTCGGCAATCTGCGCCATGACGGCGCTATACGCCAGCGTCTGGTAATGCGCTAAGGCCGGCGCGTCGGCCACATGCACGCTATCGGCCCCGTGATACACCGCCTCCTGTGCCGCCTCCTGCACCCCGTGACCCAGCACCGCTGCCCAGAGCGGTTCCCCCAGGGCATCAGCGAGCCGACGGCCAGCTCCAAGCATTTCCTTGGCCAGGGCTGTGAGTTCCCCCTGGGCCACTTCCGCAAATACCAATACCCCCTGCGCCATGGCTCCGTTTTCCTTCTCGACATGAGGCTAGATAATTTTCAGTTCCCGCAGACGCAAGGCCAGGTTGGCCCCCATTTCTTCCGGGGTCTCGCCGGCAATCATCTCACACGTCCCTTCAAAACGCGGGATATACAATTGCGTGATCTTCGTCAACGCCCCGGCATTCCCGACGTGCGCCGCGTCCACCCCCAACTCGGCCGCATTCCACACCGGAATTTTTTTCTTGCCCGCTGTCATGATGCCTTTGAGCGTGGGATAACGCGGTTTGTTGGCTTCGTTGCTCACCGTCACCAGGCACGGCGTCTGTACGTCCAGTACCTCATAGCCGTCTTCTAACAGCCGCTGCACCCGCACCGCTGTCCCCTGCGCCTCGACCTTCTGCACGGCGGTCACACTGGGCAAGCCTAGGAGTTCGGCAATGCCCGATGGCACCTGCGCCTGATCCCAATCCGAGGCCTGGCGCCCCGAGAGAATTAGATGGTAGGCACCAATTTTTTTGATGGCTTCAGCGAGGACGTAGGCGGTGGACGTCGCGTCGGCGTTGGCGAAGGCGGTATCGTGCAATAAAATGCCCTCATCCACCCCCATCGCCAGCGCCTGTTTGAGGGCCCGCGTGGCGCCTTCTTCCCCCATGGAGATGGCCACGATTTTCCCACCGACGGCTTCACGCAGTTGCAACGCCGCTTCGATGGCGTTGGCGTCAAAGCCATTCATGACGGGATCGACGTTGGCTGGATTGAGGATCTTCATGGCCACGTCGTCAATCTTAAAACTCTCTTTGGGCGCCTCGGGATCGGGCACCTGCTTTAGGGTAACAATAATGTCCACACGACTCTCCTTCGTTCTACACTGTCACAGGGCCTTGTGTGGCGAGACCCTAGGCAAAAGCTCGCCATCTGTCAAGCCAAAAGCCTGCAGAGAACACCTCGGCACCTCGTGGGCACGCGCCAGGAGCTTGAGAGAGTCGGCACGCCCATGCTACCCTACCCCCTGTGCGGACACCGGCCCGGACTGCAGGAACGCAGAGAGGTGACAGCCATGGACGATACTGACGATACGACGCTATACACCGTGGTGGTGAACCATGAGGAGCAGTATTCCATCTGGCCTGTGGGCCGCGACATCCCTCTGGGATGGCGGGCGGTGGGACCGCAGGGGTTCAAGGCCACCTGTCTGGCGTCTATTACGCACGTGTGGACGGACATGCGCCCGCTGAGCCTGCGGCGGGCCATGGCGGAGGGGAGGGTACCGGCGGAGGGCAGCATGGGCTCAAGCGATTGCTGAGCAAGTTGCTCCCGGCGCTGCTGCACTCGCTTCTCGCCTCACCTCCCTCCCGCTCTCGCGGATGAGTTTTGCTTTGGCGCGCCGTCTATGGCATCATGCCCCACGCTGTAGACGCAGCCAGCAACAAGAGCCCAGGTATCCACAGAGAGAACGTACAAGACATTCACGAGAGGGGGATAGCCATGAAGGCGGTGCTGTTAACAAACCATGGCGGACCGGAGATGCTGCAGTACGGCGAGGCGCCGGACCCGACCGCCGGGGCAGGCGAAGTGGTGGTGGATATACACGCTGCCAGCGTCAATGCTGCGGATTACAAAGTGCGCTTAGGCAATGGACGCTCTACGCTGCCCTTCCCGTATATCTTGGGGCGTGACTTCTCAGGCGTGGTCAGCACCGTTGGCGCCGGGGTCACCGATCTCGCCGTGGGTGATGCGGTGTTCGGGGTGCTCGATCAAGGCCACGAAGGCGCCTATGCCGAAAAAGTCGCCATCAAGGCCGCTATTATTGCCAAAAAGCCCGACAATCTCGGCCATGCGGAAGCCGCCGCCATGGCGCTGACCAGTATCACGGCGCTGTGGGCTTTAGAGGATACGGCGCAGCTCAAGGCTGGCGAAACCATCTTGATCCAGGGCGGCGCCGGTGGTGTGGCGGGCTTTGGCATCCAACTTGCCAAGCATTTGGGCGCCACGGTCATCACCACGGCGAGTGCACGCAATCACGACTATGTACGCCACCTGGGCGCCGACCGCGTCATTGATTACAACACGGAAGATTTCACCACAGCGGTGGCCGATTGTGATGTGGTATTCGACACCGTGGGCGGCGAGGTCCAGCTCCGTTCTTACGCCGTCCTCAAGCCGGGCGGACGCCTGGTGTGGGTCGCAGCGGCCCCCGAAGGCTCAAAGCCGCCCCGCAGTGATGTACAGGTCTTGCGTCCCGGGGTGGCCCGTGACCGCCAGCATCTGGAGCGCATGGTCGCACTCCTGCAGGTTGGCGCGGTCTGGCCACCAGAGTTGGTACGCTACAAGCTCACGGAAGCGGCAACGGCGCACCGGGTGAGTGAAGCCCGCCATCTGCGGGGCAAGTTGGTGTTTGAGGTCCGCTAATCCAGCGGGATGGGCCTAGTGCCCGGCGACGCGGTGTCGCTGGGGGTGAGCGAGCACAGAGAAGAAAGAGAGCCTTATGGCAGACAATGGGCAGAAAATTATCGACTTGGATAAACAACGCATGCAAGCCATGGCGCACAAAGATGTGGCCACCCTGAACGCCTTGCTGTCCGATGACCTGGTATACACCCACTCCTCAGCGCGGATTGATACCAAGCAGAGCCTGATGGGAGCCATGACCGCCGGAACCACCGTTTATACGTCCGTCGAGCCGTCCGACGTGAAGGCGCAGGACTTAGGCGATACGGTCGTCTTGACGGGCGTGGCCCGTATTCAGGTGCTCTCGAACGGGAACCCCAACAGCTTTGGCGTCCGCTTTACCGACGTGTATGCCAATAAAGGCGGCCAGTGGCAGATGGTTGCCTGGCAGTCCACGCGCCTACCAGCCTAAGCAGCATGGGGGCAGGCGCCATGCCGCCCCCATGTCGACTCCCGGTCTCAGAGCGGAATCACCAGCAGCGTATCAATCCGCGACGAATCGCACACCACGGTCTTTTCCTGCCACAGCAAAGCGCCTTCCTGTTCGACCACGACATCGTCAAAATGCCCCACCGCAAACAGCAGCATTTCCCCAGTGTGCATGGTGCGAATGACCTGAAAGTTGGTCGAGAAGCGCCAGTGGCCGGCGGACTCCGCACGGATCAGGCGCGTGCCCGACACCAGGTGTCGGTAGACATGCGGCTCGTAGATGTTGGCGCGCCGCAAGGCCTGGATGCGGTCGTGCATCATGCCGCGCCCACGGCAGTAGAAAAAACTGGCCGGCAGACCGCGTGTGTAATTGTCGCGTGACACGATGCGATACAGCCCGTCCTCGGTGAAAAACTGTGGCCAGTCCTCCAGCGCATCGTCATCGATACAGCCGATATACGCCGTGGTAAGACGCTCGACCCGAGAGATGAGGTCATCATGCGGTGCCATAGAAAATCCTCGTTGGGGACTGCCAACTGCAGTCGGCAGAGGAAAACGAGGTTGCCCAGTGAGGACAACAGCTTTTTCCTGCTTGATTTGCCGTGTTCTGCAGCGTATTGTGGGCTACAGAACGATTCGGCTCGGACGGAGCCGTAGGGCAAAGAGACCCGGTCGCATACCTCTCGTTCGGTGCCACGCGCAGGTGCCGGTCCCTAGAAGCCGCCTGGTTTACCTGGCGGAGTCGTCACAGTCCCTCTCTCTACAAATCCATCAGGGTGCGGTAGGCTTGCCAAAAACCCCGGATCGACCCCTCACTCACCCGGCTGCCATGGGCGGGCACGTCGCGTCCGCCCATTTCTAACACCGCCGTTTTGTCGGGATCCTGGGCAATGGTGCGCTGCACCCAGTTGCCGATCATGCCGTCTTCCATGGACACCAGCCCGGCTGGCCCAATGAGATTGCTCTGCAACAGGCGTGTCTCGGCCTGTTCTGGGGTATCGTCGGCATAGCCAAACAGCAGCCAGTGTAATTCGCAGGCATCGACGCCTTGGGGTACCATCAGGCGCAAGGCCAGCGAGTTCTGGATTTGCTGCACCACCAGATTCGGGAACAGACCCTGAATCGCCGTGGTGACGCCATCGGGAAATTCCGACCACATATGCAGCATCTGCGGTGCCTGCAGTTGAAAATCCTGCTGCATGGCGTGCATGCTGCCCTGGGTGTAGTCCGTGCCGGCGAGCTGTTCCACAGCGCGCTTCGACCAGCTGACGTGGTGTCCGCCACACGGGCTGATGTCGAGGCCGCCTTCCATGGACAGGCGATTGATGCCAAAGGTGGTCAGGAACAGGTGCAGGATGCTGGCATGGTAGGTGTCCTTGACGTTCTCCATGTATAGCTTCCAGTTATTGTGCATAAACTGGCTGTAGCTGCCGAGCAGGCGCACCGGGCGGTTGAAAATCCGTCCGATATGCTCGGTCATGCGTGCCCCCAGGTAGTCGGTGAGTGGTGCCACATGCGTCGAGAACGTCGCAAACACCAGGCCGTGCAGGACTGCGACCCGCAAGCGCTGTAAGCCATGTTCGGCAAAATCAAAGTCGGCAGGCAGGCCACCCTGATTGCGAATGCCGTGCCGAAAGGCGACCCCACGCAGGCGCCCGTCGAGGTCAAACGACCAGTTGTGGTACGCACAGGTAAACTGTGTGGTCTGCCCACGCTGCTCGACGCAGAGCATGGCACCGCGATGGGCACAACGGTTGACGAACACTTTGGCAACGCCTGCGGCATCCCGCACCACGATCACCGGCGTGTCCCCAATGCGCCGGGTGATGAAAGCGCCGGTGTTGGGGATCTCGGCCTCCAGCCCGACCCAGTGCCAGGCATCACCACGAAAGATGCGCTCCTGTTCATGGGCATACAGCTCGGGGTCGGTAAAGACTTGATAGGGGACGCGGCTGACGCCCTGCGCCGGCCACTGTAACAACGGCTCTGCGGTGATTGCGCTTGGCATAATGGCTTGACCCTCTTGATAATGAGAGACACGTCTGACGGGACGTTGCTACGCCCACTATACTGTATAGAGTGCCCGCCACCAAGAGTCTAGTGCCTCAACCGGGCGCATGTGCGACGTCTCCTGGGAGCGCCACGCGCCAGCGTGGCTGCCGGAGCCGGGCTGGAGCCCGGCGATCCCAGGGGGCAGCACCTGGCACAACAGCCCGGTTGAGGCACTAGCCGTCCCGACGTGGGCCAGCCTTCCCATCGCCCCGCCGTTGCGTGTACACTTATCTCCAATCTGTGACGCGTGGTTTTGCACGCGGAGACGGCGAGGAGCCGCGGTGGCGTGGCGCAGGATGCTGGATTAGTGGTGAGGCACAGCCCAGAGAGGTCTCCGTGCGTCAACCATCGGGGGCACTCCCTAGTGGGGCGAGTCCGCCCTACCCAAGAACATCGAGTACAGAGCGCAGCCATGCAAACCATTGTAGTTATTGAACCACATTCCACGCAGCGCGCACAACTGGCACGCTGGCTGCGCGATGACTACCTCGTGTTCATGGCCGCCGATGGCGTGGCAGGTCTCGCCCTGGCGGAACGCCACGAGCCGGATCTGATTTTCCTGGCGCTGACGTTGCCCGACTTGGATGGCGCGGCCATGGTCCGTCAGCTCAAGGCGCAGGCGCGCTTGCGGGACATCCCGATGGTGGCGCTGCCCTCGCCGGCCATGCCTGGGGCAGACGTGCGCGCCCGAGACGCTGGCTGTACGGACGCGTTCCGTGCCCCGCTGGAAGAAGAGCACGTCTCAGCCATGCTCACCAGATGGCTTGGTGGTGGTTGACGCGGGTGGTAAGGCCGACGTGTTCTCGGCCGCTAGAGCAGAGTGACCATAGGCGTGCTGGGCACGGCGGTCTTCGGGAAGACCACGGCGTTAGGGCCCACCGCGATGGGTCAGGGCGTGAGGAAAATCTGGAAGGTCGACCCCGTGCCGACCTCGCTGCTGACCGCCAGACGATAGCCCATGATCTCACAGAGTGAGCGGGCAATGGTCAGCCCCAGCCCCGTGCCCTCGTAGCGCCGTGCCAGACCGGTATCGACCTGCTGGAAGGCCTCGAAGATCGTGGCCAGTTGGTCAGGTGGGATGCCAATCCCTGTGTCCTGCACGGCAATACACAGGGGGTAATGCGTCGTCGCATCCGTGCGAACGTGGACGGTTACCGTGCCATGCGGGGTGAATTTGAGGGCGTTGCCCAACAGATTGATGAGCACCTGGGTGAGCTTCCCCGCATCCGCCATGAGGGGCGCTATCGTCGGTGGCAGGTTGGCCTGGAGCGTCACTGTCGGCGCTTTCTGTCCTTCCAGTTGCGCCAGGAGCTCTGGAATGAGACGCTCAAGCGCCACCGGCGTGCGCTCCAGGGACATCTGGCCTGCTTCGACCTTGGCGAGATCAAGCACAGTATTGATGAGCGTCAGCAGGTGCATGCCATTTGTCCGTATACGCTGGAGATAGTTCACGTCTTGGGGCTGGAGGTTCTGGCGGGTATTTTTCAGTAGCAGACCGGCAAAGCCAATCACCGAGTTCAGGGGGGTACGCAGCTCATGGCTCATAGTCGCCAGAAAAGCGCTTTTCGCCCGGCTGGCCTGTTCTGCTGTGTCTCTGGCCAGGCGCAGCGCGGTGGCGACGCGCTCGCGTTCGATACTTTTCCGGGCCAGCTGCGCGTTGGCCGCTTGCAGGGAGGCGGTGCGTTCTGCGACGCGTTGTTCGAGGTCGCGGTGCAGGCGGTGGAGGGCGACTTCGGTCTGCTTGCGCTCAGTGATATCCATCACCGTTGACAGGTAGGCGGGTTGCCCAGCCCAGGACACCACGGATACCATGACCTCCAGCCAGAGCGGCTGACCGTCTTTACGCCTGGATTCGTACTCCAGATGGGCATGCGCTACCTCGCCCTTGCGGAGGGCGAGGAGACGGCGGCGCACATCGTCATGGGCGTATGGCGCGACGTGATCCCACACGTCCACCCCGATGAGTTCGTGGGCGTGGTCATAGCCACGCATCTGGGCCAGCCTGGCATTGGCAAAGAGGTGACGCCCGTCGTCCAGTCTGGTGATGGACATCCCCTGGAGGGAGCCTTCCGCCAGGGTGCGATAGCGTGCTTCGCTCTCGCTGAGCGCCGCTTCACGCGCCGCCACCGTCTGACGCATCGCCGTGAAGGCGTCAATGAGCCTCCCGAGTTCCCCAGCCTCCTCGGCGATGGCCGGCAGCCCCGCGGTCGGATCACCAGCCCCAAACGCTTGGGCCGCCACGGCCAGTTGGCGTACCGGTCGCATCAGCCAACGCGCCAAAAAGACCGAGGTGAGCCCCGCCAGACAGGCGCTCAGTGCCAGGCCAGCCAACGCCAGATGCCACGACCGTCTGGCCGGGGCTTCCACCGCAGCCTGCGTACGTTCCACCACCACCGTCCAGCCAAAGTCTGGTATGGGGGCATAGCCAGCGATATGGGTCACACCTCCTGACGCGTAGGCCAGGGTGCCACTCCCAGTGAGACGACCCGTGCTGGCTATCGTAGGCCAGGGGGAGTCTCCAGATTCCATGGTGAGCGTTGAGTCGTGGGGCACGAGCCTCTGCTCTGCGGCATTGAGGAGGAAAGCGGTCCCGCCCTCACCCACCTGCACGCGCTTGATATCTGTCGCCAGATCCCCAAGATCGACCACGGCCCCCAGCACGCCGACCACCTGGCGCTCCACGTCACGGATGGGCGTGTGGATGAGCAGGGCGGGGCGTCCGGTACTGAAGGAGCGTGTGACGACCATCCAGTCCTGCTTCCCGTGCTGGAGAGCGCTTTGGAACACTGGCACGGCGGCCACCGACGGGAGACTCCCATCATGGGACAAGGCGAGCGACTGGCCCGAGGGGGCAAACACCCCCAGGCGCGTGAAGAGACGTTGATGCAGCAACAGTTCCTTGATGAGCGGCTCCTGACGCCTTGAGTCCATGCTGACGACCTCGGGAAGCGCCGCGATGACCCGGGTGGCAACCAACATCCCCTCGATCTCGATGGCGAGTTGTCCGGCGAGGCCCCGGGCCAGCCCGGCGAGCTCCCGTGCGGCTTGTGCCGTGATCGTCTGGTGATCCATCCTGGCAATACAAAGACCTATTATTCCTATAGGAAGAACCCCAACGAGCAGCAAGGCGATGAGAAAACGTGCCTGCAGGGTGCGCCAAAAGCGTGGCAGGTGGGCGACCATATGGCTTACCTCAGCAATCTAGGCTGCGGCGCCGGGATGAGAGCGCCGTTGTGCCAGATGGCCATGTGATAGTCTGTCGCGAGTAGGGCGTCGTGACGCTCGGGGGTGAAGGCTGGGGCGTAGTGTTTCATCAGCCCGGCATACGGCTGCAGATGTTCGAGGGCCTCACGCACCTGTGGCCCGGCTGCCGTGCCCGCCTGGTGGATGGCCCGCGCCAGCAAGTGTAGGGCATCATAGCCACTGGCCATGGCAGAGGGCACGGTCACCTCCTCGATGCGGTGCGTACCAAAGCGGGCATGATAGGCTTGCAGGACGGCTTGGGTTTGCGCCGCCTGTGGTGGGGTAAAAGAAAAGGTCTGCAGCGTCCACATGCCCTCGGCATGGCTGACGCCAGCGAGTTCGACAAAGCGTTTATTGCCGAGACCGTTGTGGCTGACTACGGGCACCTTCCAGCCTAGGATGCCCAAACCACGGACGATCGCCGCACCTTCGGGGGCGTTGGCCACCAGCAGCAACGCATCGGCCCCAGCCGCGCGGAGTTTCGCGAGGTGACGATTCATATTGCCGTCGCCCTGGTCGAAACGCTCGATACCCGCTAAGGCTACACCTACACGGGCCGTCCAGTCAGTAAGCCCGGCAACGTTTGCGGCGCCCCAAGCTGTGGTGTCGGCAAGGATACCGGGACGGCGTGCACCCAGCGTTTCCACAGCGTAGCGTGCCAGAAATTCGTCGGCATACTCGTCGCTCATGGCGACACGGAAGGCGTAGTTTGGAGTGTGCCCATTACGGGTAATACTGGTGAGCGACCCCCTGGGAATGAACAACGGTAACTCCAAACGATGGATGGCATCGAGTTGCGCCAGGATCACCGGACTAAACACACCACTAAACACCGCCACAATGCCGTGTTGCTGCTGCAGTTGTTGCAGAGCCGCGACGCCAAGCGCCGGGTCATTCGGCACATCGTGCGTCACCAGGGCCAAGGGGCGGCCCAGTACACCGCCTTGGCGATTCACCTCGTCGAGAGCGAGCAGCATGCCACGTTGGATGGCTTCCCCAGACGAGGCTTCATAGCCGGTGAGAGGAGCAATAAGGCCGATATTGAGCGGCTGAGCGCCTGAGGGGTCTCTCTGGCACGCCAGCCCGGCGAGGACCAAGAGCATGCTGAGCCACACCGGCAGGGCAAGGTATCGGGAGGTGTACAGTCGTGGGCGTGGCATGGGTATCTCGTGACGTGGTTCCTTCCTGAGTCTACTTCTAACGCCATGGCTGCCCTCTGTGCCAACAATGTCTAGCATCCGTGGTAACACAGGTGTACCTCACTCTTCGGTGCGTCTGGCAGCACGTGCACTCAGCTGCCTGCGAAGAATCGGCGTGGGTTCTCCACAGAAAGCCAGGCAAGGGGGCTGCCTGCTTCAGCTGGCAGGGGAATGGCCCGTTGAGTCGTCTGCGGCTCAATTCCTGCTTGACATTGCCGTATAACGCCAATATATTTATGGGCATGAAACTGACCTTGCAACTCCAACTCCTTCCCGATGAGACGCAGGCCAATGCCTTGCGCGGTATCGTTGAACGCTTTAATGAGGCGGCAACCTGGCTGGCTGGTGTGGCGTTTGCCAAGCAGTGCGCCAACAAGGTTGCGCTGCAAAAGCACGCCTACTACGAACTGCGGGAACGCTTTGGACTGCCAGCTGATACCGCGATACGGTGCCTTGCGCAAGTGGTGGAAGCCTATAAACGAGACAAGACGGTTGCTCCGGCGTTTCGTCCTCATGCCGCGGTGCCGTTCTCGATGCGGAAGAACCTGGGCTTTAAGGGGCCGGACCGGGTCAGTATTCAGACGCTCACAGGCCGCGTGGTGGTGCCCTACCTCATGGGGGCCTACCAGCGGGAACGCTTTGGATTCGCGCATGGACAAGCCGATCTCGTCTTGCGTCGTGATGGCACGTGGTTGCTGCTGGTGACAGTCGATGTGCCTGATGGCACGCGCCTCCCCGTGAGCGACTTTATCGGTGTAGACCTGGGCGTGGTCAATCTGGCGACAACGTCTGACGGGGAAACGCACAGCGGGGAACAGATTGAAATGTGCCGTACGCGGTATGCCAAGCGCCGGCAACGGTTGCAACGTGCCGCACATGTCGCCCAGATGGACGGCAAACGGCCTAAAAACATGCGACGGGCGTTGCAGCGTACGGCCATGCGAGAAGCGCGGTTTCGTCGAGACGTGAATCATGGCATCAGTAAGACGCTTGTTGCGGTGGCTACAGGCACCGAGAGAGGCATCGCGTTGGAAGATTTGACGCACATACGCTCTCGGACTCAGTTCAGGCCGCCGCAACGCGCCAAGATGAGCGGGTGGGGTTTTGCGCAGCTCAGAAGTTTTGTCGAGTACAAGGCGCAACTCGCTGGTATCCCTGTGGTGCTCGTAGACCCTCGCAACACCAGTAAGGGTTGTAGCCAGTGTGGACATATCGCGCAAGCGAATCGACCAAGCCAAGCGCGTTTCTCCTGCAAGCAATGTGGCTATACGACCAACGCGGATTTCAACGCCGCGTGCAATATCAAATACCGGGCGCCAGTCAATGCGCCTCAGGTTGCGGGTTTGCTGTTCCATGCCTCCCGGCATGGGCTGGCGAACGCCAGCGACAAGCTGCCTGCTTTAGCTGACAGTCGTTGACGTGCTCATGACTCAGGGTGAACCCGAGATCCGTTGTTGATACAGGTCCCAACACCGTCTGCACCGTTGGCCTGTCTTCGTCTCCCTAGATGATCTTTTAGGCATTGCCCAGCAAGTCGCGCCGGCGCGGGTCATGTAAGGTACGCTGCTTTTGCTGCGCCGCTTTATCTAAACACTGCTGGGAACACACGGTAAACGAAGCGCGGGGGCGATAGCGCTCGGTCTCGTCCTTACGCACCCCACAGCCTTCACACTTGAAGGTGACTTTAGATTCGGCGTTCATGACTGCCTCCAGTCACACCATCAGGTATGACGTCGTGAGAGGGCTGGCGCGTGCCTGCTCTTAGTGTCCAGGCTCTGCGACAAAAACCGGGATCTGTCGCGTGGTCCGCTCCTGGTACTCCGCGTACGGGGGGTAGGCCGCGACCGCCAGGGCCCAGAGCCGGGCGCGCTCGGCCTCATTGTTGACCTCGCGTACCCGCATGGTCTGCACCGTGGTCAGGTCACGGATGTCCACGCGGGGATTGGTCCGCAAGTTATACACCCAGACAGGATGTTTGGGTGCCCCACCCTGCGATCCGACGAGGACGTAATTGTCACCATCCTTGACGCGCATGAGTGGCGTCTTCCGTATGGCACCGGTTTTGTTGCCGGTGTTGGTGACGATGATCACCGGCAGCCCGGTGTCACGCAAGGTGGTTCCTGCGGTCCCACCACTGCTCTCATAGAGCTCCACTTGATCACGGACCCATTCTCTGGTACTAGGAATATACTCGGCCATTGGACTCTCCTCATGTTTGTGTCCGGCGCCTGCTATCGTGGGTGACGACGGGTGCCGCCGCGCAGTGATACAGTACCAACCTACCGCATCCGGCCATGGGTGTCCAGACCTTGGGAGGACGCCTGCCACCGGGCCCGGCGTGCAGCCTCGACGTGCCTCGCAGGCTGAGCTATGCTTGTACGATGTATCTATCGCAAGGCGGAAACGCCGCAAGGCGGAGAGAGGTAGCACGTATGACCGAGGCACAGGCCCGCGCCAAACTGCAGAAGCTCCTGGCTGTCACACTGGATCGCGGCGCCGCACCAGGAGAGCAAGCCAATGCGACACGCGCCATTGGGGCACTCTTACAAGAACACCCGCATCTGCGCGACATGATCGCCGGGGTGGGAGACCCGACAATCACGTCGTCTGCCGAGGAGTCCACAGACACCTTCTGGAAGGGCGTGCTGATTGGCGCTGGCGCCGTGGTCAGTACCCTGGGATTACTGGTATTGAGTAGCGTCTTCGGTCACGGCCACAACTCTAGGGATTGAGCGCCGTGCTCTGGGGCAGGATGCGCCAGAGCGTATCAGCCTCCGACCCCCTCATAGGCTGTGTAGCATGGCAGCCAGAGGCTGGTAAGACGCCATCAGGCCAAGCGCTTCGGCCACGGGCTGTAAGGTGATCGCACCTTGGTAGGTGTGTACGCCTTGCAGGAAGCCCGCGTCCTGCTGCACCGCGGCCAGCCCCTCGTTTGCCAGTCGCAACACATACGGCAAGGTCGCCGTGGTCAACGCCACGGTCGAGGTGCGCGGATAGGCCCCCGGCATATTGGTGACACAGTAATGCAGGACGCCGTGCCGCTCATAGACCGGATGGGAGTGGGAGGTGGGGCGCGAGGTCTCTATACAGCCTCCCTGGTCAATACTGACATCGACGATGACGGAGCCCGGTTGCATACCTTGGACCATCGCTTCGGTGACCACATACGGCGCCTTCGCACCAGGGATGAGCACCGCCCCGATCACCAGATCCGCTGCTGTCAGGCACTGCGCAATCGCCTCCGGGGATGACTGCTGGTACTGGACCTGGGTGGCGAGGTCGCCGAGCCATGGCAACGTGCGCTCGGGGCGCCTTCCCAGCATCGTCACCTGGGCTCCCAGACCGGCAGCTGCCCTGGCGGCATGTTGCCCCACAACGCCATCCCCAATCACCACCACCTGGCCATGCGGCTGGCCCAGTACGGCGCCGAGCAGGATGCCCTTGCCGCCAGTGTATTTCGCGAGATACGAGGCGCCTACCAGCGCCGCCATCGTACCGGCCACCGCACTCATGGGGGCGAGGAGCGGCAGCCGCCCGGCGTAGTCTTGCACGGTTTCATAGGCCACGGCGGTGACGTGTGTGCGCAGTAGTGCGTCCGTTAAGGCAGGCGACACACCAGCGAGGTGTAGATAGGTGAAGAGCATTTGCCCCTGAAAATAGGCGTACTCGGTGGCCAAAGGCTCTTTCACCTTCAGCACCAGATCACTCGCCCAGGCCGCTGCGGTCGAGACAATCTGCGCCCCCGTGGCCTGATATGCCGTGTCGGCATATCCCGCTCCCAGCCCAGCCCCCGCCTCAAGCACAACGCTATGACCCGCCTGGGCGAGCGCGGCAGTCCCTGTCGGTGTCAGTGCGACGCGGTACTCCTGGTCTTTTATCTCTTTGACTACCCCGATCTGCATCGCCATTCCTTCCCCTAGTTGTGATCCGGTCTTGACGGTGACGCTCCAGAACACGCCCGTCCGTACACGGCATACGGCAGCACGTGGGAGGCTGGCGTCCCGTCATGCGCCGCTTCGCTCTGGTCGAGTGCTGCCAAACGGGCCGTAACCCATGCGTGCATATCTGCCGACACCTCGGTGGCCTGCCCAGCGATCTTGCGCTCCATCGTCTGTCCCCAAGTGTACATGACGGCTCTCATGCTGTCGTACAATGTTCGTCAGTCGCCATCCAGCCGTGCTGCGATGTCTCTGCAACTAGAGGCCAACTGATTCCGGCCCGTGTCCGCCGTACGTCCTCTGCGTCGTTGACCGCTTCACCCCTGGACGGTATGCTGCTGCGCATCAACGTGCCGGGGCGTACAGCACGGCTGTCCGCACCTACCCCAGATAGACGAGCGGCAGAGGCCACACGACGAGAGATACGGCATCATGGTGCATACCCATCCCCGTCCACCTGAGCCCTCACGCTGGCGCAGGCGGTTTACGCAAGCGTTCCAACGCCTCACGGGCCGGGGCACGCCTCAGCGCTCCGGCGCGGCGCGGCGGCCTCCCACCTATGCCCTGGGCGCCTGGACATGGCTGCGCCTGCTCGGGGCGGTCTATGGCATCGCCCTGGCGTCTTTGTGGTGGCAACTGGACGGCTTAGTGGGTGAGAACGGCCTCACACCCGTGAGCCCGACGTTGCACGCGCTGGAATCCCGCCTAGGGCTGGCACGCTGGTGGCAGTATCCGACCTTGAGCTGGCTGGATACCCGCGTCAGCTTTGTGTCGCTCCTGTGCGGCACCGGGCTGGGCAGCGCGCTCCTGCTCCTGCTCGGCATCCTGCCGGCGCTCAATGCGCTGCTACTGTGGCTGGTGTACCTGTCCCTGGTCACCGTCTGCCAGCCGTGGCTCGGTTTCCAGTGGGATCACCTGTTGCTCGAAGCGGGCTTTCTAAGCATATGGCTGGCACCTCTGACGCTGCGGGACATGCGCCGCTGGGCTGCTCCCCCCTCACCCTGGGCGCTGTGGGGGCTGCGCTGGCTCCTGGTGCGTCTGATGTGTGCCTCCGGCGTGATCAAACTCGCTAGAGCATTTTCATAATTTACATACTGTTTTATGGCCGGGTATGGTATAAAGGGGGCACGCTGTAGGAGGGCGTTGTGGATGGTAGCATCGATATCATTGGATTTACGTCAGCGGATAATGAAGGCGTGTGATGAAG
>SXND01000188.1 GCA_005777235.1 Pseudomonadota bacterium
ATGGCCACAGACAGTCCGCCGCACAATCTCCGCGAAGTCGTGGCGGCCTGTATACACCTCCTCGACCATCCGCAAGCCACGGTGGAAGATCTCTGCACCCACATTCAGGGACCGGATTTTCCGACAGAGGCGGAAATCATTACCGCCCGTGAGGATCTCCTGCGTTTGTACGAAACCGGCGGTGGCACGGTACGCATGCGGGCCCGCTACGAGCAGGACCAGCACGATATCATCATTACGGCACTACCGTATCAGGTCTCCGGCGCGAAGGTTTTGGAGCAGATCGCCGGGCAAATGCGCGCCAAGAAACTGCCCATGCTCGATGACTTACGTGACGAGTCGGATCACGAAAATCCGACGCGTCTGGTGCTGGTGCTGCACTCGGCACGTGAGGATGTCACGGCACTCATGACGCACCTCTTTGCCACCACCGATCTCGAACGCCCCTACCGTGTCAACCTCAACGTCATTGGCCTGGACGAGCGGCCTCATGTGAAGAATCTCCAGGGCTTACTCAGCGAGTGGCTGACGTTTCGCACCACCACGCTGACCCGCCGTCTGCAATTCCGCCTGCAGCACGTCGTGCGCCGTCTGCATCTCCTCGATGGGTTGTTAATTGCCTATAGCCATCTCGACGCCATCATCGCCATCCTGCGCCAGGAGGAGCATCCAAAACCCATCCTCATGGAGCGCTGGCAGCTCAGCGATGAGCAGGCCGAGGCAATTCTTGAGCTGCGCCTGCGCCGCTTGGGCTCGCTCGAGGAGTCGCAGCTGCGCCGCGAGCAGCGCACGCTGAGCACCGAGCGTGACACGCTCGATCGCACCCTCGCGTCCCCGCGGCGTGTGCACACCCTGCTGCGCAAAGAGCTGACCGAGGACGCGGAACGCTACGGCGATGCGCGGCGCTCGCCGCTCGTGGCGCGCCGTCCGGCCCAAGCGCTGGCCGAGGCAGCACTGGTGGCGAGTGAGCCGGTCACCGTGGTGCTGTCAGATAAAGGCTGGGTCCGGGCCGCCAAAGGGCATGACATTGACCCGACGACGTTGAGCTACAAAGCCGGCGATGGTTTTCTCGAGGCGGTGCGGGGGCGCAGTACACAGCTGGCGGTGTTTCTCGACACCACGGGTCGGGCCTACACCCTGCCGGCGCACACGCTGCCTTCCGCCCGTGGCCAAGGGGAACCTCTCACTGGACGTTTGAGCCCCCCAGAAGGGGCCTCGTTCCCCGCCGTGCTCATCGGGGAGCCGGAGGATCTCTATGTGCTGGCCTCCGATGCGGGCTACGGCTTTGTGGCGTCGCTGGGGGATCTGCACTCGCGTCACCGGGCCGGGAAAGTGGTGTTGACGCTGTCAGAGGAGGCTCGCATCTTACCACCGCTGGCGGTCAAGGATGGGGACGCGACACTCCTGGCCTGTGCCTCCAGCAGCGGCCGCTTGCTGCTGTTCCCGCTGGCCCAATTGCCACGTCTGGCCAAGGGCAAGGGCTATAAACTCCTCGGCATTCCCACGGAGCAGGCCGTGCCACGCCAGGACTATGTTGTGGCTCTGACCTGTGTACCGGTGGGCCAAGCGCTGGTGCTGGCCTGTGGACAGCGGCATCTCACGCTCAAACCCGCCGATGTGGCGCGCTATACCGGCCAGCGCGGGTTGCGGGGGAGCCGACTGCCGCGTGGCTTTCAGCGCGTGGATCGTATGGGCCTCAGCGAGCAGGACGTGCTCAGCCTCAAACCGTCTGCCCCCAGCCTCCCCACGTCACCACTCCTCGCTGGTGTCGAATAGATATGGCATAATGGGATAGAAGACCACGTTGGACAGTAGCACCGGTGTATCCCCTACACTACGAGGTGACGTATGGGAGCGATACTGGGTATGGGGTCAACGCATTGGCCCCCAATGATTCAACCTGATGAAGCAAAACCGTGGCCGTTTCTGCGCACCCTGGCACGCGACCCGCGGGTGCCGGAAGCCCTCAAACACGCCGAGAACTGGCCGGAGGGCGTCCTGCGCGAGTACGGTGACGACGAAGGTGTCTCGGCACACCGCGAACATCGGCGGCGCTTGGTGGCGGGCTTTTGCACCTTGCGAGCCGAAATCGAGGCTTTCCAGCCGGATTTTATCTTAATGTTTGGTGACGACCAGTACGAAAACTTTACCGAAGACATCATCCCGCCCTTCTGCGTCATGGCGTATGACGACCTGACCAGCTACCCCTTCAAAGACGGTCGTCGTGGGCAGAGCAATGTCTGGGGCGAGCCCGCGGACCACCCGATCATCATACCAAGCCGCCCTGACATCGCGAAATGGCTGGCACGCCGCTATCTGGAAGAGGGCGTCGATATGTCGTACGCCTACAAACCGCTACACTGGGAGGGGTTGGGGCACGCCTTCGTCAATATCCAGATGTATCTGGACTACGACCGCAGCGGGTTTCGCTATCCCATCGTGCCAATCCAGGTCAACTCCTATGGCAGCAAAATTATCCGCAACCGGCGGGCGATCAATGGGGCCGGGCAAGAACCAGACCCGTGCTCGCCAACGCCCAAACGCTGCTTTGAGATTGGGCAGATCACCGCGCGCATCCTGCAGGAGAGCCCCTGGCGTGTGGTGATCTACGCTTCTGGCGGGTGGTCGCACGGCTTCCTGGTGGAGAAGAACCACTGCCTCTGGCCTGACATCCCGGCGGACCGCGTGCTGGCACAGCAGATTCGTGAGGGGCGTGAGGCGGAGTGGAAGCATCTCACGGTAGCGGCTATTGAAGAGGCCGGACAGCAGGAAGTGATGACGTGGATTTGTGTCGCTGGCGCTATGCATGAACTGGGGCAGAAGGGTACGGTAGTGGATTATGTCGAGACCGCTGGGGTATTTAACTCGGGCAAGTGCCTCGCGGTGTGGAAACCGTAGCGGGAGAGCCAGGCGCAAGCCCGCTCTCCCAGAGTGCGGGCTTGCGTCGAACGCCACGCCTCACCTGCACCGGGGCCACCGACGCATGCCCCAACCACACAGCGCTGGAGCGTGGCACAAGGGCGTACTATTGTCTGGGTGTTTGACCACCAAAACGTCATGGGAGCGACAAGGCGCATACCGTCGCCATCGCACGGGACAACCGTAACGCCCGCCGTGAGCCGCCGCCCCCACCCACCGACACCCGCATGGAACAAAGCGGCCACTGGGGGCGGTCGGCTCCAGGGCCATGTTAGGCGCCTCTTATCACACGATGCCCTGTGCCCGGAACCGCAACCATGTACCGAGTCCATCAAGGTCTGGAAACAGCGATGCACGAGTGATGCCGAGGAACTCCAACTGCTGCCTTAGCCTATCGCGCAGACCAGCAGGAATGATGATCTTCAACACAGAATCGTCCGTCGCTAAATGCTCGCGGAAGTCACGGCGATCCAGATGCACGGTAAAAATCGAAGATTGAACCTGCACACGAGGGCTGACGACAACCGGCGTCACCTGCATTGGTTGGGTGATGTCGAACGGCGACACAGGTAAACGATCCTCGCACTGGAGACCCCACACGGCCCAGATGGCCGCGTCATAAGTGGCTGACTTCTCAACGGCGAAGTAGGTCGCTACCAGGGGATTGGTGGTCCAATCCAACAAGCGTGTAGGCACCCCATGATGCTGTGCCAATGATAACACGAGCCACGCGTTCGTGATGTCAACGCTTGAGTAGGCTGGCACATGTCGCAGGAATTCCCAAAAGAGCTGTTGCTCAAGGGCGGCGTTAAAATGAGGGCGAAAAATGGCGGGTGTCGGTACGAACTCTACCGAGTCTTCGCCTCGGATCATAGGCTTGCACTGGTTGTTATAGGTGAGATGGATCTTCTTTACGTCCGCGACTATGTCGTCAATGGACGTCACTCGATGTTCAATGTACTTAAACGGTTCTGTCATATAGCGTGTCTATCATATAGCATGAGTTGCCTAACGCTGGCGCTCAGGCGCGCCCGGAAGCCGTAGCGAGGCACGAGCGCAGGCTGGAAGACGTCGGCTGCGGCCGGGAACGTGGCGTGGCCGCCGGCGCCAAAAGGCCGTTTGTTTTTCCTATCTCCTCCCCCCGAACGGTTCGGAGGGTGCTTGTTCTTCCTTCGTCTTCACTTCTCGCAGCTTGAGCGCCTCCTTCCGTTTCTCCCATATCTCCGTATCGAATGGTATGCCGCATCGCGCCATCTCCGCTTGCACATACTGCTCGGCGTCTTTCGTCGATTGGAGCACCTCCGCCATGCCGACCCACATATTTTGATACCGGCTATCCCGCGAGGTCTCGACCCGGATGTAGCGGTTCTGCGGATCAAACGCAAAGAGGGCACGCGTCATATCGACCGTGTTCCCTCCAGCAATCAGTCCCACATATGGGATGCAGGTGGCCGCATGCATCTGCATCGTCGCGTAGAGGTATTCCCAGGTATGGCCCGTGTCATCAGTCACCACATCGACGGGCTGGCCAAAGCGCTGATAGACATCATGGACGGTTGAGACACCTGCCTGGAGGGTCATGTAGCGACCAAAGTCCTGGATCGGCTCAGCGCCGAAGCGGGAAGTGCAGACGGGAAGGATGAGCAGCAACACCATCGACAGCATACGAGTGCATTCCTTGCGCCACATTCCGGAGTTCCTCCAGTGTCGAGAGGGTATCCGCCACGTGTCCTGCTGGGGTCGTATTCTCCCAATACGTGGCATGCTTGTAGACGTGGGGATACCCCGCCGCCGCGAGGATCTGTAAATGGCCTTGCACTTCTGGCACAGTCTGCATGGGGTGACCTCTGACAAGAGCCTAACGCCGGGCCTGAGCTGCTGGGAAGAGCGGGAGCGAGGAATGAGCGGACGCTGTTCCCAGTCAGCTCCAGGCCTTGGTTGGGCTTTATATCCCTCGCTCCAGGTGTGTTTCAAACAAAAAGGTTGAGAGGGTTGCCGCAGCGCCGACTGCCAATCGGGCATGACGAGCGCTCAATCCTTTTGCAGCCCCCTCTTTCCCGTGCCCTGTACCGTACAGATTACGCAGTTCACCCAAGCCCTGTGCGACATTCCCCAGATTACTCAACAAACGTCGTATTGACTCAGCACCTTTTGCAGAAGTTGGGATAGACTCCGGGATAAGCCCTAAAGCTTTCCGCGAATCCTTGACGAGTTGTCCGATATCAGCGTCATCCTCAAATGCGATTTGCCGTTGCTCCAGTATCGTTTTACATGCCGATTCCACAAGTTCCTTTGCTGTCCCGATGGCTAGCCCCGGATCGTCTTCAATAGCGGTCTGCATCCGCTGAATTTGCCGATGCAACTCTGGCAAGTCAAAACTCGCAACGGCATCTATGATAGGATCGAGTCCATGATGCTTGCCTACAGGATTAAGCTTGCCGTTCTCGTATCTGAAACCATCCCGTTCTATCCACTTCAGAAGGGATTTGAAACACTTTTCGGCTTGCTCTTGGCCATTCTCTGCGTAGTCTTCAAGACGCGCCAGCACATTCTCATATACGGTTAACACTTTGCGAACATCAGCCCATCGCGACCAATCTACCGTATGGTAATACCGTTCGACGAGTGACCGCCGTTACCCCGATACGTTTGGAACATAATTTTCGTCAAAAGGAACATCCGCTGCATCGAATTCCGTTGCGATCTCTCGCAGTGAAGTCTCAACGAAATACTCGCGTAGCTCGGTACGCGACTTCTTGCTGATAAGATCACCCGCCAAGAGATTACTCCATTCTCTGTTGAGGCAGCCCAACTCTGTATTCGACGACTTCCTATTGTCAAGCACAGCATTATGCCGGAGAAAAACCGCAGGTGTCTCTATCGCATTGTCTGAGTAGAAGCTTGCCGATGTAGAATCGTCAAGCCTCCCTTTTTCACGGTATTTGACCATCCGCTGTTGTCTTTCCCATGTAAGAGATATGCTCTGCAACAGCAAGTTGTCGAGCACGTCTCACAGCAGGTCAATGCAACTCCTCGCACGCAAGCACATCCGGAGGTTGCTTTGTACGACTGGCCTGCAGCAGCCTCACTATCGGGACAGGCTCTTAGCCTCGGTGGCCAGCACGCATGTCACGCAGGAAGCGGAAATCATACGCCCGCGCATATTGCGGCGGTGGGGTAATCTGTTCCTCCAGGGCCACCGAGGCGGTCCAGGCCCAATGTGGATCAAAGAGCAGACCACGTGCTAGCCCGACCATGTCGGCCTCCCCGTGCGCCACAATAGCTTCGGCGTGCTGCGGGTCAAAAATCATCCCAACCGCCATAGTAGGGATATCCGCTTCTTTGCGGATCTGCGCCGCAAAGGGCACCTGGTAGCCTGGTTGCAACGGGATGTGCTGCTGTTCGGAGATGCCACCACTCGACGCCGTGATGTAGTCGCAGCCGCGTTGCTTGAGGGCGCGGGCGAATACCACCGCCTCGTCAGGGGTCCAGCCGCCTGCGACCCAATCCGTGGTGGATACGCGCAGGCCCAGAGGTTTATAGGCCGGCCAGGCAGCACGCATGGCCTCGAACACTTCGAGTGGAAAACGCATGCGGTTTTCCAGACTGCCGCCATAGGCATCCTGGCGCCGATTGGCCAGGGGGGAGAGGAATGCGTGCAGCAGATAGCCGTGCGCGGCATGGATTTCGATCAGATCGAGATCCAGACGGGCACAACGTTGCACGGCGCTTACAAACGCCGCTTGCACCTGCTGCATGCCGGTGTCGTCCAGCGCCATGGGCGTGGGCCAGCCCGTGTCATGCGGCTGATCCGTACTGCTTACCGTTTGCCAGGCGCCTTCATGCGCCGCTAACGCATGCCGTCCTTCCCACGGGCGATGGTTCGAGGCTTTGCGCCCAGCATGGGCCAGTTGTATGCCAAGTTTGGCCGTGCCATGCTGGCGACAAAACGCCACGACGCGCTGTAACGCGGCTTCCGTCTCATCCGAATACAATCCCAGACATTGCGGTGTAATGCGGCCACGCGGTTCCACCGCCGTGGCCTCGGCAATTACCAGCCCGACCCCGGAAATGGCCAACTGCCCCAGGTGCATGAGGTGCCAATCCTGGGCCACGCCCTCGATCGCGCTGTATTGGCACATCGGGGAAACGATGACACGATTGGGTAACGTGAGTCCACGCAGGGTTAAGGGCGAAAATAACACGCTGTTCATAGGGCTCCTTGACGCGATTGCCGTCGTATGACGGGGGAGTGTAGAGCCTATCTCCACGCAGGCTCTGGCAGGCAGCGCTTGGGGCCCGGCTGCCGGCGGAACGACCAACGCACGGGTCGTGTCTACGTTCGTCGCTCCGCCTGCCGCCGGGCCTTGGAGGGACTCTGGGGGTAGGCTCTGAGGCCGGAGGGCCTGAGCCGTCTACCACACCTCCACTGGCCGGGTCGCCATGCCGTACGTCCCATAGAAAAAGTGGGCATAGTGGGTCGAGCCACCCGTGACAAAGAGCAGATATTGCTCCGGGCTCTCCAGGGCCGGAATCGTCGCCTGGGGATCGTCAGCCAAGTGCTGCAGCTCAGGATGGGTGAGCCACCTGCCGTTGGCGTCCGTCGGTATGCCGCGTGTGCCAATCGCCGTCTGTAACGAGATGCGGCACTGCTGGTGCAGCCAGGCTTGCGCATCCTGCTTACTCATCCCGGCCTGCGCCATCAGGACGGCGCGAGACGGACTGAGAATAATCGGGTGATAGGGACCGGGGAACGACACCCGCTTGTTCGTATGCCCCACTTGCGCCGATTGCCAGCCACGCAGCCAGCCACCGGCGCCGGCGTGGCGGTAGAACATCATCGAGGCAATGTTGTGCAGGGTGTCGTCCGGGGTTCTGGAGCCCGAATCAATGATCGTCGTCGGCCCGGTGACGACGACCACCGTGACGGTGCTCTCCTCGCGCCGAAAGCCCCGGTCCATGTGATAGGGCTGCCAGGGGCTCACCTCTTCGTTCTCCGCCAGGCACATGCCGAACTTGGCCGGTAAGCCGATGAAATTGGGATCCCCTGCTCCCGCCTTGCAATAGCCAATGTTAATCAGACACAGGCGCAGAGCACGACCAATGGCGATATTGGCACTATTAATAGTCCCAGGCCCCATGGCCGTGGTGCCCACGTTGAGGCCAGCTTTCTGGGCAATCGGGCCATTGACCAAGATCAGCGGTGCTTCCGTATGGCCAGAAACCTGCATGTCGCGGTGATTCATCTCCGGCTGTGCCAGGCAGTCAATCGCCGCCAGGAGTATCGGAAACTGTTCCGGGCGACATCCCGCCATGACGGCATTGATGGCGATTTTTTCGACGGTGGCCAGGCCAAAGCCCGGTTCCATCACCATCAGCACGTCCTGGGGATGACGCCGCGTGCCCGTGAGCATCTGGGCCACCGCCTCCGGGGTGGGCGGGATGACCGGCAGACCATCGCTCCAGTCACGCTCGGCGAGAAAGCGGTTGATGGCGTCCAGGCCGCTGGGTGTGGCGTCCATCGTCACCGTAAACAGCTCCGGCCCTGAGCTACCATGCTTGGCCTGCTTGCTGCTCCCCACGGCAGCCGGCAAGTTGGTTAGGCCCTGAATCACCCCATCAATGATGGGGACGGGATCCACCATGGTGTGGATGAAATCGGCCTGCTGACCCGTCGTCGCATGCGGGATCACGACAAAAGCCGTACTGGGTTGACCCCAGCCTTCCACGCACGACTGCCAGGCCCGCACAAAACTCCGGGCCACAATGCCGACTACCGGCACCCCGGCTTTCTCGAGTGCTACCATGTCATGGGCAAGCCACGACGTACATCCGCCTCAATGCGCCGTGGCACCGATGACGGCATCGACTTCCGCCGCAATGTGCGCCGCTTCCTCGTCATCGATATGATTCCCACGGCTCAGGGTGGGACGCCCAGGCCGTACCACCCCCCCATAGCGCTCGAACGTGATGTTGGGGTAGCGCTGGCTGAGATGCGTCGCAAGGCGCTCCACCGCCACATCGGCCCCACCCGTCATGTTGTTGTACAGGCCGATGGTTTTGCCGTCCAGGCTGCTCAGGCGGGGGGCCGGGGGCACGGCGAAATCGACGCGAGCCGCGGCGGGGGACATAATCTGCACCTGCATGTGGTAACTCCTCTCGGTTGCGGCGCGACGGCAGTGTGTCGAGACGTTGCGAAACGCCGAAACGCCTCGCCTGCGCCTGAGCATAGTCGGAGGCACTCTACGGGTCAAGAGGCGGTCTGCCGGCCTCTGTACAGCCGCGGCAGAACCTGGCATACTCTGCGCGCTTGACACCCTGGCGCTCACTTTCAGGAGGCATACCATGTCCAACGACACCATTGCGCTCATGCACCGCCATCGTTCGATACGGCACTTCAGCCCAGAACCGCTGTCGCGGGAGACGATCAGCACCATCGTTGCCGCTGGGCAACGCGCCGCCACCTCCTCCAACATGCAACTCTACAGTGCCGTTGTGGTGCAAGATGCGGCCACCAAAGCCCAGTTAGCCGTGGTGTGCGGGGATCAGGAGCAGATCCGCCAGGCGCCAGTGTTCATCGCCTGGTGTGCTGACCGCTCGCGGCTCGAACGCGCCTCGCAGCAACGCGGCTACAAGCAAAATAATGACTATATGGAAGCCTTTCTGGTGGCGGCAGTGGACGTCGGTCTGGCCATGCAGAATGCCACCCTGGCGGCAGAGTCGTTGGGCTTCGGTTGCTGCTACATCGGAGCCGTGCGCAATAAGCCGCAGGCGGTGATCGATCTCCTGGGCCTGCCGCCGTTGGTCTTCCCCATCTCCGGCATGACCCTGGGGCGTCCGGCAGCGCAATCCACCATCCACCCCCGGCTGGCCACCGATGCCATACTGCATTGGGAACGCTACGATGCCTCGGGCGAAGAGTCGCTGCTGGTGGCGTATGACCAGGCCATGAACGAGACGGGGATCTATAGTGGGCGTCAGGTCGAAGCACCGGGCCAGCCCAAGGAGGTTGATGACTATGGCTGGCGCGAGCACACGGCCCGCCGCGTCTCCCAACCACGCCGCACTGCCTTGCGCGAGGTGATTATCCGACAGGGTTTTGGCGTGCAATAAAATCGAGGAAGTCCATACCCCCCAGGCATCTGACCAGACAGGCGGTGATGCCATACCATACTACGGATGACCGGCACCAAATAGCTGGGACACATGCTGCAGGCCTGTGGGATTCCCCCTGCCTTCTATAAGCCGATGGGGTCACCAAGGTACGCATCGAGCTGGAGAAAGTCGGCATCCTCCGCCTCACGCCCCACCAGGGAGCACGCCGCTGCCTCATAGGGCCTCAGCGAGGCTCCCTGCCCACTACGCATACTCTACGCAACTGACGCGGCGGCAGCCAGGTGACAAGGCGGCTCCGCGTACCCAGATGCTCCCACGGGCGTAGGCAGGCGGACCAGACGCCAGGACAGCCGCTGAAGACACCACGCGCTATGGCACACACCGGCACGATCGGGTGCAGGGAGCGCATGCCGCGCCCCTGCGCAACGCAGCCGCCCTGTCTCACCTCAACACGGAGCGCCATAGTCTCACATTGGCCATACCCTTGGGACGGCACGCTAGGGACGGCTGCCCTACCCCGAGCCTGCCAGATGTCGGGCACTGCCGCCAGAGCGTCCCGTGCCCTGGAGCGTCGTTTAGGTCATGGACGGCGGGACGCGCACGGCCATATTGAGGTGCTCCTCCATCAGGCGCATGAGCCCACACAGGTCGTCCCCGCCCTGGCCGTTGGCCCGGGCTTCACGCAGAAAATTGATGCACACGCTGCCCATCATCAGCGGTACGGAGAGTTCGTCTCCTAGCTCCAAAGCCAGGCGCAGGTCTTTGTGGGCCAGGTCAATCATAAAACCTGGCGTGAAATCACCCGCGAAGATTTTGTCAGGGAAAGCCTGCATCGCCCAACTGGCCCCACTACTGGCTTGCACGATGTCATAGATCATCTGCGGGTCTACCCCGGCTTTCACGCCCAAAAGCATGCCTTCATACGCCGCGGTGGCGTTGACAAACGCCAGCATGTTGTTGACCAGCTTGACCACACAGCCACTCCCAATCGCGCCGACGTGGAACACCTGGGCGCCAATGTGCTGCAGTAGAGGCTTACAGGTAGCAAACGCCTGCGCATCGCCCCCGACCATAATGGCGAGCGTGCCGCGCTCGGCTCCCACGACACCCCCGCTCACCGGCGCGTCAAGCATGGTCACGCCTTGGGCGGCGAGTGTGGCGCAGATGCGCTGGGCCACACTCGGAGCATTTGTACTGAGATCGACATAGATCAGCCCATGACGAGCTGCCGCAATGATGCCATCGGCCCCCAGCGCCACCTGCTCAATTTCCCGTGGCCCTGGCAGGGAGCTGAAGACGACATTACAGGCCTGGGCCACGGCGCGAGGGCTTGCTGCCGCCTCAGCGCCCAGGCTCACCATGCGGGCCAGGTTGGAGGCATGCACATCATAGACCAGCACCTCATGGCCTGCTTCAATGAGATGGCGGCACATAGGGGTTCCGATATTCCCCACGCCAATAAAACCGAGTCGCATGGTCACGCTCCTGCTCACTGCGAGATGGTAGGGTCTCTCCCAGACCGGCCATGGGAGGCCGCTGGTTACTTGGTGCCAGAATACACGGCAGGCGCGTGATCCCGCAACCTCGCACACGGCGCCGACCTTGACGCGCTGTCGGGTGGCTGCTAGAGTCGGATCGCTTGCCAGAGCCAGGAGGCTGCCGCAATGGTGGAGAGCGTTTGCCCAGGAGGGAGACCATGCCTGACACTTCCACGAGTAAAGAAGCTGTCATCCTCAAGTTATTATCCGAGGGCGATACGATGCTGTGCCTTGATGCGCGGTATCCGGGCGTGCATGTGCCTGGGCAGCACGCCCACAACCACGCCCTCCGGCTCATTCTCAATCTCAATTTTCCCCAGCCCATTGAGGTTGATGCCGAAGGCGTGAGTGTGAGCCTGTCCTTCGGGGGACGCCGCTTTGCCTGTTATATCCCACTGGCAGCGCTCTGGGCGGCCTTTAATCCGGAGACCATGCAGGGGATGATGTGGCCTGACAGTATGCCCGTAGAAGTCAAGGCCGATTTCGCTGCCCGTCAGCAGCACGACGGGGCAGAGTCGTCTCAGGCATCGGCGCCGTCGGCACCGGCAGCGCCCGCCACAACCAAGAAAGGACGCGGACGCTTGCGGCCTGTGGAGGACGCGCACGAGCCATCTCCATCAGCCCCAGAGGCCGATGCCCCCCCAGCGCCACGACCACGGGGCCATCTCCGTCTGATTAAATAACCGCGGTTTCGTCACACGCCCGGGGCACTCCGCTTCGTCACAGTGGGAGCGCCCCAGGCCAACGTCTCATGCCCCGGGCGCACCGTCGTAGGCGCGATTGCTTGAGGCGCCACGCCGTCCCACCGCCGCATAGCGGAAGCCCAGCCGGCGCATGGTATCGGGTTCGTAGACATTGCGCAGATCAATCATAATAGGCGTGTGGAGCAGCCCGCGTATCCGTTCCAGATCGAGCGCCCGGAACTGGTTCCACTCAGTGGCTAGGACCAGCGCATCACTGCCGATACAAGTCGTATACGCGTCCTCACAATAGTCGATATTGTGTAACGCCTGCCCCACGGCGGGCATGGCCACGGGATCGTAGGCTTTAATTTTGGCCCCACGCGCTTGTAACGCAGGAATAATTTTCAGTGCTGGCGAGTCGCGCACATCATCGGTATTGGGTTTGAATGATAGCCCGAGGACGCCGATGGTTTTCTCGGCCACGTCCCCATCTAAGGCGGTGACGATCTTGTCCACCATGTTTTGCCACTGCTGGGTATTCACCCGCTCGACTGCCGCGGCTAATTGCAGATCCACGCCGGCGTCTTTGGCAAAATGCACTAAGGCCTGCACATCCTTGGGAAAGCACGAGCCACCGTAGCCGGGGCCAGGATGGAGAAATTTGTTGCCAATACGTTGATCGAGCCCGATGCCGCGCGCGACGTCATGCACATCGGCACCGACGGCGTCGCACACGTTGGCCATCTCATTGATAAACGAAATTTTCATGGCCAGGAAGGCGTTCGCGGCGTATTTGATCATTTCAGCGGTAACAATATCCGTAATCACCACCGGGGTTTCAATGAGATAGAGCGGGCTATAGAGCTCCTTCACAATCGCCAGCGCGTGGGCATCCTCGCCACCGATCACGACCCGATTGGGTCGCATAAAATCTTCCAGGGCAGCGCCTTCGCGCAAAAACTCGGGATTGGACACGACGCTGAACGCAATGGGTTCCGCCTGGGCCTGGTGCACTCGTGTTTTGATGCGCTGGGCGGTACCCACCGGCACCGTGCTTTTGGTGGCGATGACCTTATAATCCCGCATACAGCGTCCGATGGCATCGGCGACTTCATCAATATAGCGCAGGTCCGTGGCGCCATCGGCGCGGGCTGGTGTCCCCACAGCGATAAAAATGACCAGGGCTTGCTCGATAGCTTTGGTCAGGTCTGTGGTGAAGGTCAGGCGGCCTTCGCGCAGATTCTTATTCACCAGCTCGTGCAGGCCAGGTTCATGAATGGGGAGCTTCCCGTCTTGGAGCATGGCGATCTTGCCCGCCACGTTATCCACACATGCCACCTGCACGCCAAATTCGGCAAAACAGGCCCCTGTGACGAGGCCAACGTACCCCGTACCAATGACACAAATGTGCATCCGTCTGCTTCCTTCACCCAGAGAAAATATGGTCAGGCTCTCGCCCATGACCTCAGGACAGATAATGGTAGCATACCCTCAACGCGTGTGCCGACGTGTTCTCTCACGTGCATACCCTGGATGACATTGGATATAATAAGGCTCGATAAAATCTAATTGGTATACAGAAAATCGACGTTGCGAGATGACACCCGGCAACGCTGTCTGAGTTGTGATGTTCTGAGTTGTGATGTGTGGAATGACAAAGGTGCTCCAGCATGGCAAAACTTGATGCATTCTTCAAATTGATGGTCGACCAAGGGGCGAGTGACTTGCACTTGGTGGCGGGGTCACAGCCGATTCTGCGCGTGAGCGGCGAGCTCCAGCGTATACGCTTTCCGGTCTTGGAAAGCGATGAACTCAAGAAGATGATGTATGAAGTCGCCCCAGAATTTAAGGTCAAACTCTTTGAGGAGACGGGCGACATTGATTTTGCGTATGAACTGCCTGGGCTGGCGCGCTATCGTGCTAACTACTTCCAGCAAAAATACGGTGTGGGCGCCGTGTTTCGCCAAATCCCTGACACGATTCTCACCATCGAACAGTTGGGCCTGCCGCCGGTGCTGAGTCGTCTGCCCATGTACCCCAAAGGCCTGGTACTGGTGACCGGCCCCACGGGCAGCGGAAAATCCACCACCCTCGCGGCTCTCGTCGATTATGCCAATACCCATCGCAAGGACCATATCCTGACGATCGAAGACCCGGTGGAATTTGTCCACAAGAGCCGCAACTGTATCGTCAACCACCGCGAAGTCGGCATGCATACCAAGTCCTTTTCCGCCGCACTGCGTGCCGCCTTACGTGAAGACCCGGATATCATCATGGTGGGGGAAATGCGCGACCTCGAAACCATTGCCCTCGCGGTGGAAGCGGCCTCCACGGGCCACCTCGTGTTTGGCACCTTGCACACGCAAAGCGCGGCCAAGACTGTCGACCGTATTGTGGACGTGTTTCCACACGAGCAGCAGGAGCAGATTCGCGCCACGCTGGCGGATTCGCTCCAAGCGGTCGTGGCGCAAACACTCTTTCGCCGCCGTGATACACGCGGTCGTTGTGCAGCCCTCGAAATTTTGGTCGCCACGCCGGCAGTCCGCAACCTCATCCGGGACGGCAAAACGTTTCAGATTCCCACAGTGCTACAAACGGGAAAAAAATACGGCATGCAATCGCTCGATGATGCTATCTTAGATCATTTGGAAAAAGGGCGTATTAGCGCCGAAGACGCCTACTTACATTGTCTGGATAAGGTGCGCTTCCGGGCCTATCTCCGCAATGTGACTGACGAAGATCTGTTGTAAGGAAGGAGAGTACACCCATGCCCATGCGTGAAGTCGATTTTATGCTGAATTACGTGCTCGACTATCATCCCAAAGTCTCGGATATCAATATCAGTGTGGGGCGACCACTACAAGTGGAGATCGATGGTTCTCTTATTCCTGTAGAGCTTCCCGTCGCGCTGCCGGTGCTGACGCCGTTCCAGACCGAAACGTTTGCCCTGCAATTGCTCAACAACGATCGGCGGCATACGCGGGCGCTGCTCGAAGCGGGCTCTGCCGACTTGTCGTATGCGGTGGGTGACCGGGCACGCTTCCGTATTAATATCTTTTCGACCCGGGGCAACTATGCCGTCGTCATGCGGCGTCTCCCGACGTCCATCCCCACGCTGGAGGAGATGGCTCTCCCCCCTGTGCTGGGTGGGATGGTTGAGGAAAAGAATGGCCTGATTTTGGTCACGGGGGCAACAGGCAGCGGAAAATCGACCACGCTGGCGGCCGTGCTGCGCAAGATGAACCAGACGCGGGCGATCCACGTCGTGACCTTGGAAGATCCGGTCGAATTTGTGCACCTCCCAGAGATGGCGACGTTTAATCAGCGTGAGCTTGGTCTGGATTTCGACACCTTTGAACACGGGTTGCGGGCGGCCCTACGGCAAGCCCCCAAGGTGATCTTAGTGGGGGAAATGCGTGACCGGGCGACCATTGAAATTGCCTTGCACGCGGCAGAAACCGGCCACTTGGTGCTCAGCAC
The DNA here is from genome assembly GCA_005777235.1 of Pseudomonadota bacterium. Classification (GTDB taxonomy): domain Bacteria; phylum Tectomicrobia; class Entotheonellia; order Entotheonellales; family Entotheonellaceae; genus SXND01. Next base: position 15,737 of record SXND01000188.1, read on the forward strand.
CTTGCATACGATTGATGCAGGACAGACCATTAATCGTCTCATTGGTATGTTCGAACAGACGGAAGAACAACTCATCCGTGGCCGCTTGGCGAGCATGCTGCGCTGGACAGTGAGCCAGCGTCTTTTACCGAAGATTGGCGGCGGGCGTTTGGCAGTGCTCGAAATCATGCACACGAATCTCCGGGTGCAGGACTCGATTCTGCACGGTGAATCCGATGGCAAAACCTTCTACGAAATTATCGCTGCAGGGGAGGCCGGCGGGGCAAAAGTCTTTGATATGCAGACATTCGATCGTTCGATCATCCAGGGGTATCGCGACGGGCTCATTACGGAGCAAACGGCCCTGGGGTATGCGTCGCAGCGTGCCATAGTGCGACGGGGTATTGATGAGTTCAAATATGCGATGGGTATTCAGGAGGACGAGCTCGGTGTGACGTTGGCGCTCGACGAGGAGTATGAACAGAAGATGTTCGAGTCACGGCAACAAGTCGGTGCTCGGTAAGGACACGCGATGTATCTCGATTGCCCCGCATGTAGCAAGCGTTTACAAATTGCTGATGAGAAGCTCCCAACGGATCACTCGGTCCGGATCACCTGTCCAGGCTGTCAACAGCGTTTTACGTATGACCCGCGTGCTGTGGTGTCCCCTGCCAATGGTAGGGCCGCAAGCGACCCGGGCAGCCCCCAGCAACGGACCCTCGCTGCGATGCGCTCCCGCGTCGTCACCTACGATGCGAACAGTACGCAAGCGCTCATCTGTGTGGATCAGCCCGCGCATCAAGACGCCTGCCGAGAGGCTCTCCAGGGCTTGGGATATACGGCTGATGTTATGCCAAATCAGTTCAAAGCGCTCGAAGCGTTGCGTGAGGTGTCCTACCGCCTCTTTGTGCTGGATGCGTCCTTTGATGGCACCTCGCTCGATACGAACCTCGTGCTCACCTTTCTACGCGAGCGGCCTCTGGAACAACGCCGCTATCAGTTCGTTGTCCTCTGTGCTCCGGAGATGATTACGGCTGATCCGATGCTCGCCTATAGTCAGAGTGTGAATCTAGTGTTGCGCGACACCGACATCCCCATATGCCAGCCAGTGATCGCGCAGTATCTCGCCGAGCATGAGTTACTCTATCGGACATTTCGCGAGATGCGCCAGCAGCTTGGCAAGGAGGGCTAGGGGGCAGGCGTGGAGACAGCTGCTCCCCCTGAGGTATGACTGCGGCGCAGGGCGCGGAGGTGCTGCACCAGCCTCCAGCGTGCAGACGCCGTGAGGTGCTCCTGCCAGGCTGGCATGGCTGTCCCAGGCATGCCATGTGTCAGCCACCAGAACAGATCCCCGTCGGTGTGCTCATCCACATGCGCCGCCGTGAGATCCGCCGGTCGAGGCTCAAGCCCCGCGGCCGCTGGCCCGTCGCCCTGCCCCGTCAGCCCGTGACAGACGGTACAGTGTTCCAGAAACAAGGCGCGTCCCTCACGCAGGGTCTCCGAGGTCACGGGAAGCGGATTGGGGTGATAGGTAGTTGGATACGCATCCACTAAGATGACCCGCAAGACGAGGTAGCTCCCACAGGCGAGGAGCCCACACCCGAGCGGGGTCGCCCACGCGGGCATTCTGCCAGTGCGGCTGGCCCACAGGGTGACCCCGGCCAGGAGGCCCAGGAGGAGGCCGATCAGACAGGAAAGCCACGTGAACGTGGACCAGGGGATAACGGCGAGTTCCAGACGCCGGCTGCGACCCTGATCGCGACTACCAGTGGCGGCCTCAAACCGAAAGGTGGTGGTGCGTAGACCTTCCTGTGGCAGCACGACGGCGACCTCAGCCTCCCAACTCCCTGCCATACTGATGGTGGCTGGCAGCCGGTAACGGCCAGGCGCGACGGACACCGCCGCGGTGCGGCGCGTCCCCATATCGTGTCCTTGCATACGGAGATGGACCCAAAGCGGGATAGACTGCGATGTGGCCTGACCGTGGCGATGGACGAGTGCCAGATCACATTGCACTTGGCCCCGCTCACCTGTCGGTGTGAGTGTGACATCGAGCTGCCAGTCACCGAAGGCCGCCGTCCACTGTTGCGTTGTGAGGTGGGCGGGTCGCTCTGCTGGAGGGAGGGTGGTCAACAGCGCCGCGAGGAGCAGCACGCCCAGGAGGAGAGAGGTCTCGATCCGGACCAGGAGGCCACAACGTCGTAGCAAGGCCGACACGACAGTCGGTACCATGGTGCGTACCTGACGGTGCAGGGCCGGGTTGAGGCGCGTCACCTGCCATCCAGCCACGCCAAGTGCGAGGAGGACCATGCCGATTTTCGCCGCGAGAAAACGGCCATAGGGCGTCTCAGCCAAGGCGACAAGACCGTAGACATGGACAAAGGCGAGGACAGCCCCGCTCACACCCACGCCGCACACGGCCACCAGCGCCAGGGTCGAAAAACGTGCTACCAACCGGCGGACAGCACGTCCATAGGTCTCAGGAGCCTGCCAGAAGGTGCGCCAGGGCAGACAGGCGATATAGCAGAGCCCGCCACACCACGTGACCGCGCACCCCAGGTGCAAGGCGTCAAGCAATACTGGCGCGAGGCCAGGTGTGGCCGCAGCATGGCTCGTGAGACTCACTGTTGCGATGAGCATCACACTGCTCAGGATTAAAGTTATGGTTTTCCATAACCGATGAGGCAGAGATAGGCCGGCACAGGTGCACAATAGCAGTGGTATGAGTATACTTTTGAGCAGCGTCATGTGGCCATAACGTGTGCCAATCAGGAAGTCCACACTATGCGCCAGTGTCACAGGTGCGTGCATCTGGGAGACCACGCGGAGCAGATCCCCATAGCTCGCCACCAGCAAGCCGCAGGCGCCCACACTGGTGCCGTAGCGTACGCGGCGCCGCATCCAGGCAGTGAGCTGATGGCTGTCGGGTACACCGAGCACGGGCCAGAGGCACCGCCAGAACAACGGCCCTCCCAGGAGCAGCATGAACGCAACCATGTGCAGCGCTTTGAGGATAACAGACATCGAGGTCATGGCGTAGTAAAGGCGGGCAGCCCAGGACACAAACTGGGGCTTTGGCGGGACGGCGGTGGGCGCAGGGCAGCCAGCGATGTCGAGAGAGTCGGCCTTGGTACACGTTGGGGAGCACGTATGGTCGACATGCTGCGGCAGCCCTTCCCGATACGAGAGATAGCATGATTGTCATGACCGTGCTGAGCATACACCAGAGTCTGAGGTACGTCTACGCTACACCCGGGGACAGCCAGGGCTCCCTCATGAGATTTGGAGGATGCGTTTGAGGGTGTGGTTATCCCAACCGGCTTTTTTTCTCAATCGCTTAATGGACTCGCGCTTGTCTTTAGCGGTCTGGAGGAGGTTGAGAGCGACATGGCGCATGGTGGCG
>SXND01000189.1 GCA_005777235.1 Pseudomonadota bacterium
AAGGGCAGAGCGGTCGCGAGGCCGCGGGCTTCACGATCTGTCTGAGCGCCGGCGACGAGTGGAGCGCGGCGCTGCGGAGTCAGGGCCGCGGCCAGGCGAGCCTGCACGTGGACCAGCCTGGCAGTTGTGACCAGGCGGTGCAGGCAGCAGGGTTCACGTCCCCGCCGGTCATCGGGCGTGTCGTACCGCTCGCCGCCGACTTTGGCTATGTCGAGGCTTACGCGCTCGAGTCTCCAGCGTCCGGAGCTGCCGTCTTGTGGGGCGAAGCGACGCTGATCAAGAGTAGGAGTGGGGAGACGACACGTTACGTGGCAACGGCGCTGGTGGGATTGGCGGCGCACGATGAGCCGGCCACGGCCACCCACCAGACTGCGGTAGCGGAAGCCCTGGCCCGCGCCGACAGTGTCGATAAAGAAATCGTGCAGGTGCCGTGGGCAGTAGACCTGCAGAGCGCGGTGGGCACCCAGGTGGTGCTGACCTTCCCTGGCGGGTATCAGCCGGGAGTGGAGGATCCCATTAGCCTGTACGTCTCTGACGCGCAGGAGCAGGAGCGCGCCGTGGTGCATGTGACCCTGCCGCATGTGGTGAACGTCTGCACCCTGGCGCGTGTGCAGGAGACCATCGTGGCGCAGTGTCCAGCGGTGGAGGGCGAGGCGATTAGCCTGTACGTCTCTGACGCGCAGGAGCAGGAGCGCGCCGTGGTGCATGTGACCCTGCCGCATGTGGTGAACGTCTGCACCCTGGCGCGTGTGCAGGAGACCATCGTGGCGCAGTGTCCAGCGGTGGAGGGCGAGGAGAATGGCGGTGTCCTCATTGGCCCGCTGGCGACATTCGACCACGGGCAGGTCCGGCTGATCGATACGGCCGCGGGCCAGGAAGTGGACAGCTCGCATGTCCTGCCTGTGCGGCGTTTCCCGGTGGTGGGGCTGGTGACCGTGCCTGCTGAGGGGAGGCAAGGCGTTGCCCAGACGTTCTCCCTGACCTGGGGGGCGCAGATCGGTGCCGGTGGGGGGACCGATGCGCACGGCGTCCGTGTACCATGGCAGTTACTGGATGGCACCCCGCTCACGCCGGGCGAGCATCGGCAGGGCGGCTTACCCTTGACGGGCGAGTAACCTGGGTGTGGGAAGTAGGTTCTCCATGCGGCTGGCACTGGGAGGGGCATGGACCATACGAGGAGAACGGAAAAAGGGGTCAGAGAATATTCGGAAAACAGGCAGATCAGTCTACCAGACGCCTTCCACCCCATGAGACGACAAAGCGCAGATAAGCGCGCCTTGCCCACGCCCGTTGGCGCCAAGCACTGTGCGACGGAGTCGCCTCAGCCCACGCCGTCGCGCGTAGGCCCGTAGGCGCTGTGGGCACTGGCAGGGGGGGGTGCCATAGGCGCGAACTTCAGCTCCAACACTGTGTTTTGTCAGTACCTATTTTGTCCCCTCTCCCAGGGGGGGCACTGGGTAGGAGTGCCTTGTTTCACAAGTACTTACCCTTAAGCTCGCGCCTATGTGGGCGACCCTCCTTACGCCGAGCGTTCTGCTTCGGGGGTCTGGGGTGCTTCCCCCTGACTATCCCCATGGTGCCTGGCAGCCTGATGGCCAGCGGGGGCAGTCCGCTGCGACACTTCATCAGCGGCGCACTGACCGGTCCGCTGGTCACTCGATGTCCGTTTCATAAAGCCACCGCCAGTACACGGCAGCGTCGGGCGCTATAGCGTGCAAGAAGCACTGCGGTCACGCCGCCGAACCCTGGACCTCCTGGGCGTTGCGAGACGACCTCAATCAGGCCGCTGGCAATGCGCCCGCTGCTACGGACGCTTGCAGTCTGCACCATACCCCGTGCTGACGGACAAGGAAAGATGGGAGCGATTCTTGTCACGGATGTGCATGCTCTTGTACACTCTCGACAGGAGGTACATCTATGTCATACACCCCGATACAACCGACTGATTCCCACCTGGCCACACTCCTCCGTGTGGCCAAATACCTGAGCCGCCCCCAACACGTGGTGACAGAAGCAGACGCGTGTATGGCCTTCCGTCACACGCTGGAGATGGTGCATGAGGCCAGCGTCGTGCTCACAACACATGGCGAACCCGTGGCAGCGCTGGTGTCTTGTGCCGTGCTCGACGCCATGCGAGAGGCGTTACGACGGCTGCTCGTCGAAACGATGCATACCAGCTTTACGCAGTTACAAGCGCACGTGGCCAGTGCGCCACCTGCGGAACCCACCAGCGAAGCGGAACTGGAAGCGCTTGTGGATGACATTGTGCGGCGCGCGCGACATCAGCCCTCGCCAACGGTGTCACGTCATGCCGAATGCCCGTGACCTGGACCACGAGTGTACCCGCTACAGACGAGAACCTGCGCGTTGTCGTGGATGCACAGATCGTCCTCTCGATGTTTCTCGCGCGTCGTGACCAACCGACAGCGTCCCCAACCAAACGCCTCTTGCTGCGCCTGCTGCGCCTGCCCACCTTCCATTGGCTCTGGACCCCGGATATCCTCGCAGATTACGCACGGGGCGCCCTGGCCATCGCACAAGACAACCGCATCATGCGGCGTGCGGCGTTTGACCAGGCGGGATTTCAGCTCTTGCTCGCCACACTGCAACTCGATCCACCCGTATCTGTGTCTGTGACCGCGCTCCAGGAGGTACGACGGCAGATACGCCAGGCAGCCCGTGCGCGGCAACGGGATCTGGATGACGCCATCTATCTGGCTTGTGCTCTGGATGGTGGTGCACAGGTGCTGACCTCGAATGATGCAACGCTGCTGGGACTGGGTAGCCCCTATGCCGATGTCCGGATCGTCCCTTGGCAGATGTTTGTCGAGGAGTTGCGGGCATACGGGCTCATCACTCCTGACACCTGAAGGAGAGTGTTTCACGCAACCGAGGAATCAGCGGTGCATAGAGCTGGGCTAGAACTGTTAACTCTGGGATTTCTCCCAGACTGTGGGATGGCGGCAGAGGCGCGGTGTACGTGGACTTTGCCGGACCTGGTGGAACTCAGGACAGCCTACCCTCTCGCTGACCCTGAGTTCCGCACGGTGCGGCCAGGCGTGCCGGATTAGGGCTCAATCACCAGGCGCGTATTCCCCGCCGGAAAGTTCCCCCGCACTTCCACGCCAGCCCGCTCTTCTTGCAGGAGACGGACTTTGGTGGTGGGATCATTGCCCCAGCCGCGATTGATGGCCTCCATCAACTCCTGCTCGGCCAAAGACGCCAGGGCCATGGGGACGTCGAATTCCGGCGCCAGTTGCGTGGCGAGGCCCACATCCTTGCGCATCAGCTGCGGCTCACCATGACTGGCACCCCGGGCGATCCGGGCGTGCGCACCCTGGCCCGCGTCGGGCTGACGCAACTGCGCCATGGCGATGTGGTGCTGCAGTTTTGTGCCCGTCACGACGCGCAGCCCACCAGTGTCACAGTACATCTGGGGGAGCAGCAGGTAGGCCCGAGCACCAATCCTGGCGCCCTGAACCCGGCGCTCTTCATGGCGTGAAGTCAGCCTCTGATCGGATGAGCACCCCTGGCACCGCAGGTGCAAAAATCCCCGGACTTGTGCAGAAAGGCCTTGCGCTCATGGCACTGCCGGACACACTGCCTGCTTTTACGCCAGACGAATACTTGGCGTTTGAACGGAGCGCCGAGAGCAAACACGAGTACCTCGACGGCCTGATCTACGCCATGCCTGGCTCCAGTCCTGCACACAGCACGATGTGTGTCAACGTGAGTGAAGGTTATCACCAGACAGTTACGAGGCACTCCCTGCCGGCCTTTCTCGGCTGACATGCAGGTTCGCTGTCTCTCTTCTCCATCAACCCTCAGGAGAAGGCGTGGGCTGTGCGCGTATCCCAATGCGATCATCGTGTGCGGAGAGCCTGTGTTCCACGACACGCAGTAAGACGTACTGGTCAACCCCCCACGCATCGTTGCCGTGTTGTCCCCGTCGACCGAAGCCTATGATCGAGACGAAAAATGCTTGCGCTCTCAGGAGCTGACTGCATGGACTGATGACATGCTAGTGGCGCAACGCTCTCCATGCCTTGCGCATTTTGCGACACAGGCCAATGGCCAGTGGCTCCTGATTCGAGAGACGCGTCTGTCAGGCCGCATCTTTCTCGCGTCCATCAACGGCTGTCTCCCACTCGCTGAGGTCTACGAATGGGTTGCCATTCCCCACGTCTGAGGCCCCTGCAAGCGCGTCGAATGCCTAATGCCCATGCGGTAGGCACCGATTTGAAGGGTCAGATGATAGTGCCATGAGGGGTGCCCTAGGGGTGACGTCCTCGGGCAGGGCGGGCAATGGGAAGGCGGGAGGGGGCAAGGAAAAGGCGTGGGGGCCCATCAGGGGTTAGCGGAATTCTACGTCTGGTTCTCCGAGGGCTTTGACACGCCTGCCTTGCAAGAAGCCAGGGCGCTGCAGGATCGGTGCTCGGGCCAACCTGCTTCTCACCCATCGGTACAGTCGCACTGGCCGACTGTCCTGCCTGGCGTGAAACAGCAGCACTCCATTGCCGCAGTATAGTGCTTATGGCCGTGGAGACCCTGGCAATTTGTTGGCCGCACACGTGACCGCCACCACATTGCCATGACGACAGCGCCATAGAGCTGAGACGAGAGAGACGGTGAGATATACGAGTGCCCCGACAGATTCGGTCAGTAAAATTCTGGCTTGTCTTTTCTTGTGGTCTTTGGTATAAGCCTGGCTTCCTCCCTGAAAGATGTCGCTTGCTAGCGACGCGACAACATTCTGAAGGCCAAACCTGCCGTGAGGCAGGGACGGAACGTCACGGGTCCTGGAGCGAGGATAGCCGGACTGCCACTGGTGACCGTGTGAATGTCGCCGGAAGCCGTCTGGCTTTTTTTGTATGCTGACGGGGTGGTCAACGTGCTTGCCATGTTGGCCATCGCGTCTCGGGGAGAGAAAGTCCTCGGGTGAGGAGAGGGCGAGGGATACCAACAGACGGCAAGGCTGTCTCGCTTCTCACGGGGTAGGCAGCACACGGGGACGTGAGAACCCCATGCTGGGGTCAGAGAGACGGCATGAGGAGAGACCGGAGGCCATGGCACACCAGACTTGCTTAATGAAACCGCGGCTCATGGATGTCTCCGGGAGAAACAGCCAGTTTCATTGCTATGGCGTTCAACAAAGGTAACGGATATGCGTCAACAACATCCACCAAGACATTCATGCCCCGCTTTTATTGTCCTGGCACTCCTCGTGGTCCGCGTACCGCTGGCAGATGCGGTTGGGTTGGTAAACGGCGGGGTGGTTACAGGAGCAATATCCGTTCCTGGGGAAGAGGATTCGTACACGTTTACGGCCAATGTAGGGGAAGGCGTGCAGCTGCGCGTGGGCGATACCGGCAACACCACGTTGTTTCCGATCATCACGCTCTATGGTCCCAGCGGGACCGAGGTCGCCTCTGGCACTGGGCCGACCGTAGCCGCGATTGACTAC
>SXND01000032.1 GCA_005777235.1 Pseudomonadota bacterium
CACCGTCTAAGGCCAGAAGGTGCCGGTACCGATGTATGAATGCATGGTGTCGTTCCTGATGAACGAGCATCTGCAAGAGCGCACCTTTGAGCCCTCCAGCGGGCCAGCGGGCTACCAGCGCCTGCTCACGCCGCATCGGCGTCCGTATGCCACCGCCGACGGCTATCTGTGCGTCATGCCGTACAATAACCGCCATTGGCAGAGCTTTTTTGCGCTCATTGGCCGCCCCGACCTCGCGGCAGACGAGCGTTTTGCACAGCAGTCGGCCCGCTCAAAAAACATTGACGCGCTCTATGGCATCGTAGCCGAGAGCATGCGCACGCGCACCACCGCCGAGTGGTTGCAGGGACTTGGCGAGGCCGATGTTCCCTGTGGTCCCATGAATACACCGGAGGATCTCTTCAACGATCCGCATCTGCAAGCGGTGGGTATGTTCCCTACCATTGCGCATCCTACGGAAGGGACCATCCGGCATTTGAAAGTGCCGGTCAAATTCTCCAAAACCCCTGGTGGTTTGCAGCATCACGCCGAACGCCTAGGCGGTAGCAGTATGCCTGTGCTGCACGAACTGGGCTACTCCGAGGCGCAGATCGCTGCGTTAGCGCAACAGCGCGTCACGTTGACGTAAGCACGTATGCCCGATCTGCGAGACCACCCATGGCCCGCCGCTGACCTCGCGCAGCGCATCAAAGCCCAGGCCCTGGCCCTCGGTTTCGACCTGGTCGGCATCGCGCCGGCGCAGGCAAGTCCTGAACTGGCATTTTTCCAACGCTGGCTCGACGCGGGCTACGCTGGCGAGATGCACTATCTGGCACGCAACCGTGAACGCCGGGGCGATATGCAGCAGGTGTTGCCGGGGGCCCAGTCCGTGGTGGTCTGCGGTCTCAACTACGATACCGACTATCCATACTCCACCACGCAGCACGACCCTGAGCGCGGCTGGGTGGCGCGCTATGCCTGGGGGGCGGATTATCATCAGGTGATGCAGACCCGGCTGGCGGCGCTGCAAGAGTTTGTCATGACTCTGGTGCCGCCGAGCGTCGCGAGCAAGCTGTATGTGGACACCGGGCCAGTGGTCGAACGGGTCTGCGCCAAAGACGCCGGTATCGGCTGGTTTGGCAAGAATACCTGTCTGCTCAATACACGCCTGGGTTCGTGGTTCCTGCTTGGAGAACTCCTCCTCACCGTGCCGCTGGTGTATGACCAGCCCGTGCCCGATCATTGCGGCACCTGTACCCGCTGTCTGGACGCCTGCCCCACGCAAGCCCTGCTGGAACCCTATGTGCTGGATGCGAGACGCTGTATCGCCTACTTGACCATTGAACTCAAGGGAGCGATTCCTGACGAGTTCCGCGTACCCATAGGCCAGCACATTTTTGGCTGCGACATCTGCCAGGACGTCTGCCCGTGGAACCGCAAACGGCAGGTGACGACGCTGCCAGAGCTGCAACCACGCACGGCCCAGCAGCATCCCGTGCTGGCTGAGCTCGCCACGCTGACGCGTGAGGAGTTTCAACGGCGCTTTCGCGGCACACCCTTCGAGCGCAGCAAGCGCCGTGGGCTACTGCGCAATGTTTGTGTGGCCATGGGTAATGCGGGGCACGCGGCGTTCATCCCCCTACTGGAGAGCTTGCTGGATGACGAGGAGGCGCTGATCCGCGAGCATGCCGCCTGGGCGCTGGAACGGCTCCAGAGCCTGAGAGACTGATGGCGCGTAGGACAGACCACCGCCAGCCGGACAAGAGAGCTGCCATCTGTAGGCGGCAGGAAAAGGAGCCGTGGGCCGTGAGGCCCAGCTCGGCGAGATATCCAGTGACACCTCTGCTCTGGTAGCGTATGATGCCTGTATGCTACGGACTCTACACATGACTCTTCCGCCCATACAGGCCCAAGGCGCGATACGCGCCGACACCTGTCAGGGGTGCACCAGTGTTGCGGGTTGTCTTGCCGCTCCTGGCGGAGCCGTTGGCAACGCTGGCAGCACGTCTCTTGCTTAAGCGAGCGGGAATGGACATGCCCATACCATCCACACCACCTCTAGACGCGCAGCCTCCCTACACCCGTCGGCGTTTTGTGCGCCTGGGCTGGATCATGGCGGGATGCCTGCTTGTGGGCGGGCAGCTCTGGCTCCTGTTTCAACTCTTCTTCACGCCCACACCACCTGGAGAAGGACGCGGACAGTTTGCCCTCGGGGCTCTGGAGGATGTGGCGCTCGGGGAGGCCAGGCATTTCCGTAAAGCGCGCTGTATTGTGGCGCGTCACCCCACGGGCATGCTGGCGCTGTCGGATGAATGCACGCACCAGAAATGTACGGTCGAGTATCGTCCAGCCCAGCGCCTCATTGTCTGTCCCTGCCATGGATCACAATTTGCCACAACCGGGGCCGTGCTGACCGGGCCAGCCTCGCGTCCCCTGGACCGTTTTGCGGTCACCGAACACGGGGGCGACATCATTGTCGATACGACACAGCGCCTGAGTGCCCCCGCGCCGGGATAGCGTGGGCGTACCGCGTTGCGAGGAGCGTCGTATGCAGAGCATTACCATTGATCGCAGCAAACGCCTCAAGGACCAGCCCCATACCGGGCACAATCGTTGGCATCCCGACATCCCGCCGTTGCTGGCCGTCGATCCTGGGGAAGAGGTCGTGCTGGAGACGCGCGATGCCTCGGACTGCCAGATTCTGCCGCACATGACGGTGGCAGATTTGGTCGGCCTGGATAGCAAAGTGGCGCACCCGTTGACCGGGCCCGTGTATGTGAAAGGCGCCAAACCAGGTGACCTGCTCGAAATCGAGTACCTGGACATTGTGCCGCAGCCGCACGGCTGGACGCGCCATCGCCCTGGGGCGGGCTTCTTGCGTGATGTGTTCACCGAACCGTATCTGGCGCATTGGGATATCACAGATGGCTGGGCGACCTCGCCGCAGCTTCCTGGGGTGCGCATTCCTAATGGCGCCTTTATGGGCACGGCCGGAATCGCCCCGTCGCAGGCGCAGATGGAGGCGTGGACCCGGCGCGAGGCCGCTCTGGTGGGGCGCGGGGGCATTGCCTTTCTCCCCGATCCCCAAGATGCGGTCCCGGCACAGGGCATGATTGCTCAGGAGGGTTTGCGCACGCTGCCACCACGCGAGAACTGTGGCAATGTGGATGCCAAGCAGCTCACCAAAGGTTCGCGGCTGCTCATTCCGGTGAATGTCGAAGGCGCGCTGTATTCCGTTGGTGATGGCCACTTTGCCCAGGGGGATTCGGAGTGCTGCATTACGGCGATTGAGATGGGGGCGACGGCGGCAGTGCGCTTCCGTCTGCATGCTGGGGAAGCGGCACGCCACAATATCCGCTGGCCGCGCTTTGCGCATCCTGGGTACTTTGCGGCCCCGGAATGGGCCGTACCACGCAACTTTATTGCGACCATGGGCATGCCCATCCGCGATGATGGCACGCAGGAAGGCGAGGATCTCACCCTGGCGGCCCGTAATGCCCTGCTCAACATGATTGCGTTACTGCAAGAGCGCGGTTGGAGCCGGGAGCAGGCGTATATTCTCTGCAGCGTGGCGGTTGATTTGCGTATTAGTAATGCGGTGGACTTACCCAACGTGACGGTGTCGGCGTTCTTGCCTGAGGACATTTTTCAGGGCTAAGCGCACGCGCTTACGAACCGACCGCCCGGAGCGCGGGGAAGGGGAATACACGGTGGCCGATTGGGTAGAGATTCAGAAAGACCCCAAACACATGGCCCGCGAAAAAACCAAAGCCAAAGCGCTGCGGGCCTCGCAATGGTGGCGGAACCTGCTGGCACGTGGGCGGTGTGCCTACTGCCAGCAAACGTTCGCGCCCGAGGCCCTCACGATGGATCACATCGTGCCAATGTCTCGCGGTGGACGCAGCACCAAAGGCAATGTGGTGCCGTGCTGCCAGGGCTGCAATGCGAGTAAACGCGCCTGGACGCCAGCGGAGTTGCTGCTGCAGCAGCTCCGAGCTCAGCACGCGGACACACCCACATGACCACACGGACTCAGGAGTCCGACCGTAAGACATAGCCAACGCCTCGTACCGTGTGTAGCAATTTTACAGGGAAATCGCGGTCGATTTTTCGCCGTAAATAACTGAGATACACGTCAATAACGTTGCTCGCATTCTTGGTCTCTGGTTCCCACACGTGCTCAATCAACTGGGCTCGTGTGACCACTTCACCGACATGGTGCATGAGATATTCGAGGATCGTATATTCTTTGGTGGTCAGCTCAATCACCTGCCCATCCCGATGCACCTGATGACGCACGGGATCCAGCGTGAGATCGGCCACCTGGAGGGGGGCAGTTTTGGCCTGGTGACGGCGCGTCAGGGCACGCAACCGTGCCAGCAATTCAGCGAAGACAAAGGGTTTGACGAGATAATCGTCTGCGCCAACGTCGAGACCTTTGACTTTATCCTCAATGTTTTGCCTGCCTGTCAACATGAGAATAGGCGTTTGGCGCTGTTGTGAACGTAATTGACGGCACAACGTTAAACCATCACGTTTGGGTAGCATGACGTCAAGGATGATCAGATCGTACTCATACGTCTGGCTCAAGGCCCAACCAATCTCGCCATCCGAGGCAATATCGATAGTATAGTGTTCTTGTTCGAGTCCATACTTGAGAAAGATGGCGATGATCTCGTCATCTTCGACTGCGAGAATGCGCATGAGCTTCGCCTTCCTCCCTAGGCAATAGGTCTGCAGAGAGTGAATGTTCTCTACAGCTTACGCTTGAGGCTTCTAGGAGTGTACACCCATGTCTATCCGCCCATATGCAGATAGCGGGTTTCTCTCGTGCAGCGTTGCAAGTTATATGGCTGAGACTGCTTCGAGCAACCGCCTGCTTACAGTGCCGCAGGGTTGTACTCGGCTCCTGTGGAACTGCCAGTCACATGCGGGCAAGGATAGCATGATCCCTATGCCCCAGACAAGTGTCTGGGGTGATGGTACTTCCACTATCGGCGGCCTAGAGCATCAAGAGGCACGAAAACTGTACGGCAACACGCTGATATCCTAGGGATCAAGCCAGGGACTTTCCCAGCAGCCTGGCTACACGTACGGTCCACACGTGTGGACACCATAGGCACGCAGGCACTGACCGTGGCACGCTCAGCATATACTTGTGCTATCGTACCATGAAATGTACAGAAGTACGAGAGGGTATGCCCTGTCAGAGGGGCGCTAGGGCGTGGGGTATCGACCGCCCCTGGCAGTCGGCCAGGCGTGTAGGCACCCAGCAGTGTCCACAACAGTGGGGGATGGCGGGAAGGATCACGATGACAGAAACCAGGGCTTTAGCCCGAGCAAGCCTCGGGGATTGATCCCCAGTGGTGGAGCGCTCCAGGGCTTCAGCCATCCATCCGTGCCTGCGCTTGACTATAGACACAGACCCTGCGATCCTTCGAGCATGAAAACCTTCGAGTACAGAATGCGGCCGAACCGTCAGCAAGCGCAGAACCTCATGAGTGTGCTCATCGCCTCGCGCAAGCTCTACAACTGCGGGCTGGAAGAGCTGGTCTCTCATTATGCGGAGACCGGCAAGCATCTGCATCTGTACGAACAAGATAAGAAGCACGGGAAGGCCGAGCATCCCGACTTGCCAGAGGTGGTGGGCGATACCACGCTGAAGCGCCTGCACCGTTCCTTTGCCAACTTCTTCCGAGGATGCAAGGAAGGGAAGAAGATCGGCTTCCCTCGGTTCAAGGGCGCCCATCGCTGGGATACCATCCAGATGAGGGACGCGGGGCCGAGCCTCAAGGGCAATTCCTTCGGCGCGCCACGCCAGTGTGGTGGCAAGATCAGGGTGAACGTTCACCGGCCGCTCCAAGGCACGTTTAAGTATGCGCGCTTCGTGTTGCGGCCGTCTGGTTGGCACCTGCAGTGCGTCTGCGACATCGCCCCCTCGCCTCTTCCGGTCCAAGCAAACGCCGTGGGTCTCGACATGGGGATTACCTACCTCGTGGCCGATAGTACCGGGCGGCAGCTCAAGAATCCCCAGAATCTCCAGCGCAGTGCCGAGATGTTGGCCAAGGCCCAGCGACGACTGGCACAGTGCACGAAGGGGAGCAACCGACGACGCAAGGCCCAGCGCGTCGTGGCCCGCCACCATAAGCGGATCGTCCACCAGCGGCAGGACACGCTCCACAAGATCAGCCGGGCGTATGTGAACGGCTACCAGGTGATGGCGATAGAAGACCTCCGCCCGGCGCATATGGTACGGCACCACGCGCTGGCACGGGCTATCTCAGACGCCTCATGGGGACAGTTACGACAGATGTTGACGGACAAAGCGGCAGATGCTGGTCGCCAACTGGTCGCTGTCCCGCCGCACTACACGTCGCAAAACTGTAGTGTCTGCCACACACGTGTGCAGAAGTCGCTTGCCGTGCGGACGCACGTCTGCCCGCATTGCGGGTACGTGGCCGACCGCGATGTGAACGCGGCGCAGAATATCTTACACGCGGCGCAAGCCGCCCGGGCCCGGACGGGGCCATCGCCGACTGGTGGGGAGGGGTTGCGTGGACACACGCGATGAGTCACCCGCTGGGATGACGCGAGAAGCTGCGGGGCTTCAGCCCCAGCAGAGTGTCACGACGCTTGTACTGCATGGCACGTCCTACACACAGCAGCAACTCTGCGCGGGCGTGGACCGCGCACCGTGCCATGACTATGCCCAACACGTGCTCCAATTTTGTCAGCAATGGCTCTGCGGCCAGGAGACGTTTACCCTGCACACCTCTGGCTCCACCGGTCAGCCGAAGACGATTCTGCTGACACGCGCCCAAATGGTCACCAGTGCGCACTGGACGGGCCAGGCGCTCGGTCTCCAGGCGGGTGACCACGCCTTGGTGTGCCTGTCTGCCACCTACATCGCGGGGATGATGATGCTGGTGCGTGGTTTTGAGCTGGGGTTGCACCTCACCGTCATCGACCCCGTGAGCAGTCCCCTCGCGGCGTTTACGCCACCCGCGCACTTTGACTTTACCGCTATGGTGCCTTTACAGCTCCAAGAAACGCTGCACGGTCCAGCCCACGCGCGCGCCCTCTTAGACGGCATGAAGGGCGTCCTCATTGGTGGAGCGCCCGTGAGTGTCGCGTTAGAGGCACAACTCCAGACCGTGCAGGCGCCGCTCTACCACACCTATGGCATGACTGAAACGGTCAGTCATATTGCCCTGCGACGTCTGAATGGCCCGCACCGTAGCACGGATTTTACGCCCTTCCGTGAGGTAGGCTTGGGAGTGGACGCCCGCGGCTGTCTGACCATTACCTCCACACTCACACGCGGCGAGACGCTCTACACCAATGACCTGGTGACCTTGCACCCAGATGGCTCGTTTCGTTGGCTGGGCCGTATCGACCATGTCATCAACTCTGGGGGGGTGAAGGTCCACATTGAGCAGG
Organism: Pseudomonadota bacterium; assembly: GCA_005777235.1. Classification (GTDB taxonomy): domain Bacteria; phylum Tectomicrobia; class Entotheonellia; order Entotheonellales; family Entotheonellaceae; genus SXND01. Next base: position 7,420 of record SXND01000032.1, read on the forward strand.
TGGAGCGCGCACTAGAAGCCTGGTTGCTGCACTATCGCGCTGGGGAGTATGCACACTGCCGCTTTTTTGTCGGGGCACTGCCCCATACACGCCTAGGGCAAGAAGTTGTCGCGCTTTTTGAGGACACCGCAGATACCGACGAGACTACACGAGCTGCAGAGGTCGCCACAGCGCTCCGCGTGGCGCTCCGGCCAGTGCTTGCCCCCTATGCCATCCCACGTCAGGTCTATTTTGTGCCAAAATTCCTGGAGACGCCCACGGGGAAGATTGATCGAGGCGCCACACTGGCGCGTCTGGCTGGCGGGTAGATTCCCGAGAAGCGGCGGGGGTGTCCAGGGTCTGGATACCCCCGCCGCACGCTGCACCTTTAGGCGTGCAGCAGCTCGAGGGCCTCTTCGTAAATCCCCATATCCTTGCCAAAGGAGATGGCCGCGGCCTGCACCCCAGCCACCAGATGGGCCAGGTTCCAGGGCGCCCGCGTGTTGGCAAACTCTTCCACGATGGCTTGATGATGCTTGAAGGCGTGCATCTCTGTAAAATTGTCGTGGCAGACAATGGACGCCAGACGGGCAATCAACGCCGAGGGATCGTAGCCAAAGTTGACATACTGCTGCGCTAAGTGCACGGGGATTTTCACTTCCGGCACCGCCCGCAATTGGCCCAGATTGCTCACCGTGGCCCAGTCAATTGGCGGTTGCTGATAGATGTTCTCCGTGATGGCTTCCAGCAGCTCGTCCTGGGTCCGATACGGCAACGCCGCCACGGCCGCCGCATTGGGCTGTGGCGTGGATTCCAGACGCCGCGCCGTGGAACGCACCTCGGGTCCAGTGTGCCAGAGCAACAGGATAAGCAGCTTGTTGTGCAAGCTGATGCCGTCCAATTGCAGCAAGTAGCGGCGTAGGTTGATGCTGGTGTGCAGGTGCACGTCCATGGGATTCCCGGTCAGCGAGCGCAAGAACAACCTCGCGGCGCCAATCGACAGGGCTTCGCCAGTGCCAGCCAGGGACAAACCATCCACCAGGGCTTGCGCCAGCATGACGGGAATGTCCGAGAACATATGGCACTGGCCAAGCGCTTCGCCCAGCCGCCCAATGGCCGCAGTTTCATCGTCGCCGGTGTGGAAACGCAGGGGCCGAGTCATGAGCTGGTATTCGTCAATAATGGCGTCAATCTCCGGGACACCCGGTGCGATGGGGAGCCGCGAGACGTAGCGCACCGCTGGGCGCATCAGGGTCGCCCGGTATTCCTGCCCGATGCACTCGATCCCACGCCAGGTAAAGGCCGGGAAGATGAAGTAATGATCGTCCATGACGTTTTTAGGAATGGCCACCGTGAGCAGGATATCGAGGGCTTCCACCGGTGGCATATTCTGCCACAGCCAGAGGAAATGGTGGTCTGCCATGTTGATCGTGCCACGGTTGGCCGCAGCAAAAAACGCCTCTTTGGTGGCTTCGACGCCGCCCGCGTCAATGGGCTCGAAATCCGGCAGCATGTACGGTCCCATGCCGGGGTGGTGAATATGCTTATTCGACAGCACCACGTGTTGCAGGACGGGGAGAAAGCGCTCCTCACCCTCCAGACGCTCCGCCAGATGATACACCGCGTGCAGGCCAGCCAGGGGATGTAAGGGCCCGCCATGATGGCCCGGCGGCAGGTCGGAGGAGCGGGTCACCGCCAGTGCCGAGGCGGTGAGCATGGTTTTGATCGGTACTCCAGCCCGTAAATGCGCCAGCGTACGATCCAGGATGTCGCTCGGTGGGGTTTCTTCAATACACTGTACCAAGGGTTCGATGTCGTCAGCGAACTGTACACGGGTAAACATGCTGGCCCCTTTCGCTTGAAATCTTCTGGACTACCATGTCATAAGAAGGTCGTCACGTCTCTACCCTACACCGAGAGACCCGGCATAACAACCCTCTTTTGCGTTGACCCAGGCGGCGTCAAGAGGCGCAGGCAGCCTGTCACCCCGATACGCCTGAGGCACCATGTGACGCGGTGCGTGTGAGACGAGCGATCTGCCAGTCAATCCATTCCCGCCCGCGACGTTCCGCACCCTTCATGGCGTGCACGATGTAATGCGTCAGCAGATCCGGCAACTCCACCTCCTGGGCCATCACCCCCTGCGCGGTGCGTGCCACCTCATAGACCTGTACCGAGCGCCGGGACTCCGTGCGGATGGCAAAATAACTGCGGCGCCCCAGGCACCAATCCGCGAGGGCCGAGGCCGTGATACTCTTGCGCACCTCCGGCACGGCGGTCGCCTGGTCCATCGCCCGCACGGTACGCTGCTGCCGGTCAAAACGGTAGGACCAGCAGCGCTGCGTGCCATCAGGAAACACCACCTCAACCTGATACGTCACGCCGTGGTGTCCATACTGCGCCACGACGCTCTCGCCAGCCGCCAAGCTGTGCGTGAGATACGGTGGCAACCCAAGCCCCAGCACACCCTGGGCCAGTTCCTGCAAGCCCTTGAGGCCATAGCCAGCGGGATTGTCGTCATGCAATGGTGGAATTGGCGCTGTCGCATCATAGGCCAGTAGATGCGTATCGTCCTCCACCAGGCTGGCGCACGCCGCGGCTTGGCGCTCGACCGCGACCGTTCCCGACGCCAGGGTCAGCGTATCTCCTGGTTGCAGGATTTCTACGCGCTGCGCTGGGTTGAGGTGGTGCAGATCTTGCACAAAGCGCTGCTGCGAGATGGGAAACACGTGCCGATTGAGCCAGGCCAGCACATCGACAAAGCGAAACCCTGCCGCCGCCGGTACCACACAACGTGCCCCCAGGCTCCAGACGGTATGCAGGTTGATGCCGTGCAGTTGCGCCGTCTGCTGGCGTTGACTCTCAAAGAAGTGAAAATTCTGGCTGGCGTACATGGCCAGATGCACATCCACCTGCCCCACCTCACGCTGCAGGCGCTGGATGGTATCGGCCGCCAGGAACGTATCCACCTGGTTGAACAGCGTGCCGGTGGCGTCTTGCACCATGAAGCCGCATTCCAGCACCTCCCTATTCAATGACGGCGTGGGCAGGAGTTGCACCTCGTCGATGCGTAGCGCGTGCCACGGGATGAGCGTCTGCACGTGGTGAAACCCCAGGCGCTGCAAGCTATAGAGCAGCCACGGGTCTGCCGGGCAGTACACCGGTACGGCGCGGTCGAGCTGTGCCAGGCTGGCGACGTCACAATGATCGAGATGCCGATGCGAGAGGAGGATGCCCCGCAAGGCTGGGAGTTGCTCGACACGCACGACACGGCGCGGGCACGAGGTCACGGTGCCTTCCTCAAAGGGATCGTCGAACACGGGATCGGTGAGAAAGGAGCCGGCAGCCGTGTCGAGCAGCCAGCAGGCATGGCCGAGCAGGGTGGCGCGCATAGTGGTGTGTCCCTTCTGAACATCGCAGCTTGACGGCGATTGTATAGTTTGAGATGTCCATTTGATGAATACGTTGCCAGCCACAGTAGGGGCGAGTCGCTTGCTCCCACAAGGCACTGGCACAGGACTGACGAAATGGACATCTCGACTCCGCCACTGCCTATGATACTGGCATGCAGCGTGCACGCTCAAGTCTGATGGGCATGGCACACGCGCTCGCGGTATTATTTTGTATGGAGTTGATTGTGCGCCGCATCATTTATCACGCCCATGGAGGTTCGCATGAAAATGTCACAGGGATGGACCAGAGCTGCCATGCTGGGGCTCAGTCTGCTGCCGCTGCTCGCCGGCTGTGTATCAGACACTGCCATCAGGCAGCTCTCGTTGCCAGAGCAATCGGAATTCTACGTCTATCGCAAGATCATGACCCTGGGCCAGGAGCGCGCCTATCTGGCCAAAGCCAACGCCACCGAGCGCGCCGCCTATCTGCGTGAACAGGGTCTGACCCAGCGCTTCCAGGCCCTCGACCCGCAGGACCGTGACGCCGTGTTAAGTGGCTGGCCCTACCCTGGGATGAGCCTGGAGGCCCTGCGTTTTGTCTGGGGTGAACCCTATGCCACCGACGGCGATGCCCGGCGCTCAGCGCACTGGCACTATCTCGGTTCCTCTTTTGCACGGGGTAATACCGGCAACGCGCCAGGTAATGCTGGCAACCGCGTGGACGTGTACCTGGTGGCGGGCAAAGTGGTCGGCTGGGTGGATGTTGCGCCGAGTAATGATGAGGATAATGGCGACAGTGGCAGCCGGCGCTAGTGCCTGAACCGAGCTCTTGTGAGAGCCACCCCCTGGGAGCGCCGGGCTCCAGCCCGGCTCCGGCAGCCACGCTGGAGCGTGGCGCTCCCAGGATAACGACGCAACGGAGGTCGGTTGAGACACTAGGCGCGTTGTGCCGCACGCGGTTCCGCAGTAGAATATCCCGTGCACAAAGACCATCCAGGGCCGTCATACAGGAGTAGCAGGCGCATGATTCTCAAAGTGGCACGTTTAGGGCACCCGGTCTTGCGCAAAGTCGCCGAGCCGGTGCCCCCGGATCAGATCCAGACCCCCGCTATCCAGCAGTTCATCGACGATATGATCGAGACCATGTACGAGTACGACGGCGCCGGGCTGGCGGCGCCCCAGGGGCATGTCTCGAAGCAGATTGTCATCATGGAAGTGGCGCCCAGTGCGCGCCGTCCGCATGCCCCCTCGATCCCGTTGACGGTGTACATTAACCCGGAAATTACCCCCTTGACTGAAGAAATGGACGAAGACTGGGAAGGCTGCCTCAGCGTGCCGGGTCTGCGCGGTCGCGTGCCACGGTACACCAAGATTCGCCTCCGGGCCTATGACCGTCAGGCCAAGCGCGTGGATATTGCGGTGCAGGGGTTTCACGCCCGTGTCATCCAGCATGAGTGTGATCATGTGCAAGGCAAGGTCTACCTCGACCGCATGCGCAATGCGGATTCGCTGACCTTTGTTGAGGAATGGATGAAGTACGGTCTGCACGAGTAAGCGCCTATTCTGCTCGGGGCGACTAGCCGGTCGCCCCGACGTGTTGCCCTACGCACCCCAGGCAAGAGGAACGTTGCGTCCTATGCTATGGCTAATACAGTCCTATTCTGTTCCGCTATCTGGTGCACCATGGAGGCGGGGCTCTGCCCTGGTGGCGCTGCTCATGCTGGGGCTCACGTCCGTCGCCACTGGCGAGCCGCCTGGGGCTGGCTGTGCCCCGCACGCGCCTGGCACGGCGACCGCCCCGCCGGCGCTGGCCTATGTGCTCCTGCCGGCCCAGCTCGATGGCCGGGCCTATTACCGGCTTGATGCCACCGCAACCTGCAAGACCAACACTGCCGAACATACCGTGATCAAAAGTTGGGCCAACAAAGTGTCGTTCCACGGCGAGCGCGTGCTGGTCTGGGGGCCCATCTGTAATGACACCCCGACGGCCATCGCGCTGCGCGAGGCTGCCGCGGAGATCATGGTCACACGCGACCTGAACACCCTGCGCTACAAGGGCGAATGCCTGACCTATGCGGAGAAACCACCCACCTTGTGCGCCCAGGGCCTGTGGTGCCCGGTGCCGGCAGAGGAGTAAGCCTATGGCTCCAGCATGGTTGCAGCGTGTTGTAACGTTGACGGTGCTCTTGGTGCTGCCCGTGGCCGGGCGCGCCCAGACGCATGAGTCACGCATGGCCTGCCCCGAGCAACTGGTCGGGCTCAGATCCACCATCTGGACCACGGTAGACATCCCCGTGTGCTGGGAGGCCTCGGCGCCTGCCGACGGCCAGGAACGTACCTGGGTACGCAGCGCCGTGCAAGCCACCTGGGAAAAACACTCGGCGCTGCGTTTCACCGGCTGGGAGGGCTGTTCAGCGTCCAGTCGGGGTATCCGTATGGGCAGCGCCGACATCAATCCCCATACCAAGGGGATGGGTAATCAGTTGGATGGGAACCCCGAGGGCATGATGCACAACTTTACCTTTGAGGCGTGGTCGCCGAACTGTCGCCAACGGCGGGAAGAATGCATCCGTACTATTGCGGTGCACGAATTCGGTCACGCCCTGGGATTCGCCCATGAACAGAACCGCTCGGATGCCCCCGACTGGTGCCAGGCCGAGGCCCAAGGCACCTCGGGGGACATCAACATCACGCCCTATGATCTGCACTCGGTGATGAATTATTGTAACCCAAAATGGGCCGGCAATGGTCAGCTCAGTGCTGAAGACATCGCTGGCTTGCAGGCCTGGTATGGGCGACCGCAGGCGGCGACGGCACGCTTTGACGGCACCTGGCAGGCGACGCTGACCTACAGTGACCGCACCTGTGTTGCCGATGCCGTCAGTCTCACCGTGCGTGGCGCACAGGTGCAAGGTCGCGTGCAGACCCCCGCCGGGCAGGTGGTCGAAATTGCCGCGACGCTTGACCAGGAGGCCAGGTTCGAGGGGCTGCAATTTCGCCTCAATCCGCGTGACCTGGTCACCCTACGCGGGCGGCTCACCGGGGGCATGGTGCACAGCACCGACTGTGGCTGCGGTCAGTATACGTTTACCAAGCAATAGACATTATCGGGAATAGAAGATGGGCTCATGCAGGCGCTGCCTCAGCCACGCTGCCCCCTCCTGGGATCTGGAACCTCCCCCCAGCGGGGGGAGGCAGGAGGGGGGAAACTCCGGTGGGTGAGGAGACGGGGAACTCCTGGCCGCCCTGTGCCCCCCTCCCAACCTCCCCCCGCTGGGGGGAGGAGTGTCGGCAAGCAGCACGTTTCTTATGCCCGATAATGTCTAATGAGCACGTACGCGAGGAGGGATCCTATGTCAAAGATCACAGTGCTCTCACGTCGTCAATGGCTGACGCGGCTGGCCACGGGCATCGCCAGCCTGCCGCTGCTGGCAGGGCGAGCCAGTTGGGCCCGAGCCAGGCGCCCGGCAGCCGCCACGCCAGCCGGGGCACCTGACCTGCCGCCTCTGCGCGGCTGCTGCCTGCGCGACCAGCGTCTGAGCCGCGAGCTGCTGGCCCAGTCGCGTCTCGGCCCCCCCGGTGGCGGCCAGGGTGAGGAAAGTTCCGGCGATGCGCGCTTCGACCGTGCCCTGGGCATGCTGCTGGCCGATCTCGCCGGGCGCTTTCAGGTACGGCCAGGGTTTGGGTTCTACAATGATGGCACCACGCCCAATGCCCTGGCACTGGAGGAAAGTCAATTGCCCAACAGCCGTGGCACGGTGCTGTTCGGGCGCCAGATGCTCAAGCATGGCCTGCGTGATGCGCACGGCGATATGTTTGTCATGGGCATCTGTGCCCACGAATTTGGCCACATTGTGCAATTCTTATCGACGTATCACACGCGGCTCACCCAGGGCCACGCCACGTCGAAGCTGGTGGAGCTGCACGCCGATTTCCTCAGTGGCTATTATATTGGCCTACGTGGGGGGCAATACACGAGCCAGGAACTGGTGACGCTGGGGCGTTCCTGGGAAACGCTTGGAGACAGCGCCTATACCAATCAACAGCATCATGGTACTGCCGAAGAGCGCTTACAGGCCATTGAGGCGGGGTTTACCTTTGCCAGAGAGCGTCCAGCATTCGGCATTAAGGAAGCCTGCGAGGTGGGGGCGCGCTACTTGCGGGTTTGAGGACAGGGCGTGCGAGTGCCTATCCAATGAGCCTTGGAGGTTTTCCTGGGAGCGCGGGCGTCTCGACCGCCTTTGGAGCGGGCAAGATGCCCGCGCTCCCAGGGACAGCCAACGCCGCATACCTTCCTTGCGCGTGCACTAGATGTCCATGTTGTCAGTCCTGCACCAGTGCATGGCCCTGTCCCAGTCGGGGCGACCGGCTGCTCGCCCCGACGACGTGGGAAAGAGGCCGGGTCATACCGTGGGCTGCGAGTCTATCCTGGGCGGGGACATCGGCCTGGCAGGTGGATCGTGCGATGGTCTATTGGGCAGGGCGCGGAGGTCCGAAGCCTGCTGTGCATGTGTCAGGCCTGCGTCAGTCCCCCCTGGGAGCGCCGGGCTCCAGCCCGGCTCCGGCAGCCGCGCTGGAGCGTGGCGCTCCCAGGAAACACCCTGCAGCACTGCTGGGGTCTGTATGCAACAGACAGCTAGGCCTGAGCCCAGGAGGTCAGTCAGAGCGGGTATCTGTCACCCTGCCTGCCTCTGACTGGGTGGAGGCACGGGGTAAGATGCTGGGAGAAGGGAGCATAATCGATGCACAAGCGTACGGTAGGATGTCTGGTGTGGGCGCGCCTGGGGCTGGCGTGGCTGCTGCTCTCTGGCGGTGGGCCGGCGTGGGCCCAGGAGCGCCTGTGTCCCGATGGCCAGCGCGCGTATTTCGGCGTGTGCCCGGAGATGTCACGCCCGCAACCGCAGCCCCAACCGCAACCCCAGCCCCAGCCCCAGCCGCAACCACAACCGCAACCACAACCGCAACCGCAACCACAACCGCCGGTAGCTCCACGGACGCTGCGTAATAGCATTGGTATGGAGTTCGTGCGCATCGAAGCGGGGACGTTTCAGATGGGGTCGCACGACGGCGATGCTGACGAAAAGCCGGTGCATACGGTGCGCCTCAGTCGGCCCTTCTATCTGGGCATCCACGAGGTGACGCAGGGGCAGTGGCAGGCGGTGATGGGCAGCAATCCCAGCAGGTTCACCGGCGATGCTCAGCGACCTGTGGAACAGGTGTCGTGGAACGACGTGCAGGAGTTCCTGCGACGGCTCAATGCGCGTGAAGGGGGTACGCCGTATCGCCTGCCCACCGAGGCGGAGTGGGAATACGCCGCACGGGCCGGGAGTACGGCGGCGTATAGTTTTGGCAATGAGGCACAGCAGTTGGGCATATATGCGTGGTACTTGGACAATGCTGGCCAGAAAACCCACCCGGTGGGGCAGAAGCAGCCGAATGCCTGGGGCCTGCATGACATGCATGGTAACGTATGGGAATGGGTGCAGGATATATACGACAGCGCGGCGTACAAAGAGAGGGCCGCTGCAGGGTCTGCTGCAGTCGATCCTGCAGTGGGTACCGCTGGGCCTGCTGCAGCGGGCGCCGATCGGGTGATCCGGGGCGGGTGCTGGTACTACGATGCCGGCGGCTGCCGGGCGGCGGCCCGCGACCGCATCGACCCGGGCGGCCGCATCGACGGCCTGGGCTTTCGCCTGCTGAGGACGGCCCCGTAACCCTGTGCCCTGTTACCCTGTATCCCTCTGCAGGGTTTTGCCTATGGGTTGTACGCCTGCCGGGTAGGGAGGCCTGCAGCCCAAGGCGTGCGCAGCCGCCAGGGCAGCAGGCCGTACCGCCCCGGCAGGCGTGGGCTCCAGGGGGTGCGTCCGAGATGATGCGAGGTGCTTGCTGCATGCAAGGCGTCCGCTCAGGTCATGGCTGGCTCACCTGAGAGCCCGATCCCCTCGCGGGCTGGGCCACTGGTCCGAGAGAAGCAGGACGACACCGCAATAGCGTGGAACAAGACCATCGCGCCGTCAAGCGGGTGACACGGCCCATGCTCGGGTTCAAAGCGTTCGACGCCGCCCAGGAGACACTTGTCGGGATCGAACTCATGCAGATAATGAAGAAGAAACAGATGATGGTGGAGGCCGGAGACGAGGGCCGCACTGCAGCCGCACCGTTCTCCGCCCTGGCTGCGTAATCCCCCCACCGACTGGGACAACCGTCCCTGCATGACCTCCTGCACACAATTTGCGACAGAGCCAAAACAACTCCTTGAAAGATCAAGCGTCTTGTGAGAAGTTTGGGGTACCATCACTCAATACGGTGGCAGGTGCATAGTGCGACAACACGGCAAGCAACGCGGCACATGTCGGTCACACAGGAAGAAGGTCAACATGGCAACACAGCATGAAGTGATTGAGCGGGCATTGGCCTTGCAGGAGTTGGTGCGCCAGGAAGCTCCACACACAGAAAGACAAGGGAATCTGACCGCACCTGTGGTCCAGGCGCTCCTCAACGCGGAGCTGTTCTACCTGATGGTGCCTGCGGCTCTGGGCGGTCTCGAAGTCGACGGCCGCACCTATCTTGAGGTGGTCGAAGCCATCTCGGCGGCGGACGGGTCGACAGGCTGGTGCGTCATGATCGGGGCCGAGCTGAATGGCATGGTGGGCGTCCACCTTCCTGCAGACGTGGCCCGCGGCATCTTGTCCCACAACGGTCCTATCTGCTGCGCCGGCTCCCTCATCCACGATGGCACCGCCAGCATCGAACAGGCAGGGGACCACTACCGTCTCTCAGGGCGTTGGCGATTTGCGAGTGGGTGCCAGCACTCCTCCTATGTTATTGCCTTTGCGCCTTTGTGCGTGGCGGGTCAGCCCGTGATGACGGACAATGCGCCCACTATCCTTATGCCGTTCGTCGCACGGGAAGATCTCGCCTTCCAGGATACGTGGCAGGTCGCTGGTCTCCGTGGTACGGGTTCGACCGACTTCACTGCCAAGGACGTCTCCGTCAAACCGGAGATGGTGGCGCCTCTCGGACAGACTCCGCTGCAGCCGACCACCATGTTTCAGTTGCCCATTGGTGCCTTCTTTGCGATAGGCAAGGCGGCGGTGGCGACAGGCATCGCCCGGGGCGCCCTGGATGCCTTCCTCCCAACGGCCACCCGTACGCCAGCGCTGGCAACGTCTGCCCTCCGTGATGAAGCGCGTATTCAGTTGCAGATCGCTGACGCGGAGGCGAGTCTGCGCTCGGCGCGCGCCTTCCTGTACGACGCGCTGCAGGACGTCTGGAACGCCACCGAGAGTGGCCGGCCAGTGCCCATCAAGGACCGGGCCATCCTCCGCCTCGCTTGTGTGCATGCCACCAAGGCCGCCTGTGACACGGTGGAGCTGGTGTACCACGCCGCCGGGAGTGTGTCGCTGTTTGAAACGAGTCCTCTGCAGCGCGCGCTGCGCGATGTCCATGCCGTGCGGCAGCACATGATGGTCGCCGATCGCTACCGGCAGGATGCGGGGAGGGTCTTGCTGGGTCTTGAGCCACAGGAGTCCCTGTTTTAGGCGGCCGATACGTCCGTAGCAATCCGTACGAGTAAAAGGGGACAGATTTATTTTCCTGTAGGTTGCGCGTAAGGCTACTGGCACGGCAGCAGTTTCTCGATCAAGGGGAGAGGGAGTCGTGCTACGCTTGTGCCTCGACGAAAATGTCAATCAGCGCCGACGGCGCGGACGGCGGGCGCACGCGCCTGGCGCGGTAGAGGGGAGCGCCTGCATGGCGGAAACGGATAGTCTACTCAAGCGGCTGGTCAGTACCTTCAGTGTCGATTTTGCGAGCTGGCTGCTCGGCGTCCCCGTCCAGGCGGCGCAGGCGTTGCCGAGCGAGTTGCCCGCGGCCACGGTCGCCGTGGATCAGCTGTTTCGGGTGGTCCTGGCGGACAACCGTGCGTTGCTGTTGCACCTGGAGTTTCAGGGGCGGCGGAGCCATATCCCCATGCAATGGCGCATGCTGGACTACATGCCACGTCTGGCACTGGCCTATGGCCTGGAGATGGAAAGTATTGTCCTCTATCTCGGGCAGGGGGCCGGCACGGACGATACGGGCATCCATCAGGTGTACGGGCTTGCGGGCGCCCCGGTGCTGGCCTGGCACTACCAGGTGCTCCGGCTGTGGCAAACGCCGGCAGAAGCCCTGCTGCGCAGCGACCGCGTCGCCCCTCTGGCACTCATCGGCCAGACGCGAATGACCGACCCCGAGGCGACCCTCACCGCCGTGGTGGCGCGGATGCGCCGGATGGCGGCGGGCCCGCAGCGGCATTATTTATACACAGCGTTGCTGGCGCTGCTATCAGACGAGGAGATGATTACCATGGTCGAACGCTTACTCGAAGAAGAGGATCTGTTAGCCGAGTTGGATCTGCCGTACCTACGACGGCTCCGGGAACAAACCAGGGCGGAGGGCCGGGCGGAGGGCCGGGCGGAGGGCCGCACTGAGGGCCAACGTGAAGGTGAGGCGACGATGTTATTGCGGCTGTTGCAGACGCGCTTTGGACCCCTGCCGGCGGAGGTGACGGCACGGGTCATGAGCGCGGACACCGAGACCTTGTTGCGCTGGAGTGAGCGAGTACTGCAGGCCCTGACCCTTGATGCGGTGTTCATGGCGTGACGGCTCCCCATGGCTAAAGCCAGGGGCTTCTAGGGCTTTGCACCGATGGCTCTCCGCCCAGAACCAATCTGCGCTCCCGAAGGAGCCGAGACTCTAGGGTTGTTTCTCTACTTCAGCGTGCACAGTTTTACGGTCGAGACTGCCTCGACCAACGCCCTCCTGTGCGTTGCAAAGAGCCGTACGCCGCCACCGTTGAGACTCTTCCCCTGCTTGCAGTTGACGCGGCGCCGTATGGTAGAAAGTATAGCACATGAGGTTCGTCTGAAACAAGAAACACCGGTTGAAAAAGTATGTTTCAAACATTGACCACAGTCTGTCGAGGAAGAAAAGGCTGTGGCTGCTTTGCAGCCAACCTCCTTCTATCCCCATGCATACATGCAGGGGCTTTACGGAGGTCGTGGTAAGCGGCTCTTGCTGGGGCAGCATTGGGAGCGTTCCTGCACAGCCCAGCGCAGGCCAGGGCTGTCGCACCGCGCTTCCCAACCCTGCTCGGCATGCGAGCGCTGCGTGCCTATCCAGCCTGGACATCCTGGCACATCAAGGAGGCTCCAGTGGTGGGAGCGGGTATGCCCCCGCTGTGCCCACAATACGACGTGGGGGCTCACCCGCGATTCGGGTCAAGAAAACCCTCGCCGACGCCCCCAATGGAGGGCAGGCCGGAGGCTAGGCATGGGGAGAAGCGCCGTACCCACGACTCCCCACGGACTCTGGCAGGTTCGCGAGTCACTCAAGCGCGTGAGGCGTCTTTGAGCTTCGCCTGAAACTCTTTACGGAGCTTGGCGACTTTCGGATCAATGATCGCCCGGCAATACGGCTGGTAGGGATTAGTGCGGTAATAGTCCTGGTGATAATCCTCAGCCTTGTAAAAGGTTGTGATGGGGCTGATTTCCGTCACAATGGGGTTCGGCCACAGCGTCGAGGCGTCCGTCTCGCGCTTCGATTGTTCGGCGCTGGCACGTTGTTGTTCACTATGGTAGAAAATCACCGAGCGATATTGAGTCCCGGTATCATAGCCCTGGCGGTTTAAGGTGGTGGGATCATGCGTGCGCCAGAAGACGTAGAGGATATCGTCAAACGTAATCACGTGTGGATCAAAGGTGATCTGCACGACTTCGGCATGCCCGGTGTTGCCATTACACACCTGCGTATACGTCGGGTTCTGCACCGCCCCACCGGCATACCCCGATACGGCGCTGTGCACACCTTGTAACTCCAGATAGACGGCTTCTACACACCAGAAGCAGCCCGCCCCCAGGGTCGTCACTTCGACAGTCGCGGCCATGATTTCTCCCTGCCAGGTTTAGAGCACCACTTCGATCAAACACGGTCCAGACTCCGCCAGGCCCCGCCGCAACTGCCGTGCTAGGGACTCGCAGTCCGTCACCCGGACTCCCGGAACCCCCATACCGGCGGCCAGCGACACCCAATCGAGATCCGGACGACCAATTTCGAGCATATCGTTGGCCTTTTGGCCTGGACGACCAGCGCCCACATTGTCAAACTCGCCCTTAAGAATTTGATATGTACGATTAGCCCAGATCACCGTTGTCACGTTCAAGCCTTCGCGTGCCATGGTCCACAGCGCTTGCACCGTGTACATGCCACTGCCATCGCCAATCAGCGCCAACACCTTGCGGTCGGGACAGGCCAGGGCTGCCCCAACGGCCACGGGCATGCCATAGCCGATCGAGCCCCCCATATTCTGCAACCAGTCGTGCGGTGGGGCGCCAGCCGTGAGTGGATAGAAGCCGCGCCCGGTGGTCACGGATTCATCAATGACAATGGCATGCTCAGGAATGACATTGCCCAGAATCGCCGCGATCTTATCGGGATCGAGGGCGCCAGAGGGCATCCCAGGCGTCATGGGCTGTTGGACGGGCGCGTCGTGGACATCCGCACCGACCAGATCGGCGAGGCGTTCGAGGGCATCAAGCATGTCATCCTCGACAGTGCTGAGCGTGGAGATGACACAGCCGTCCGGGGTGAGCACACTGGGATGGTTGGGATAACCGAAGAACGCCACCGGGGCTTTGGCACCGACCAGGAGCATGCGCTGCACATCCTTCAAGACGTTGAGGGCTTGCGGTACGGGATAAGGCACACGGTTGACGGCGACGCGCCCCGCCCCACGCTGCACCCGGGAGTTCGAGCCCTGCGCCATGAGGCGGGCGCCGGTCTTGTGGGCAATGGCACCCGCTAAGGCCAGTCCGCGGGCGTGCACCCCGGCTCCGGAGAGCATGAGCATGGCTCCAGGGCCTTGGGCCAGCATCCGGGCGGCCTGCTGGACGGCATCGTCAGAGACGGTGAGGCGGCGAGGGATGGTCGGCACGGCCATCGGCCCGCTGCCTTCATTCCAGGCCGTGTCGCCTGGGAGAATCAGCGTGGCAATACGCCCCGGCGGTGACGAGGCCACCGCAATGGCCTCCGCCCCATCGGTGGCGACCATGCGGGCTTCGGTGGAGGTCTTGACCCAGTGCGACACCGGGCGGGCAATGCCTTCAATATCGGCGGTGAGCGGCGCATCGTATTGGATGTGATGCGTGGCGTGTTCTCCGACGATGTTGACGATGCCCGAGTTGGCCTTTTTGGCATTATGGAGATTCGCCAGCCCATTGCCGAGTCCCGGCCCCAGATGCATCAGCGTGGCGGCCGGCGTCTCACGCATCCGCCAGTAACCATCTGCGGCGCCTGTCACCACCCCCTCAAACAGGGCGAGCACACAGCGCATGCCGTCGACTTTGTCGAGCGCGGCCACAAAGTGCATCTCCGAGGTGCCGGGGTTGGTAAAACACACATCCACCCCACCACCAACGAGTGTGCGCACAAGACTCTCTGCACCATTCATACTGTCCTCGCCTCTCTTCCAGCCTGCTCTGTGGTATGGCGTACGCCCATCCGTATGCGGATGCGTGGCAGCGCATTGTAGTCAAAAGCCTCAGGGAACACAACAGCACTTCATCCGGCACCGTGTAAGACAAAGGCCGCCCAGAAAAAGGGATGGGGATAGCGGGCACGAATCTCCTGGCGCGCCAGGGCCAGGGCCACGGCTTTCGGTTTCCCGGCCTGCAAAGCGCGATAGAAGTGCGTCATAAACTCCTCGGTGGCCTCGGAAGCCACCTCCCACAGACTGACCACCACATTGCGCGCCCCTGCTTGGTGTAACGCCCTGGCAAAGTTCGCCACCCCTTCGCCAGCGATGGCCTCGCCACGCCCGGTGACACAGGCTGAGAGCACCACCATGTCCGCATCGAGTGGCATATCGAGCACTTCACTGAGGGTGAGCAGTCCATCATCCTGGGTCGTATTGTCGACCTGCCCGAGCAATAAAAAGGGCTCGTTGACTCCCTGTAACTTGCCTGGTAAATCGGCGTGGGTAGCAAAGTGCAGATAGCGATACTGTGCCAACGGGGCGTGACGCAATTGCGTCTCATTGGCCACCGCATGCAACAGGACATGCGGTGGCTGTGGCGCTGTGCCGAGGATCTGCGCAATCGCCTTGATCTCACTTTCGGTCTCTGGCAACGGCGGATAACTCAAGGTCTCGTCCTGCGTGCTCTGCCCGCTGAGGCGCTGGATCGCCCGCCCCCGAAAGGCATAGGCGCTGAGCGCTTGGGCGGGGAGGGTGGGGAACGGCATGCCCTGCTTATACGCCGTGTAGCGCGGATCCTGGCGATCATAAATGGGATGTCCCAGGGCAAAAAAAGCGTTGGTGGCGTTGGATGGTCCCAGAGTTCTGAGCAATGCGAATACCGTGGCGGATTGGACATAGGTCAGCGCCCACTCCTCCCCGACAAAGCGCGCGCCCTGCACCGTCGGCCCTGGGGTGGTCACGAGGCTTTCAAAAGGCAGGGCCCCGAGGATCCCGTCTGGCACAATCGTGAGTGGGGTGCCGGGGGCGAGATCGCGCAGCGCGTCTGCCAGCAGCAGACGATATAAGTGGTGCCCTTGCTGTGGGGAGAAGGCACTCATCCCGCTGCCACTACTCTGTTGTAATGGCCGGAGGAAGGTCTGGACCTGCTGCTCGAGATCGGCTTGACGCACAGGCAGGCGCCACACGTTGTCCACCCCACCTGTGGTGAGGCGGAAGAGGTAGGTCGCCTCCTCGCCAATCGCATATTCGAGGAGCACCTCGGAGCCGCGCAACTGCAGGGCCTCAGGTGGTAGCGGTTGCGGGTAATGTAAGGCCGCATAGCGCGGATGCTCCTGCCGCAGGCGGGCCGTAAGGGCCTGCAACTGCTGGGTGAGACGCTGCTTATGCTGCTGCCAGGTGTGCAGTGCCTCGGGGCCCTGTTGGTACGCCGTGCTCCATTGCTCCTGCAGGACGCTCATCTGGGTGTGTAGCAGGTCTTCTTCGCCTCGGACATCAGCAGGTATGGTCACTCTGGTACTGTGCCGGGCGGCAGAGGCCATGGTTTCGAGCAGCACCCGCGCCTTGGTGGCTTCAGCAAAGTACAAGGCCGCCGCGGCCATGGTGCGACCATAGAGTGCAAAGCGTGGATCAGGCGCTTCGCCCTGCAGCGCGCGTTCCGCCAGCGTGGCCACCAGGGCACGGTAGGCCCGAATACGCCCCCCCCTGGCGCTCTCGCCAAAGAACGTGAGCCGATCCGTCACACGCTGCCGCATCTCTTCCGCCAGGGAGACGGCTTGGAGTAAGGACGCCGCGGCCTCCGGCAGCCGTCGCAGACCGCGTAGCGCTAGCCCCTGCTGGGTCGCCAGCAGGAAGCGATAGTGGTCCGTCTCCTGCGCCACGGGCCTACCGGTCTGTAAGAGTGCCAACGCGGGCGCATAGCGCTGGGTCGCCAGGTAGACCTCTACCAGTACGGCCTTGGCGCGCCACGGCAGCGCGGTCTTTTGCTGGAGTACATCCGCGGCCAGGGCAGCGCGTTCGGCGTCCTGATACCGCTGCTGGAAGAGGTACACGGTGGCGATATTGTTGAGGGCGGTGGCGCTGTCTGCCGCGCTGTCGCGTTGTTTGGCGATCTGGAGCACGTGCTCAAAATGTGCGAGCGCGTGGTCATAGTCGCCTTGCGCACCGTATGCGACCCCCAAGCCGTTGCGGGCCGCGGCCACGTCGCGTGGCTGCGTCAAGCCCTCGGGCACCTCCAAGGCTTCCGTAAAGTGGGCCAGCGCCTTGTCATACTGACTGCTCAAGAAGGACACGGCACCAAGGCTATGCAGTGTGGCGGCTAGGTCGTGGGTGTACTGATTTTCCCGTGTGATCTGCAGCGCTTCGTGCAAGGCTGTAAGGGCCTTGTCTGGGTGGCCAAGGACACCATAAAGAAACCCGATGCTGGTGAGATTGGCGGCAATGTGCTTGGGGAATTTCAGGTGTCTGGCCAGCGTGAGCGAGTGCGCATACGCGGTCAGCGCCTCCTGGTACTGCCCCTGCGTATACGCCGTTACGCCTTGCTGATAGCTCTGCAAGACGTCGTGGAGACTTTGGGCGTGCAATCCCGAGGCGGAGAGCAGAAGACCGACGAGCACATAGCGGAGATGCAAGAGCACAAGCCCTCCTTGACGTTCACGAGACCTGTTGTCATGCAAATAAAGCACACGTACTGCTATGTTTACCATGAAAATGATGTCGCATGCTGAATTTCGACTGTGATACACATCACTGTATGGCGCGTTGCATCCTGGATATACTGCCATCATAGCGACAGGGCATGCTGGCGCTGCTTGGCAATGATGCTGCAAGCTGCCACATGGCGGAGGGAACGTCTACGCAGGAGATATCGACTATGTATAGGTTCCACGTGACACAGGCTCTGGCTCTCGTACTGTTACCCACCATGCTCGCCTTCCCAAGCTCCTCTGCGGCACAAGGTGCCGGAGGATTGACGGACGCGCGCGGACGGAGTACATATAGCGTGGAAGAGCTGGCGCAAGCGCTCTTCGCAGACCCTGCGGCTCCCGTACGCACACGAGGCGTCGGGCCAGCACAAGCGCTGCAGGTGGCGCCCGCGCCACGGCCAACCGTGACGCTCAATGTACTCTTTGCTCCCAGTGCTGAGGCGCTGCCGGATGTCGCGTACGCGGAGATTGACAAGTTGGGCACCGTGCTCAGCTGGCCGCAGTATGCCGAATATCGTATCCAACTTGAAGGCCATACGGACAACCAGGGTGCGGAGCGTCAGAATCGCCTGCTCTCCGAAAAGCGCGTGCAAGGTATCAAGGCCTACCTGGCGAAAAATTTCCAGGTCGCCCCTGAGCGCGTGCGTACCGTGGGTTATGGCTCTGCAAAACCTATCGCCCCGAATGATACCCCAACAGGGCGCTTGCAGAATCGGCGTGTTGAGGTCGTGAATCTCGGACGTGCTCAGTAAGGCCCGTGGGCATCCCGGACGCTGTACAACAGTCAAGGGTCTTTGGGCGAGGAGAAAGCTATGAGGACGCTTATCGCAGCGCTGGGAGGGCTGCTGCTCATGCTTTCCCTCGCCTATACCTACTGGTATCTTCCGTCTCTTGCCTGCCCGCCCACGGCTGAGATACGCGCCACACTCCTCCAAAACGCCGCAGCTCAACAATGTGCCAATGTGAGCATTACTGCCGAACATTGCGTGGTCCGGCTCCAGGGACGGGTGGAGAATGCCACACAGCGGGCGCGTTTACAGGAGGCCGCTGAGCGCATCCAAGGTGTCTCGACGGTAAACGCCGCGTTACTCCGTGTGATCGGCCCGCCCTTTTGCGAGATCCTGGATGTGTTGGAACCTCTCCAACAGCAGGCGAATGCTCGCAATATCGGTTTGCACGTCCAGTTGGTCAACAAGGCCGGGCAGAAGGTTCCCGTGTATACCACGGGGGAAAACATCATCATTGAAGTCACTACCCCTGCCGCCTTCGACAGCTTTGTGTACGTGGATTACTACACCACCGATGGACAGGTGCAGCATCTGTTTCCGAATCTCCAAGAAGCGCTCAACCATTTTCCCCCGCGCAGCGTCTATACGGTGGGACAGCCGGATGAGCGGCATATGGTCTGGCAACCGTACCCGCCTTTTGGACGTGAACTCATTACGGTACTTGCCAGCAGGAAACCCCTCGTCTTCCAGCCCAAGGCCCCACGCTATGACCCCGAGCCCTACAATCTCTACCTGGACCAACTACGTCAGGCACTTCCCAAAGAACGGACTGATATTGGGGCGGCCATTTATACTATCGAAACACGTGCAAATCCCTGAAAACGCCCCGTAGACAGGGCCACCGCCACGGTCGCCATGATCGTGCGAGCCCCAGCCCACAGACGGTCGCCCCATGTGCGGCCCCTCGACGTGATCCATCCCCACGCCCCCCTGCGGCCCTGCCGAGCGTGCGAAGCCCGGCTTGGAAGGCTCACGGGCGGGGGAGAACCGCCTGCGCACCACGTGGGAGGCATGCACACACAGCCCCGTAGGCAGCGCCTGCGCTTGCAAAGTCTCCGACAAATCTCTATGTTCTAGAGGCTGACCCCTATGCCTAGTAAGGAGTGATTCGATGCCATCTGAACCTGCAGTTGCCCCCGCGCTCACACCCGTGCCCACGTTGACTGCGACGCTGCTCACGGCGATGTACACCCATGCCCAGTCCACCTACCCGGAAGAATGCTGTGGTTTCCTGTTTGGACCGCACGAGAGCCCCGTGGTGGATACCGTCCAGCCCTGCGTCAACGAGCAAAATCGCTATCATGCCCTCGATCCCGAGCGCTTCCCGCGTACGGCACGGACGGCCTATTATCTTGGCGGCAAAGACCTCCGTCTCCTGATGCAGAGCATGACCAGCCCGCGGCCCGTGAAGATCATCTATCATTCGCATATTGACGTTGGGGCCTATTTTTCTGCTGAGGATATTCGGGCCGCCCTTGGTCGTGAACCCGATGCCACGGCGGAACCCCTCTACCCCGTGGACTATCTGGTGATTGACGCCCAGGGCGACCACGTGGCCGGGGCCAAGCTGTTTCGCTGGGATGCCCAGCAACACGCCTTTGCGCAGATTGCCACGTATCCTGGCTCCGCAGCATTCCCAGCGTAGCACGGCCTCCTGCGGCCGTCCCAGCGCCTTGGCCGTAGACGTCTTGTCTCTGTGACCTAGGAGAACAGCATGGCTCGCATCCCTCAAGTCACCCGTGAACGCGTGCGTGAGGACTTACGCAACATTTTCGACGACATCAACGCTGGGCCGAGTGGCGTGGGCACGGGACCGATGGCCGTGTTGAAATACAGCCCGGAGATGGCCCGCCGCGCCATCCCCCTGTTCAATTACGTGCGCAACGAATCCACGTTGCCCCTCAAAATCCGCGAACTGGCCATGCTGACCACGGCCCGCGCCAAAGACTGCCCCTATATCTGGTATGTGCATGCGCCACTGGGGCGGCAGGCCGGTCTGAGCGATGCGCTTCTTACGGCCCTGCGGGAGCGCCAGCCCCTGCCGCCCATGGCGGAAGACGAGGCCGTGGTTCTCCAGCTCGGCATGGAGTTTTTCCAGACCAATCGCGTCAGCCAGGCCACCTTCGACACGGCGCTGGCACATTTTGGCCCCCAGGGGCTGGTCGAATTGACCACCTTGATGGGCTTCTACGCTATGCTGGCCTTCAACGCCAACACCGTCGATCTGGGACGCCCTCCAGAGAGTGCTGAGCCACCCTTGCCCGTGTAAGGGCGGCGCGCACGGTACGGCTGGCGCATCACTGCGCCGGGCCTCAAGCATGCTATACTGGCGCATCTGAATCGTCCGCCCTCTCGCAAAGGAACATCCCTATGCTGAAACTCGTCATGATGCCGCCTCAAAACGACCTGCATCGCCAATGGGCGTCGCGCCTGCAACGCAGCCTGCCGGACTATCGTGTGGTGGTGCCGGAGACGGAGGATGAGGCGCGTCGTGAGCTGGTCGATGCCGATGCGGTCTATGGCTGGGTACCACCAGACGCACTCCCCAGCGCCACCAAACTACGCTGGCTGCAAAATCCCCAGGCCGGGCCAGCGCCGGGTTATTATTATCCTGCCTTGACTGCCCATCCGGTGGTGGTATGCAACCCGCGTGGCATCTACTTTGACCACATCAGCCACCACATCGTAATGTTTGTCCTGGCCCTGTCGCGTGGCTTGCCGGACTATATGGAAGCCCAGCGCCAGCGGCGCTGGGACCAGCAGGCCCGGCAGCATCCTTATATGTACCTGGGGGAGGCCACGGCCATTATTGTCGGCGTGGGTGGCATTGGCCATGAGACCGCCCGGCTCTGTACGGCTCTGGGCATGACCGTGTTCGGCGTCGATCCCCGCCCGGAGCACCAGGTGGCTGGGGTGGAGATCCATCCTACTGCCGAGCTCGACACCTTGCTGCCCCGCGCCGATTTTGTGATTGTCACGACCCCGCATACGCCAGAGACCGAGGGCATGTGGAACGCCGCGCGCTTCCGTTTGATGAAACCCACGGCGTATTTCATCAACATCGGACGCGGTAAGACCACCCGCCTGGATGACTTGGCCGATGCGCTGGAGCAGGGGGTGCTGGCCGGGTGCGGTCTTGATGTGTTTGAGACGGAACCGCTGCCGGCTGCGCACCGTCTGTGGACCATGCCCAATGTGCTGCTCACGCCACACATTGCCGTGCGTGACGCGGAGAATATCCCAGAGCGCCGCTTTCTCGTCCTCTTGGAAAATGCCCGCCGTTTCGCCGCTGGGGAGCCGCTGCGCAATGTGGTCGATAAAGCTGCCTGGTACTGAGTCCGAGGGAGCCAGTCTGCGAACGCAGGAGCGGCGCAAGATGGTGGCCGCGCTGCAGGCTGGAGACTGCCTGGAGGTGATTGGCGAATGTGCGGTGGCTTGCACGCCTCTCCCAACGGTAGGAGATCCATGGCCACGGCGCCACGCAGCCTCGGATGCGGGGGCCATGCCATTGCCCCAGGCGTCCCAGACGCCAAGGGCTCTGCTCCACGCCTAGCCGTTCCGACATTGTCACTATAACTATCTGTTAAATCTAGGAAAAATTCCATAGTAAGCCAATAAAATGCCTCTGCTGAGGCCGGACGAGAGGACCACGGCATGCTCACAGGCTGGGGGGCCACAGGCGCAGTGGCGGCGTTGGGCTATGGACGGGAGACCTGGCTCCGTGTGGATGCCTCGCTGCGTTACGACCCTGCTCACCGTACAATTATCTTGAAAATGATTTTCAAGATCATCTATACTCCCGCCACCGATCAAGGCACTCGTGGTGCAGTACCGTACCATAGCTTGCCTCAGCCCGTGGACGTACAGCGCCGCCTCGAGGGCGGTTTGAGAGAAGGAGTCGGTCCATGTCACGGTTGTCTATGTCCTATATGTCCCTGGGGTTGTCACTGCCTGCCAGCCTGGCGGTGGCCTCGGCAGCGGACGCGCCACCGCCCATCACGCGCACCAGCGCGCCACATCGTTTCCGCCCTGATACCATCCGCGTCAAGGCCAATACCCCGGTCGTGCTGCACAGCCCCAACAAGGACACCGAGGACGAAGAAGCGCGAGCGTGCCGCGTGGCGCGTGGAGAACGTCATGCTGGACGGCACACCCCCGCACGCCAACATGCCGGCGTTCAAACCTCGGATCTCTCCCTTCGTCGGGGTATTCCACGTACAGACCGCTACAGGGCGCCTGGTGGCGCAATGAGGCACGTGCATATGCAGACTTTGCCATCGCTCAGGCCCTTAGGCCTGCCCGTATTTCTCCTGCTCGCCTGCCTGGGGAGCAGCCACCTCGTACAGGCGCAGACCGAGGAAGTCGTGGTGTATTCGGCGCGGGCGCATTACGGCCAGGAGCCCGCCTTTGAGGCCTTTACGAAGGAAACCGGCATTGTCATCAAAAGTTTCGGCGGCAACCCTGGGGAACTCTTTGAGCGCCTGAAAGCCGAAGGCGACCAGACGCCAGCGGATGTGCTCATTTCTGTGGATGCGGGGGATCTGTGGAACGCCGCCCAAGCTGGGCTATTGGCGCCGATTGATTCCGCCGAACTCCGTGCCAACATCCCGGTGCATCTGCGAGATGAGTCCAACCGCTGGTTCGGCCTGACGGTACGCGCCCGGACGATCATGTACAACACCCAAAAGGTGAAGCCGGACGAGTTGTCCACCTATGAAGCGCTGGGGAATCCCAAGTGGAAGAACCGTCTCTGCCTACGGACGTCGAGCCATATCTACAACCAGTCCCTGCTGGCCACCATGATCAAACACCATGGCGAGGCACGGGCCGAACCGATCATCCGCGCCTGGGTGGCCAACAACCCCACGCTGATCAACAGCGATACGCGTATCCTGGAGGCCATCGCGGCGGGCCAGTGCGATGTCGGACTCACCAATTCCTATTATCTCGGGCGCCTGCTGGCCAAGGACGCCCACTTTCCCGTGGCACCGTTCTGGGCCAATCAACAGACCACCGGGACGCATGTCAATATCTCCGGCGCCGGGGTGACGGCGCATGCCAAACATCGCGCCCAGGCCATCAAGCTCCTCGAGTTTCTGGCCCGTCCGGCGGCGCAGCAACTCTTTGTCGACAGCAATTTGGAATATCCGGCGAATCCGCAGACGCCCGTGCATCCTATCCTGGCCGCCTGGGGGACGTTTAAGCACGATGACGTCAATATTGCCGCGGCTGGCGAGTTTCAGGCTGCGGCCATCAAGCTGGCCGACCGCGCCGGCTACAAATAGCGGCGCGCCAGGAGCCTACGACACATGGCGGCTTCTCTTCCGATATCCGGTGCACGCTCAGGCGTCACGGCACGCGGCTGGCGGTGGACGGCCCTGGGGATTGCCAGCCTCCTCGCTGTGCCGATGGTCACCGTGCTGGCCTCCTTCCTCGTTCCGGCCAGTGCAGTCTGGCGGCATCTCTGGCAGACGCAACTCATGGAGTTGCTGAGCAATACGCTGCTGCTCCTGGCCGGGGTGGGCGCCGGCACCCTCGTGGTGGGTACGGGCCTGGCGTGGCTGGTGGTGTATCACCAGTTTCCTGGGCGTCGATTGCTGGAATGGGCTCTCATGCTGCCCCTGGCTATGCCCGCCTATGTGCTGGGGTTCGTGTTCCTTGGCCTGTGCGACTTCGCCGGGCCCCTGCAGACCTTCTTGCGCCAGACATTTGGGCCGGAGATACGTCTCCCCGAGCTGCGGTCGGGTTGGGGTGTCACGCTGATGATGACCCTGGTGTTCTACCCCTATGTCTATCTCCTGGCCCGGGCCGCTTTTTACAGTCAGGGGGCCGCGACGCTGGAAACGGCGCGCAGCCTGGGGAGTACGCCCCTGCGTGCCTTTGTGCGCATCACCCTGCCGATGGCGCGTCCGGCCTTGGTGGCGGGGGTGGCGCTAACCATGATGGAGGCGCTGGCGGATTTTGGCACCGTGGCGACGTTCGGCTACCGCACGCTCACGGAAGCTATCTACCGCGTCTGGTACGGCATGTTTGACCGCACCGCGGCCACACAACTGGCCAGTGGGCTCCTGTGCCTCGCCCTCGCGCTGTTAGTGGTGGAGCGGAGGGCACGTGGACGGGCGCGTTTCACGGACACGTATCGCCGCGGCCCGGGCCTGCAGCCCATCCGCTTGCGGGGCTGGCGCGCCGCACTGGCTCTGGGAAGCTGCCTGGCGGTCCTGACCCCAGGTTTCCTCCTGCCTGTTGGGCAACTGGGCCTCTGGACGCTCACTACCCTGCGTGCCGGCCAGATTGCGCCAGCCTTTGGCACGTTGTTGGGCAACACGATCTACCTCGCTGTCCTGGCCACAGGGCTGGCCTGCCTCACGGCCATTGTGCTGGCCTACGCCAGCCGGCTGTCCCCTTCGCCGAGTGTGCGCTGGTCCACCCAATCTGCGGCTCTGGGCTATGCGCTACCGGGCTCGGTCGTTGCCGTGGGCGTCCTGCTGCCCCTGGCATGGCTCGATCATGCGCTGCTGCCACTGCTCACCTCCCTGCTGGGGTATTCGGGTGGGATGGTGCTCACGGGCTCGGCCGTGGGCTTGCTGTTTGCCTACCTGGTGCGCTTTCTGGCGGTGAGCTTACATACGGTGGATGCCAGCCTCACCAAAATCCCGCCCAGCTTCGACGATGCGGCCCGGTCACTTGGGGCGGGGGTGGGTCGGGTGCTGCGGCGCGTGCACCTGCCCCTTATGCGTAGCGGCCTGCTCACGGCCCTTATCCTGGTGCTGGTCGAGGTGATGAAAGAAATGCCCGCGACACTGTTGCTGCGTCCCTTGGGCCTCAACACCCTGGCGGTGGAGGTGTGGCAACGCACCTCTGAATCGCAATGGCAGGAGGCCGCGGTCCCGGCCCTGGCTATTGTCGCGGTGGGCATCCTGCCGGTGCTCCTCGCTGTGCGCTGGAGTGCGCGGCGCTAACTGGCGGGCACCCTTGCTCCCTGGCGATGGTTCTGCTACGCTGCACCACAGCCTGGGAGGATGGCGTGGATTCCGTCTTGTCATTGCATGGGATTGTCAAAAGTTTTCAGCCTGGGGTGCCGGTGCTCCAGGGCGTGTCCCTGCAGGTCAAGGCTGGGCAGATGGTGTGTCTGCTGGGCCCGAGTGGCTGTGGCAAGACGACGCTGTTACGCCTGGTGGCTGGCTTTGAAGAGCCCGACAGCGGCGAGATCTATCTGCGTCAACGCCTCGTGAGTCGTCCCGGACTCGTGCTTCCCCCAGAACAGCGCCACGTTGGGATGGTGTTCCAGGATTACGCCTTGTTTCCGCACATGACCATCCGCCAGAACATCCAGTTTGGCCTGGTGCACCGCCCGGCAGCGTGGCGCCGGCATCGTGTGAGTGCCATGTTGCGCCTGGTGAGTTTGGAAGGCCTGGCGGAGCGCTATCCGCATGAACTCTCCGGTGGGCAGCAACAGCGTGTGGCGCTGGCCCGGGCCCTGGCCCCTGAACCGCAGTTGCTGCTGCTCGATGAACCCTTCAGTAATTTAGATGTGCACCTGCGGCAGCAATTACGCGCCGAAGTGCAGGAGATCCTGGCGCAAGCCGGCATTACGACGCTGCTGGTGACGCACGATCAGGAAGAAGCCCTGAGCCTGGCCGATACCCTGGCCGTCATGGACCAGGGATGCCTGGTGCAGTATGCCACCCCAGACGACATCGTGCGCCATCCGCGCACCCGCTTTGTGGCCCAGTTCATCGGCCTCGGTTCTCTGGTTCCTGGAGAGCTCCAGGAGGCATGTATCCAGACCGAGCTGGGGACAATGCCTTCTCTGCCCAGGCTGGATGTGCCTGGGGGTATGCGACAGGTGGAATTGCTCGTGCGCCCCGAAGATATCCATCTTGAGACGAGTCATCACGGCACCATGGTGCACGTCGTGCAGAGCAGTTTTCGCGGCACGCGGAAGCTCTACACCTTGCGTCTGCCCTCGGGGCTGACGTTTGCGGCGCTGCTTGCCACGCCGGTGGCTCTGCGTCTAGGAGAGTCGGTGCGCGTTACGTGGCAGCCGACGGATGTGGTGGTGTTTCCCCGGATGCAAGCAGCGGAGACGTCTACCGATGCCCCGGTGTCGTGAGACGATACCACGCGGGCTCGCTGCTGCGTCGTCGGACTTGTCAAAGTGCCTGGGGAACAGTAGAATGTCTCATATGCACATACCACCAAAATCCGCGCGGGGGGCTCCGTCCTTCAGGACGGAGGGGAAAGCGCGGTTGCCCTGCAAGGGCAAGACGTGGCAAGCTGCCGCGTAAGTATGATATCCTTGCGATATGAAGACGAAGCCGCACGCTACGAGTGTACGCCTCAGCGTTGAAGCCAAGCGCCTCTTGCGCTTGCTCGCCGAGCAAGCTGGGATCAGCATGACTGCCAAGCGCGAAGTCACCATGCGAGAGCAAGCCCAGCGCGAGGGCGTGACGTAATGTCGATGCTCACGTATCGCTATCGGATCAAAGACAGTACCAGCGGCACACACCTCGCTCGTATTGCCTCGGCGATCAACTACGTCTGGAACTATTGTAATGAAGTGAGCCTGTTGGCGTTCCGCAGCGACAAGACCTTCCTGACGGCCTACGATCTACACACATTGACCGCGGGGACTTCCAAAGACTTGCGGCTCTCTGCCGATACGATTCAGCAAGTGTGCACGGAGTACGTCACACGACGCCGCCAGTCCAAGAAGATCACGCTCAAATGGCGCAGCTGGAGGCGATCCCTGGGATGGATTCCCTTCAAGGCCGCCTACATCCGTCTGCATGCGGAGACGATCACCTGCTGCGGACACCGTGTGCGGGTGTGGCTGTCGCGTCCCCTGACAGGCACCATGAAAATGGGCAGTTTCACCCAGGATGCGCGTGGACGCTGGTACGTCAACCTGCACTGCGAGGTTCCTGACGCTGCGGAACCTACTGGACAACGCGCTATCGGTATCGACTTGGGCCTTAAAAACCAGATCACGTGCTCTGATGGGATTATTTATAGCCGTGAGAACCTGACACGGCAGCATGCACAGCCCCTGGCAATGGCCCAAAGGGCGCAGAAGAAAAGACGTGCCAAGGCTCTCCAAGCCAAGATGGCCAACATCCGCAAGGACTGGACCCATAAGGCGACCACCGCCATTGCCCGACGTGCCAAACTGCTCGTCATTAGCAATGTCTCCAGTACGAAACTTGTCAAAACACCCTTCGCCACATCGACGTATGATGCTGCCTGGGGCATAGTCAGGCACCAGTTGACCTACAAAGCCAAGAGGCTTGCTGGTGTCTGTGTCGCAGGCAACGAAAGGTTCTCCAGCGTGACTTGCTCGGGCTGTGGCATACGCTCCGGCCCGAGTGGACTCAGCGCGCTGGGGGTAAGAGCATGGGTATGTAGCGGCTGTGGCGTGGAACATGACCGTGATGTCAACGCTGCACGAAACATCCTCGCACTCCGTAGCGGACGTGCTACGCCAATCAAGGGAATCCCCGTCCGTTAGGGCGGGGAGGACGTCAAATGATGAGACCCTACAGTAGGTAGGTGGACCTCAGCACTATAGGCAGTCGGTTCTGACACCAAGAGGCGCATACTTATGACTCAGTTAGCTATTGCCGGGGGAAAGCCACTACGACATGCCGCCTTCCCACACTGGCCATTTTGGAACCATGAGGAAGTGGCAGCAGTGCAAGCCGTGGTCGAGAGCGGTCGTTGGGGCGCACTGCAGGGCACCGAAGTACAGCATTTCGAAGCGGAGTTCGCGGCCTATCACGGGGCAGCGCACGGTATTGCGGTAACCAACGGCACGGTGGCCCTCAAACTGGCGCTCACCGCGTCCGGTGTGGGCGTGGGGGATGAGGTCATCATGCCGGGCTACACGTTCATTGCCACGGCGAGTGCGGCGTTAGAAATTGGCGCCGTGCCGGTGTTCGCGGATATCGATCCGCAGACGTATACGCTGGACCCCGCCAGTGTCGAGGCCTGCCTGACCTCGCGCACCCGGGCCATCATCCCGGTGCACCTCGGCGGTCGTCCTGCCGATATGGACGCCCTGATGGCCATGGCGGAGCGCCATCATCTTGTGGTGATTGAAGATGCGGCGCAGGCCTGGGGCGCATCCTGGAACGGTCGCATGGCGGGGACACTCGGGCATGTGGCAGGCTTTAGCTTTCAGTCCTCGAAAAACATTACGGCCGGCGAGGGCGGCATGATCCTCACCAATGACCCGGACATCGGCGCGCTGGCGCGCTCCCTGAGCAACTGCGGCCGTCAGCCTGATGGTGTGTGGTACGCGCACTATGTTTTGGGAGGCAACTACCGCCTGAGCGAATTGCCTGGGGCGATCCTCCGGGTGCAGTTACGCCGCTACCCCGACCAGCTGGCCCAGCGTCAAGCGAATGCCGTCTATCTGGAACAAGCCCTCTCCGAAGTACCTGGTATTACAACGTTGCGTGCGGATCCGCGTGTTACTTCGAATGCGTATCACATTTTGATGCTGCAATATCATCCGGCAGCGTTTGGTGGCGCATCACGCGAGCGCTTTTTGGCGGCCCTGCGCGCCGAGGGTATTGAGGGCATCCATGGCGGCTACTCGCTGCCTGCCTATCGCCAGCCGATGCTCCTGGCCGAAAATTTTGGCTTAGCAACACCGCCACTCTATAGCGGCGTGTATCCGCACAAGGTCGATTATCGTCAGGTGCACTGCCCGGTGACAGACCACGTGTGTGATACGGAAGCCCTGTGGGTACGCCAAAGCATGCTGCTCGCTGAGCGTCAAGATATGGATGATATCGCCGCCGCCATGATGAAAATTCAGTCCCACAGTGATGAATTGCAGGAGTAACGCCCCATGCAGGTGCAACGGATAGCCGATTTGGATGCCGCAGAATATGCCCGTCTGATGCAGCGGGCGGGCGCCGACGTGCAACGGGTGCTGCCGCAGGTGCAGGCCATTATGCAAGCGGTACGGGAACGCGGTGACGCGGCGGTGCGTGAGTTTGCGGCGCGCTTTGACCAGGTGCAGTTGCAGGATTTACGCGTGCATCCCGCAGAAGTGGCGGTCGCCCGGCGGCAGGTAGACCCGGCGCTGCTGGAGAGCCTGCAATGTGCGCGGGATAACCTCGAGCGCTTTCATCGCCAGCAACTGCCACAGGAACAGATGCACGAGTTGCAACCAGGCGTGCGGACCGGGCGGGTGTGGCGTCCTATTGAAAAAGTCGGACTCTATGCGCCGGGAGGCAAAGCGCCGTATCCTTCCACCGTGTTGATGCTGGGGGTGCCGGCCCTCGTTGCAGGCTGTCCGCAGCGGGTGCTGTGCATGCCGCCCTCACCCGACGGTACCGTGCCAGCCGCGATGTTGGTCGCCGCAGATCTCGTGGGCATTCGCGACATTTTCAAAATCGGTGGCGCACAGGCCATTGCCGCCATGGCGTTCGGCACGGAGACGGTGCCGCGGGTGTATAAACTGTTTGGTCCGGGGAGTGTCTATGTCGTCGCCGCCAAAATTTGGGCGGCGAGTGCGGGGCTCCCCCTAGCGATTGACTGCCCGCCGGGACCATCGGAAGTGCTGGTGATTGCCGATGAGACCGCCCATCCTGCTTTTGTGGCCGCTGATCTACTCTCGCAAGCGGAGCATGGGGAGGATTCTGCCGCCATACTCCTGACCACCTCCGCCACGCTGGCGCACGAGGTGGCGGCAGCCATTGAGGCACAAATCCCGCCGCTACCGACCGCCGCACGTATCCGCGCTGCCCTCGAACGGTACGGGAGAATTCTGGTGCTGGAAGATCTCGATGCCTGCGTGCGTTTTACCAATGACTACGCCCCAGAGCATCTGGAGATTATGACGGCGGATCCATGGACGATCAGTACGCAGATCGTCAATGCGGGCTCGATCTTTCTCGGGCATTATTCGCCGGTGACCATGGGAGACTATCTCTCCGGCACCAATCACGTCATTCCCACGGGGGGCTATGCTCGCATGTTTTCCCCGTTGTCCGTTGATGAATTTGTGAAAAAACTCGAGGTCCAGGAATTGACCCATGCGGGTCTGCAGACGCTGCAAGGGGCGCTACGGGCGCTCACGACAGCGGAAGGTTTTGCCGCCCATCAGCAAGCGGTCGATATCCGCTTAGGGTAGGAACAGACTATGATGGCCCAGGAGTATCGCTCGCTGGCGGCGTTTGTCCAGCGTGTGCAGCGTGGCCTGACGCTACGGCGGCTGTTGCAGTATGGCGTCTTGCTACTGACCGCTTGCCTGGCGCTACTCTTCCTCGGTATCGGGGTGCAGTCTCTGGTCGCGGCTGTGCCATGGGTCGCACCACTCTATAGTCTGCTAGCGCTTGGCGTTGGGTTCTATCTGCTCCTATACGGACTCTGGCCTCTGCGCCGCCCGCTCTCCCTGCGTCAGACCCTGACACACATTGAGGTCGCCTACCCGGAGATGCATGACGATCTGACCAATGCAGTACAGCTCAACCCTGTCGCCCTGGAAGGCGCCAATCCACATGGCATAGCGCTGGATTTAGTGCAGGCGCTACATCACCAGACAGCGCGCCAGGTGGAACAGTGTACCGTGTCAGCAGTGGTCCGGCAGTATCCCCTGGTGGGCCTGGCCCGTTGTGCCGGTCTGCTCCTGGCCACCGGGCTCGTTGCCTTGCTCCAGCCGCACCTCCTCAGCGGTGCCCTCCATATACTGCTGCACCCGATCAGCTATCTGCCCGCACGCGAGATTACCCTGACGCTGACGCCGTTGCACCTGACCATCGCTGCTGGCATGCACGTTGAGGTGCGCGCCCAGGCTGCGGGCCGGATACCGCAGGAGATGCACCTCCTAGTCACCCATCCAGGGCAGCCGGACCGGCGCTATCCCATGGAACCGTTGTCGCACGGCCTGTTTCGGTATACGTTTCTGAAACCACAAGCCGCCCTGACCTTTCAAGCCACGGCGGATGGTTTCCTCTCCGCTCGCGGGTCACTTGAGGTGGTCCCGGCTCCAGCAATTGGCTACATAACCCTGCAGTATCTCTTTCCCGATTATACGGGCTTTCCCACGCGCACCCAGGAGGGCGGCGGTGATATCCAGGCTTTCCCCGGTACGCAAGTGCAGCTGAGCCTGCGGGCCAATGTCCCGCTGACGCACGCTGTCCTGCGCTTTGATCATGGCCAAGAAATCCCGTTGACCATGACCGAGCCCACCGTTCAGGGCTCCGTGCTGGTGATGCAGGAGGGCACGTATACGATCGAGATCGTTGATACGCATGGCTTCAAGAACATGCCCGCTCCGCGCTACACCGTGCGTATTCTCCCCGATCTCGCGCCGACGGTGACTATCCGCCAGCCACAAGACGGCTTCGAAGTCGATGAAGCCACCGTGGTGCAGATCCAGTACGAGGCGGAGGACGATTTTGGTTTGCAAGACGTGTCCCTGGTATATAGGAGTGCCGGCACGGTCGAGCAACGTATCCCGCTGCAGCACGGACGCTTTGCCAATCGTCAGGTGCAAGAGGCCTTTGCCTGGGATACGCACCAATGGCCCTTCCCGACTGGTGATACGGTCGAGTTCTTCCTGGAAGTGTATGACAATGACACCATCTCCGGGCCGAAGAAGGGCGTGTCGCCGACGCTGACCTTGAAGGTACGGAGTCGCGAGCAAGAACACCAAGCCTTGAAGCAACAGCAAGAAGACATTGCCGCAGCGCTCTTGGATCTCCTCGCCGACCACTTGGAGCTTGCCGACCAGATACGCGCCTGGCAAGAACAGGCGCACGCTGGCCAGCCCACGCCACGCCCCGAGGCGTTGCAACAGATGCGGGAGCAGCAACAGGCCGCCATGGAACGCACCGAGCAACTGGCGCAACAACTGGCGCAGGCTATGGAGCGCATGCCGCACGATCCCATGAGCACCTACGATACCTATGCGGACATGCAGGCGTTACAGCGGAATCTGGCCAACGTGCAGCAGACGTTAATGCCGCAACTGCAACAGAGTTTGCAAGCGCTGACCCCGGACGCCCGTTCCGCCGCGCCCCTCCAAGCGCCGCAACAGCGCATGGAGGCGGTCGTCCAGGAACTCGAGCGCCTCTCCGCCTTAGCCGAACAAGTGGCGAATGGCGAAAAGCTCAATGACGTGGCGCGACTCAGCAATAAATTGCTCGATCAGCAGAATAAGCTGCTGTCGGCGCTCGATAACCTGCCGCCGGATTTTGCCGGGAGCCCCTTGCCTCCCGAACTGCAAAAACTGCTCGACAGTCTGCAGGCATTAATGCAAGACCTCATGCAGGCTATGGCGCAACTCCCCAGCATGATGCAAGATGAATTCCTCAATCGCCAGCTTGAGGCGTTTCCACTGAGCGATATGATGCAACAACTGCAAGAGTTGCAGCAAAAGCTGGCCGCAGGGGATCTGAACGGTGCCAAACAGTTGGCCGAACAGCTGCTCAAAAGTATGGCCTCGATGGTCGCGGCGTTGCAGAATATGCGGCAGCAAGGGCGTGGAGGCGCCATGGAGGCGATGGGGCAGCAGCTGATGGAGTCGTCAAATCGCCTCACCGATCTGGTCAAGCGCCAGGAAAAAGTGGTCGAAGACACCCAAGACGTGGATCAGCAAACCCTCCAACAGCTCAATGCCGCCCAACAGCAGGCCTTCGAGGCGGTCCAGCGCCGCCTGGATCAGGAGATGGAGCGGCTCGCGAAACTGGCCATGGACATGTTACAGCGGGCGGGTCAACACCCAGAACTCGAGGCGGCTTTTCCAGACGCCTATCAGCAATTCTTCCGCCAACTCCAGGCGATGCGTACAAGTCTGCAAGAACATCAGTTACCGCAAGCCATGGCAGACCTGGAAGAAGCGACGCAGCAGCTTTCCGGCATGCAACAACAGGCGGCACGCCTCGCGCCGTCTGATCGCACGCTGCAACAGCACATGGCGCAGGCGCAGCGGCATCTCCAGGCAGCGCAACAAGCTCTCGGTGGCCTGCCGCACGACCGCCAGGCGATGCTCACTCCCGGCCAAGGTCAGCAACTGGGGCAATTGGGTGAACGCCAAGGTGGTATCCAACAGGATACGCAGCTATTGCATGGGGATATACAGCGTCTCCTGCCCCTGATGCCGTCTCTCCCTGCCGAACTGGTGCAGCAGTTGCACGAGGCGATGGCTTTTATGGGTGACGCCCAGAGCGCCCTGCAGGAGCGATCGAGCCGGCAAGCGCTCCCACCGGAGCAAGACGCTTTGGAGCGCTTACGCTCCGCCGACAACACCTTGCAACAGGCGATGCAAGCCATGGCGCAACGTGGTGAAATGATGGGCATGTCCCTGCCAATGCTCCGCCAAGCTGGACGCTTGCCCATGCCGGGCTCCATGCCCCAGGCAAATGTTGACGAACGCCAGGGGGGCGCTGCGGGTGCCAGTGTGCGCAATTTTCACTTGCCCACCAAGGAAGCGTATAAAGTCCCGCGTATCTTGCGTGAGGATGTGATGGACGCCCTGAAAGAAGGCTACCCAGAGCGGTTTAAGGAAATCATTGAGCAGTACTACCGCAACATCGTCCGTTAACCATCAGTTTCTACGCTGTGTAGTCCAAGTGTTCGCCCTGCTGTGCCTGTGCGTGCTGTGGCCTGGCGCCGCATGGGGTACACGCCAGCCAGAAGACGGCGAGCCTCAGACGGCGAGTGAGGGCGAGATCTTACTCGAGCGCTGGCAACCCGAGGCGGCCCTGCATTGGGTCGAGCAGCGTTTGGCGCGTGAGCCACTGCAGCCAGCATGGCGTTTTGTGCAGGGGCAGGCGCTGTTCGAACTCGGGCGCTATGCTGACGCCCTCGCGACCTTTGAAAGCTTGCTGAAGGTTGCGCCACATCCACGCATCCAGGCCTATCGTGATTTCGTGGCGAATACGGTGCAGGGTATAGCGACGCTGCGCCCCATCGAGACGGCGCATTTTCGCATTTGGCTCGACCCCGAGAAAGACGCGGCTCTGGTGCCCTATGTCGGGGATGTCCTGGAACAGAGTTATCAACGGCTTGGAGAGATTTTTCACTTTACGCCGCCTGGCAAGCTGCGTGTCGAAATTTTCCCGAGTACCGCCACGTTTTACCCCGCCTCCAGCCTGTCGGCCCGCGACATTGAAGTTTCTGGAGCCATTGGTATCTGTAAATTCAATAAAATTATGTTGTTGTCGCCGCGCAACCTGGCACGTGGCTATCGCTGGACCGATGCACTCAGCCACGAATACATCCATTATATTGTCGTACAATTGAGCCACAATCATGCCCCTATTTGGCTCCACGAAGGCATCGCCAAGTATTTTGAGTCCGCCTGGCGTCTGCCGCAGATTGCCTGGTTGGACCGTCGCTCGGAAAGCCTTCTGGCCCATGCGCTCAAGCACAACAGCTTTGTGGGTTTCGCCAATATGGACCCATCGCTGGTCAAGCTCGAGACGACGTATCACGTCCAGTTGGCGTATGCGGAAGCTGCGTCAGCGATTGATTTTATCGTGCAGCAGCGCCGCAACGAGGGCTTAGTGCAGGTACTCCAGGCCCTCCGGCAGTCGCAGGACGGCAGTGCCGCGGCGGCAGTGGCCCAGATCATGGGTCTGTCGTTCGAGGCGTTTCAAGAACACTGGCGACAATTCTTGCTGGCCAAGCAGTTACAAGAACACGAGGGGGTACACTTACCGCGCTTTGAGTTGAAAAATGAGGGCCAGATGCCGACAGACGATGTCCAGCGCGAATTACAATCAGGCACAGCCCGCATACACGCGCGCTTGGGCGACCGCTTGCGCCAAAGTGGGCGCGCTTCTGCGGCGGGACTGGAATATCGTCGTGCCCTCGGCTCGGATCCCACCTCCCCGTATTTGCTCAACAAGCTCGCGGCGGCCCTCATGGCACAAGGCGCCTGGCACCAGGCGCTGCCGCACTTACAGCGCGCGCAACAATTATCCAGTGATGACGTGGCCACCTATACGAACCTTGGACGTCTCTACGTCGCGTTGCAGGAATATGCCCAGGCGCGGGCGGCCTTCACTGAAGCGCTGCAGATCAATCCCTTTGACCCGGCCATCCATCTGCATCTGGCGGAGAGCTACCGACAGCTGGGGGAAGAGGACAAGGCGAACCAGGAACAACAATTGTTTGACACACTGCAAAGGACGCCGTGATGGCAGCAGAATACGAGGCCGAGAGGCCCGAGCCCGGTCTCGACCGCCCCGAGCATGTCGCGGCCGTCGCCGAAGTCGCCCAGCAACGGCAAGCTATCCTGCAGGAGATCAAAAAGGTGATCGTGGGACAGGACACGGTGATCGAAGAGCTCCTGATTGCGCTGTTAGCCCGGGGGCATTGTCTCCTGGTGGGTGTCCCTGGGTTAGCGAAAACTTTGCTGATCAGCACCTTGGCGAATGTGCTCGACTTGCGCTTCAATCGCATTCAGTTTACCCCTGATCTCATGCCCTCGGACATCACTGGCACCGATCTCCTCGAAGAGGATCCTGAGACGCGGCAGCGCCAGTACCGCTTTTTGCAGGGGCCCATCTTTGCTAATCTTGTCCTGGCCGATGAGATTAACCGCACCCCGCCCAAAACGCAGGCCGCCCTCTTGCAGGCGATGCAAGAATACCGGGTGACGGCAGGGGGGCGGACCTACGACTTGGATTTGCCCTTTTTCGTCCTCGCCACCCAGAACCCCATTGAGCAGGAAGGGACGTATCCCCTCCCAGAAGCTCAGCTTGATCGCTTCATGTTTCATATTGGCATTGATTACCCGAGCTTTGATGACGAGATTCAGGTGGTCGAAAACAGCACCTCCGCGTACGCGCCGCAACTGCAACCGGTGCTGAATGCCACCACGATCCTGCACTTACAGCAGATAGTCCGCCAGGTGCCGGCCACGCGCTCCGTGGTCGGCTATGCTGTGCGGCTGGCGCAGAGTTCACGCCCCAATCATCCGGATGCCCCGGCGTTCATTAAAGAGTGGGTGAACTGGGGAGCCGGGCCGCGGGCTTCGCAATATCTGGTCTTGGGCGCCAAGGCGCGGGCCATCATCCACGGGCGCTTTGCCGCCTCGGTGGAGGATGTCCGGGCGATGGCGCCGTCCGTGCTGCGCCATCGTAT
Organism: Pseudomonadota bacterium; assembly: GCA_005777235.1. Classification (GTDB taxonomy): domain Bacteria; phylum Tectomicrobia; class Entotheonellia; order Entotheonellales; family Entotheonellaceae; genus SXND01. The sequence goes on from SXND01000032.1 coordinate 43,904, forward strand.
TTTGACGAATTTTACGGCAGAAGCCGAAGGGGTCAGCTCCGTGACGATTGTGCACCGACTGCTGGACGTGGTGCGACCTGAGGCCATTGATGTGGCCCTAGCGTCGTAGGGAGAGGAACGCGCATGCCCGTGGACACGCCGCGCCAGAGCTACTTCGACCCTGTGGTGTTAGCGAAAATTGCCACTATGGCGTTACGGGCGCGGCACGTGGTCGAGGGACTGCTCAGCGGTCTGCACGCCAGCCCCTATCGTGGCTATAGCGTCGAATTCGCTGAACATCGCGAGTATGTGCCGGGTGACGAAATCCGTCACATTGATTGGAAAGCCTACGGCAAGTTTGATCGCTATTTCGTGAAAGAATACGAAGAGGAAACGAATCTCAGAGCGTATATCCTGGTGGATGCCAGTGCCTCCATGGGGTATGGCTCGGCGGGGCTCAGCAAGTTCGACTATGGGTGTTACCTGGCAGCGTCCCTCGCCTATCTGATGCTGCACCAGGGCGATGATGTGGGCCTGGTGACGTTTGGGGCCCATGTGCAGCGCTATATCCCCCCACGTGGCGGCATACAGCATATGCGGGCGCTGGCGAGTCATCTGGATGCCACCCGCCCAGAAGGCGACACCCACCTCGAGCAGGTGCTGCGTGAGCTCGCCGGCAAGCTGACGCGACGTGGTATGATTATCCTCATTTCAGACCTCTTTGATGACCCGGCAGTGGTCATGCAGGCCTTACGCTCCTTCCGCCATCGACGCAATGAGGTCATGGTGTTTCACCTGTTAGACCACAACGAGCTGGAGTTTCCCTTCCAGCGTCTGACGGTGTTTGAGGATATCGAGGACAGTGCGGTACGTCTGCTGGCGGATCCACGGGCCATCCGCGCCGCCTATCTGCAGCAGATGCAGGCGTTCCTGGCCGAATACCAACGCGCCTGTCGTCGCGAGGCCATTGATTACAGCCTGTTCCCGACCACCACGCCGCTCGACGTAGCCCTGACACGTTTTCTTGCCCGACGGCAATAGGTGACGGATGATAAGTGTATGGGCCTGACCTTTCTGCAGCCAATGTTTTTACTCGGGGCGCTCACGGCAGCGCTCCCCGTGATCATTCATCTGATCTATCGCCGCCGCGCGCTGGTGCATCGTTTTCCCGCTATGCGCTTTCTGCTGTTGGCCGATCGCCGTACGGCGCGCAAGTTCCGCCTGTCGCAATGGCTGCTCCTGGCCCTGCGTGTCCTCGCCATCCTGTTACTGACCTTGAGCCTGGCGCGCCCCTATAGCACTGGCAGCGCCGTGCAAGCGGCGGCTTTCGCGCCTCCTCAGGCGACCGTGTTCCTGGTAGACAATAGTCTCAGTATGCAATATCGCGATGGACAGGAGAGCCGTCTGCAACGTGCCAAGACCCTGGCCGGTCGGTTGCTCCATGCCATGACAGTAGAAGACACGGCGATCGTCTTGCCGTTCTTCCGGCCCGAGGAGAGCGCGCACACGCCGGTTGTTTTTCGCCATGAGCAGCCTGAGCTGCAGGAACAGCTCGCGACCATACAGCCCAGTCATGCGCAGGTGGATATGCCAGGTGCCCTGCAGCACGCGCTGGCGCTGTTGCACACGCATCCCGCCCCCCGACGCCGCCTGGTGGTGCTGTCCGATTTCACCATGCACGGTTGGGAAACGTTCCATCTCTCGGCGCTGTCGGTCGTCCCAGAACAGGTGAAGCTACATTTCATTCGGCTGGGCAGTGCCCAGCGGGACGCCAATGTCCTGATTACCGATGTGCGCCTTGCCGAAAAGCCTTTCATTGAACATGCGCCACTTGACATTACCGCCGTACTCCACAACCGCAGTACAACGCCCCTACGGAACGTGCGGGTCGACCTGTTGCTAGGCACCACTACGGTCGGACAACAGCTGGTGGATCTTGGCCCTGAGGAGCAACTGGCGGTGCCCTTTCGTATGACCGCCCCGCCGGCAGGGTTGCACTGGGGTGAGGTGCGCCTGGAAGGCGATACTTTTGTGGAGGATGATCAGTTCTACTACGCGTTACGCACGGTGAGCCCGGTGCGTATGTTGCTCGTTGATGGAGATCCGAGCACCTCGCTGTTTGAGAGCGAAGTGTTTTATGTATTACACGCTCTCCAGCCACGGGGGGTATTGGGCAAACCCTTGTTTTTTCCAAAGCCCATTCCCTGGGAGGGCCTCGAACAGGAACGTCTGAGCGACTATCAGGTCATCCTCTTGTGCAATGTGGAAGCCCTCTCACCACAGGTGCGTCAACGGCTGTACCAATTTGTCAGTGAAGGCGGCGGCCTCGTGTTCTTTGTGGGGAATCGTGTCGATCCCGTGCGCTACAACGCCATGCTGTACCGCTCGGATACGCTGCTGTTGCCCCTGGCGCTTGGCCAACCTCTGCAACGTCCACCGGAGCAGCCGCTTGGCATTCAGCTTGCGGACCGCGCCCATGAAGCCCTCGCTGCCTTTGCGAGCGACGAAGCGATGCTACAACGTGCCAAAGTGTATCGCTATCTCACCGTAGACAGCGACCAGATCACTCCAGGCGTGCGCGTGCTCCTGACCGTGCAGGATGGTCGCCCACTGCTGGTGGAAAAGGAGCTGGGACGAGGACGGATCATGCTCTTCACCACAAGCGCGGATCGTGACTGGACGGATCTGCCCACCCGTACGGCCTATGTGCCGCTGATGCATGGCCTCGTCAGCTATGCGGCACGCCTTGCCGCTGCGGCACAGCGTCCTGGCGTCATGATGCCAGACGTCGTACGTCTGCTGGGTCGGACGGAGGATGAGGGGACGGCGGTGACGATCACCACCCCTGACAGCCAGGAACGCCTGGCCCGCTACACCGCTGAGGACACACGCATCACGGCGCTGTATAGTGCCTACACCGTCCCTGGCATCTATCGCCTGACGACACCAGCGGGGGCGGATTTTCTGTCGGTGAATGGCACCAGGGCTGAGTCGAATTTCGAGAAAATCCCGCTGGCTGACTTGCAAACACGTTGGCGTCCACTGACCGTACGTATGGACGAAGAAGAGACCTTTGGCCAGACCACGGGAGACACCGCAGAGCCCTCACGGGAACTGGCGAGCGTCATGCTGCTAGCGTTAGGACTGGTACTCGCCGTTGAGAGTGTGTACGCCAATCGTGTGTAACAACGCCCCACGGCCTACGCTGGTGGTGCCCATCTCGCCCTGGAGTGCCACGGCCGAGACAGACCACGCAGTCAAGGAAGCATGGTATTGTGACATCCTCACCGCCCTGAAGGACGGTGCTTCAAACATCGAAGTGTCTCGGCAGAGCCGAGAGTAGGTTACGGTTACCATGCAGCATGCCTATCTACTGCACTTCCCCGCTCAAGGGCTCCGTCACGGAGCCCACGCCAGAGGAGCACGCCCCTTTGGCAGCGAGATTACGCGCGGCGTTCAAGTCCGCGTGCAAGGTATACCCACAGGCCATACACTGGAATGCCGCTTGCGCCTGGCGGTTCTTCCGCGCGGTATGCCCACAGCGGCTACAGCGTTGGCTGGTGTAGCGCGGGTCTTCTTCAGTCACCTGGACCCCAGCCCATGCGGCTTTGTAGGTGAGGAAGTCGAGCAGTTGCGCAAACGCCTAGCTATGCACCATGCGGTTGACTGTGCGGGTCATCTTCACCCGGTCACGAAGCCCGAGGAGCTTTTCGACGTGCAGGATACCACCGTGCGCGGCAACGAGATCGACAATCTCGCGGCTGACCTGATGATTCATCTGCGTCGCCCACCGCGCTTCCTTGCCCTTCGACCGCTTCACCATGCCCAGCTTGCGCTTCTGTTGCAACTCCTGGCGGTAGCGCAAGAAACGTCCACGCACGGACCTAAGGGGCTTTCCGTCCTAAAACTTGACAACATCAGGACCACTCAATACCGCCACGTGTGCCACGCCCAGGTCCAGACCAAAGTGCGGACCGTTCGGAGCCGGAACATCCTCACTCTTCACGGCCAGCATGAGATACCAGTCTGTGCCACGGCGGACCAACTCAGAAACCGCATGTGGCAAGACACACAGCACGCGCCACACGGAAGGAATAATGAGCGGGAGCCACAGGAACCCGTGAGGCGTGGTGAGTCGTGCCATCCCTCTTTCAGGGAACACACGCAAATTTTCGACGGCAATGCGCAACGGCAGGGCGTGTTGCAGGCGAGGCCGCGAGGTTTTTTTGCCCTCGCGCTTGCGTGTCTGAATGCCGCGATAGATCGCCAACGCCTTGTCACGGGCTTGTTGGATGATCGACGCAGGCAACGGGAAGCGGTCTCTTGCTACGCGATAACACGCCGCATGCAAACTACTCACCGAAGGATGAGGCAGTGTATACGCGGCGTCCAGGTGCAGACGAACGGCGTTCGTAAAGGCTTGCTGCATGATCTCCAGGCGGTGGGTCTTGTCTCGGTTCAGCATTCTGAGTTTGAGCTGAATAACTCGCGTTTGCATAGAGAGATTGTGGCACAAGGAAGGCTGCAGAGCAAAGCTTTTGGCCCGTGGGGCCAACCTTTCTTTCCTCTCCGGCCTGAACGCCGGAGTCCCCAGAAAGGAAAATCTTGATGGCATCACGCCGGGCCTTCTTACATCGTCTACTGCGCAGCGCTCTTGGCCTGCCGGTCGTACTCGGGCGCAGTCTGCTCCTCGCGCCACCGACGGTCGAGGCGCTCCCCGCGTCGAACCTCTTTGTGCTGGCGCAACTGCAATATCGCGGCGGGCAGTGGGATCCGCGCCCGCGCTCTATCCTGCCCTTGCTGCAAGAAGTGCGCTTACGGACCAGTGTGGAAACCCGTGATGAACGCCAGGTTGTTACCCTGCGTGATCCCGCACTGTTTTCTCACCCTTTTTTGTATATGACCGGTGAGCGCAGCTTTGAGCCCTTCACGGAAGAAGAAATCAGTATCTTGCGACGTTACCTGTTATTCGGTGGCTTGTTGCTGATTGATGATGCCCGTGGCAATAAAGGCCGGGATTTTGATGCCAGCGTCCGCCAGGAAGTGGCGCGTGTGTTCCCAGATCGGCCCCTCAAAATGCTTGCCCCGGAGCATACCGTGTTTCGAACCTTCTACCTCGTGCGCACCATTGGCGGCGTGCGTATCGTGAATCCCTACCTCGAAGGTGTGCATGTCGAGGACCGTACCCCGCTCCTCTACTGCCAAAATGGTCTTGGGGTGGCGTGGGAACGGGATTATCTCGGCCACTGGGTGGCCTCCTGCCAGCCGGGGGGAGATGCCCAACGCCTCGAAGCGTTCAAACTGGGAGTCAATTGCGTGCTGTACGCCTTAACCGTCAACTATAAGCAAGACTTGATCCATTTACCTTTTATTCGCAAGAAGCTTGGATGATTAGCTACCTTCCATTCTTTCCGCTCCTCTGGAACACAGCGTCCGGGACGTTTCGCGGCAGCTTGACGTGGGACATGTCCCTGTCGCTGCTCCTGACACTGCTCGTGGGCTGCGTGGGTATGGCCTTAGTGCTCGCGCAGTGGCGTGCCCTGCGGCAGCGCGTGTCTGGGCGTGTACGCTGGGGTCTGTGTAGTCTGCGGGCCTTCGTCTACCTGCTGCTCATTGGCATGCTGCTCAATCCCGCACTACTGATCCAGAAAGTCTTGCACATTCTGCCCCCGCTTGTGGTGCTCATCGACACCTCTGGCAGTATGGGGTTGGCCGAGCCTGGGCAACCCAGTCGCCTGCAGCAAGCCCGTGATTACCTGCATCACGGTACGCACCCCACCTGGGAGACCCTGGCGCAGCATTATCAGCTCAAGCTGTATCAATTTAGCGATACGGCACGGGCGCTCGCAGTCGAGGGTTTGGAGGCGGTAGAGGTAGGGGGGAAGAGTACCGATCTCTTGGGCTCACTCGCCACCGTGCTCGACGAACAGCGCGGCACCCAAGCCGCCGGGGTTCTCGTGCTCAGCGACGGGGCGCACCACGGACCAGATACGGCGCTCGGCCAGTTACGCCAGGCTGGGGTGCGCGTGGCGACCGTCGGTGTGGGCATGCCTGAGACCTATCGTGATGTGCGTATCGCCTCCGTGCAGGCGCCGACCCTGGCCTTTGTGCACTACCAGGCGGAGATTAATGTCACGCTCAAAGCTCAGGGCTATCGTGGCGAGGTGATCCCCGTGGTGCTCATGCGGGCGGGGCGGGTGGTCGCCACGAAAACGGTGCACGTGACTGCCGAGGTGTTTGAGCAGCAGGTACCGTTTGAAGTCGAGCCAGAAGAAGTTGGGGAGTTTACCTATACGGTGCGGGTGACGCCACGCCTCGGCGAAGCCTTGACAGAGAATAATGAGGCCCAATTCCCCCTGTCAGTGGCGCGCGATAAGATCCGCGTGCTGCTCGTCTGTGGCAGTCCAACATGGAATTACCGTTTTCTACGCCAGGGTTTGAAGCAAGACCCCAGTATCGACATGATCTCTTTTGTCATCTTGCGTACACCCACGGATGTGGTGAATGTGCCGGAAACACAGCTGAGTCTCATCCCTTTTCCCACCCAGCGTTTATTCACCCAGGAACTCAAAAATTTTGATCTTATCATTTTCGACAATTTTAGTTATCAAGCCTATTTTCCGCTATCTTACCTTGAAAGTGTGCGTAAATATGTCCAGGAAGGCGGAGCCTTTGCCATGTTAGGCGGGATGCTGTCGTTTGCCCAGGGGGGCTATGCCGGCACCCCCATCGAAGATATCCTACCCGTTACACTACGGCGTGACCGCAATGATTACCGGCCCGTGACGCAGCGCATGCTCCTGACGGATGAGGGGAAGCTCCACCCCATCACCCGTTTGTCGCCCGATGCGGCAGAAAACCAGCGTATCTGGGAGATGCTGCCCGAGCTCGACGCGCTGCATGTGATCGGCCAGGCGAAACCTGGGGCGACGGTGTTAGGTGTTACCAGTGGCCGAGTGGATGAGCGCCAGGCCGCCCCACTCTTGGTCATGCAGCGCTTCGGTGAGGGGCGCACGTTGGCGTTCATGAGCGATGCGCTGTGGAAGTGGAATTTCCAGATGGCCGGTCGCCTGGATTCCAACCAGTATTATCTCCAGTTTGTGCGTCAGATGGTCCGCTGGCTCATCCGCGATCCAGTCCTCAAACAAGTCCGCATTATGGCTGACGCCAGTGAGTTCCCTGTGGGGAGTGAGGTGACCGGCACCCTCCAGGTGCTGCAAGACGATTATCGCCCTGCGGAGCATCCACCTGTGCATGCGAAGGTCCGGACCCCGCACGGGGTTGAAGTCGCCGTGCCGTATGTACCGACAGGCACACCTGGGGAGTATCGCTACCGCTTTCGGGCCGATGAGGAAGGCTTGTACGCCTTAGACGTCCAGGCCGAGATCGGTGGGAAAACCCACGACGCCAATCGTGTACTCCTCCGGGTGCAGCGTCCAGGCGACGAGATGCAGCAGGCGGCCCCGAACCATAAGCTGCTTGGGGACATTGCCGAACGCACAGGGGGCATATTTTTTGCGTTGCATGAACCCACACGGCCCTCGGCGGGCAGTCTTGTCGAATTTTTTGGAGGGACAACCGACTACAAAGTCTTGGAAGAAACGCGGCTGCGACTGCGCGAGACCTTGCCACTTTTTATGGTCATACTCCTGCTTTTGGGGGGTGAATGGTGGTGGCGTCGGCGGGCCGGCTTGCTCTAAGGCTGACGGAGTATGGCACGCACGGGGGCTCCATCGCCCTCTTGGAGGAGAAGCGGTAAGGCGTACAATTCATAGTCGCCAGGTGGCACGGCATGCAGAGACAGTCCTTCCAAAATGAGGATACCTGCTCCGAGCAGCCTGCGATGCACAGGAAAGTCCTGGCGTTCGAAAGCGTCCACCGATAAATAGTCAATGCCGACCAGACGCACCCCTATCTCTACAAGGAAGTCGGCGGCAGACTCGGTGAGCGCAATATAGTTGGACTGAAAGTCGGGCTGGTGCCATAGAGCCGCGTTCGACGTTTGAATGAGCACACGTTGCACGCCGGTGAGGCCAAGGGGACGGAGGTCGTCCGCCGTGAGATGGGTTGTCGCCTGGGGAAAGGCACACACACGGGCCGTCCCGACAAGCACCGTCAGGTCGAGGGCGTCGATAGGCAGACCATCCGCAAAGAAATGACGGGGCGCATCGAGATGCGTCCCCGTATGAGAACTCAACACCACACGGCTCACGTTGGCACTATCGCCCCAGTGGAGTTGGCTGATGGGCGTGATGGTGACCGCAGGATCCCCAGGATAGACATGGACGGTTGGGGAGAGAGGCATCGTGATGTCATAGAAATGCATGGGACAACTCACGTATAATAACGTTGTGGCGAGATAGCGATACTGCGAACAGAGGAATAAGCCATGTTAACGCCTGCAGAGATTCGTGAGATCCGTGAGCACACTGAAATGACGCACGTACAAATGGCCCAGCTCTTGCGCGTGCGGCCCGCGGATGTCAAAGCGTGGGAGAATGGAGTGCTAGAACCTGACACTGACCAAGTGGCGAAGCTCGAACGGCTCCAGCTCTCCCAAGCCAGGAAAATGCGCTTTAAGTTTAACTAGAGCCGTGGACAACAGGCGCGTAGGTGCATGGTCAGCGCAGTTGTTTGAGTTTCTCTGCCGCCTGTTGGGCTTCTGGAGTGTTGGGATACTTTTTCTGGACTTGCTGCAGGAAAAAGCGTGCGTTACGCGCATCTTTCAGCTCCGCGAAGGCATAGCCTTGCTTCAGCATGGCCGTAGCGACTTTGGTATCCCGGTTGTATTTCTGCACCACCTCATCAAAGGCCACAATCGCTGCTTCGTATTGCTTTTGCGCATAGAGCGCTTCACCAACCAGATACTGCGCGTTGGCAGCTTGTGACGCTTTGGGTGTCTCCTTAACATAGCGTTTCAAATTGACCACAGCCGCTTCATAGTTACGATCCTGATAATCTTTGACCCCCCGTTTATAGAGCTGATCTGCCACATCGTTCTCCACAGGAGCCGTGGAGGCCGATGGGCGTTGGGGGGTGAGAAGCGCTTGAGGCGGCAGCTTGGGAGTCGGGGGCGCCACTGGAGGAGTCGGGGGCGCCACTGGAGGAGTCGGGGGCGCCACCGCCACCTGTGCCGCAGGAGCAGGAGAGGGCGGGGGCGTTGTGTCCAGCACAGAAGAAGCGCTAGGCGCTGTCGGTGGAGTGGGCGTCGTAGGAGGCCCGGACTCCACCCGGCTTGGAGCAGGCTCTGGCTTCGCTGTCGGAGTAGGAGGAGGCGTAGTATTGCGGGGTGGGGGCCGTTGTCCTTCCAACTTATTTAAGCGGGCGGTGTAATCGTCTACCAGCTTAGTCGTTGCTGCTCCCTCCGCACCTTTTGGGCCACGCCGTAGTTGGTGCTGGGTATCCTGAATGTCCCCCTGGAGGCGTTGCAATTGTAGCCGCAACTCATCAAGGGTAGCAGACGTCCGCGCCAAGTCGCGCCGAGTATCAGTCTGGGATTTCTCAAACTGCGCAACACGGTCGCCCATCTGCTGCAAACGTGCCTCGACCGTTTGTTGGCGCTCACTACTCTGGCGCTCCAACGCTTGTGTATCAGCACGCATCGACCGCAGGTCACTGTCACTCGCACACCCTGCCATGATACTGAGCAGGAGCATACTCACCAGCACAAAGATGTATCTCATAGATGCACGATATTCTTTTACTGACCGGTAACTACAAAATGGGCCCGCCGATTCCGTGCCCACGACGCCTCACTACGACCTGGGTCAAGCGGGCGCTCTTCACCATAGCTGATAGTGGATAAGCGTGACGGATTGACGCCAGCAGTGCTCATGTACTGTTTGGCGGCATTGGCGCGCCGCTCACCAAGGGCCAGATTGTAGGCATTGGTGCCGCGGTCATCGCAGTGCCCTTCGATCTGAGCCCGTATGGTATTATTTTGATTCATAAAGGCCACTTTGCGATCCAGGAGACCCCGAGCATCCGTGCGCAGATCATACTTATCAAAATCGAAATTGATGTCTTGATTCTGGAAATCTTGCGAGGCTTGGGAGCCCATCGCCCCTCCAGCTCCACTGCCAGGGCCACCTTGCGGAGCAGGGGCTGTCGCGGCCGGCCGCGTGCTACCAGGGTCCGCTGTCGGAGGCGCAGGCTCTTCTTTCGTACAACCAACGGCGAGAAACGTGAGGAGTAGGGAGCCCAGTGTCAAACGGGACACGACAGGTCGCATAACCATCGATCTTTCTCCTTCCTGAGAGAAATAGAAACTACCGCGCCGTTCGTGCGACCCACTGTGACGCCAAGCAAGATGGGCCACTCGTGGGGAGCAGATGGTTCGCCTGACCTGTACCGCGCATCATGTAGCGCTGGCGGGAACCACCCTGCGTGCTGGTGTACATCACAAAATGTCCATTCGGGGCCCAGATCGGCGCATCTGGATTACTACCACCACCGAGACGAACTTGATCATTCCCATCGGGACGTATTGTATAGACCCCGAGGGAACGATCTTCATCGGCACGGCCGACAAAGGCGATCGCATCACCACGTGGCGACCATGATGGAGCCGTGTTGTAGCGTCCTTCATAGGTCAAACGTACTGGAGCACTCCCTTGCAGATCCGTCACATACAGCTGCGGCGAACCCGAGCGGTCTGAGACAAAAGCCAAACGTTTCGCATCGGGCGCAAACGAGGGAGAGACGTCAATACCCCAGTCATTGGTAATACGCTTCATCTGTTTACTGCGTGTATCATACACGAAAATTTCGCTGTTTCCATCAATAGTATGACTGAGCGCTAAGGCACGCCCATCAGGAGCCCATGATCCAGCCATGGCTAAGCCTGCTCCAGATGTAATACGTTCTTCGGCACCAGTCAATAGATTTTTTATATACAGATTGGGATTGCCAGAGCGATAGGACGTATAGGCAAGAAATGTACCATTTGGCGAGAGTGCAGGGGCCAAATTCAGACCGCCATCCGCAATGAGCGTCCGCGCCCCATAGCCATCGTAATCCATAAGGATAATATCTTTACTCCCCTTGGCTTTCCCCGGGCCGGCACATAGCACTTCGGTGTCGAAGGGGCCAGCTTCCCCCGTGAGATCGCGATAGACGAGGTCACTAAAGCGGTGTGCCATCTCCCGATGGCGCACCGTTGGCCCGTTGAAGCTATTATTGATGCGCATGCGTTGCTCGAGGATATCATGGAGCGCCAGCTGCAAAGATAATTGCCCATCACCGCCCATACTGAGACGGCCAGGAATAACAGCCACTACCCCCAAAGTTATCCAACCAGCGTACTGTAGCTGCTCCACTGTCTGGGGTACTTCAGGGTAATTCGTCGACTCAGCAATACGAAAGAGCCCAGTGTATTTCATGTCTTGTTGGAGTACACCACGAATCTGCTGCCTCAATCCCGGATCACCAGACTCGCCAAGCAACGCAGGCACGACCAAGGAGGGCAGATCTTTATCAGAATCCTTTTCAATGTCTATCACTACCCCTGTTTGCGCGCGAGTACCACCACATAAACCGACGAGAAGCACGACCAATACCCAAGCACAGCGTAAAACCCATTGCGGCATAATATCCTCAGGAAAGCCTACAAAATTACCCACGCCCTTTGAAGCGCAACGTTACTTGGAGTGAGGCTTCTCCATAATCATGGGGTAAAGAGGGTAAGGGCTGTGCCTTTCGAATCGCCCGTTGCAATGATTCATCAAAAAGCGCATTGCCGGAGCCTTTGACGAGACGCGCCTGTTGCACCCCACCTGAGCGGATCACCACAATATGTATAGCGGCCTGCAAGCCTCCCGATTGCGGAGGGATATTCCAGGCGTTGGTAATTTTTGCCTGCAATTCTCCTTGATAGTTCCGCAACCGAATGCCGGAAAGGCCACCTGTCCCGACTCCTCCCGCGCCAGATGTACCAGTCCCCCGCCCACCGCCAGTGATCCCACTCCCACTCCCAGAGCCTGTTGTCCCACTACCGGGTCCTCTCCCTGCCACACCGGTGCCACCGCCCGCGCTGCTCCCAGAGCCAGAACCCGCGCCGCTGCCAGAGCCAGCACCACCCCCAGAGCCGCCCCCGGTCCCGGAACCAGTCCCGGAACCAGTCCCAGAACCCGCACCTGTGCCCGCACCGGTGCCAGACCCACTGCCCGAGCCGCTTCTGCCAACAGTAGCCTTCAATTCTGCCATGCGCTGTTGCGCCCGTAGCTTGTCGACGTAATCGCGCGACTCTTGCTCCGCCTTCGCGGCGGCAAGCGCCTGCTTCTGTTGCTGTTGCTTCTCCCGTTGCTCTTCTCGCGCCTCTTGCTCCGCCCGGAGTTTCTCCGTCTTCTTGCGCACTTCTGCCTCGGTCGCTATCGCAGACGGGGGCTGGGGCACTGGCGGAGCCTTGGGTACTGGCGGAGCCGGCTTGACGTCTTGTACTTTTGCTTCCCGCACCGGTGGCGGTGGTGTCGGCTTGGGCTTAATGGCTTTGTCACGCTCTTGGGCGTATTCTTTTTGCCTCTGCGCCAATGTCATAGCGTCTGCCGGCAGCTTAGGAGGCAGTGGAGGTTCTTTCTCGACAACCTTTCGTTCCGGGGCTGGGGGGACCGGTTTTTCCACTGCCTTGCTCGACGGAGGCGCCACCGCTTTAGGTGTCACGGGCTTCGGGGGCGGCGTGACCGCCACGGGTTTGGGTGGTGGCACGACTATCGCCTGTTCTACGGGGGACTTTGCAGGCCCAAGCGCCGGTTTGTCCAGCGGGAGAGGCACGTGCGCCGTCCCGCTCTCTGGTCCAGAGGCTACCTCAGCAGATGTGCCGCCCCCCCCTGGATCTTTTCCCTGCTGGAGACCCGAAGCCCCACCACCTTCTCCTAGCATATTGTCAGGAGAGACGGGGCTATCACCCAATAAATAAATAGTCTCATCCGCCAATCTCGTGGGTTGTGGTGGAGCGCTGAACAACCGTGCACCGCCAAGCATCACGAGGAGGAGACTACTATGCACGACCACCGACCACACCAGAGACGACACCAAGGTGACAGGCTTGGACGTCACACCTGGCACCCGTCTGGACGTAGGGGGCACTGGCCGCACTGGCTGTGTCGCTTGGCGACGACTGGTAGTCACTTTCATCGCTTTTCAGCCGGAGGCTGGGTAATCATGCCCAGCTTGAGAATCCCGACCTTCCTGACTTCATCCATGACTTGGACTATTCTTCCATAAGGAACATCAGTGTCAGCCCGGAGGTACAAATCCTTGTTGCGCCGTGTCTGATAAAAAGCATGGAGTTGTTGGCGCAACGTTTCAAGGGTATGTGCTGTCTGATTGAGATAGATGCCCCCCTGCTTATTCACCGTCAAAATCACTTGATCTTCACCGGTGACCCTGGGGGTTGCCGTCGCTATCGGCAGATTCACATCCAGTTCGTGTTGTAACATCGGTGCGGTAATCATAAAAATGATGAGTAACACCAGCATGACGTCTACCAGAGGTGTTACATTGATTTCGGCTACCGCTCCACGCGATTTGCCGCCGACTCCCATCGCCATGGCGTGCTGCCTCTCGCTTAATGCGCCAAAGGTGTCTGCCCACTACCCCCACGTGGGGCAGGGAGGTCGCTCTCAGCATACACTTCAAAGAGCTGAATAACGTCCTCCACGAATCCATCCATCTCTTCGTCGAAACGACGTAGGCGCGTGAGGTAATGATTATACGCCACGACAGCGGGGATAGCAGCAGCGAGTCCAACCGCGGTGGCAATCAACGCATCGGCAATCCCCGGCCCCACGACCGCCAATGACGCGCCACTTCCCTGCCCAATAGCGTGAAAAGATTGCATAATCCCCCACACCGTACCAAAAAGCCCGACAAAAGGGGCCGCACTCGCCGTCGTGGCGAGAAATGGGAGACCGTGCTCAAGACGTTCGAGTTCTTCGACTTGGCGTGGCCGTAACACCTGCCGCAGACGCTGCAGCGTGCCCTCCGACATGGAGATGGTCACACTCTCCATCGCGGGGCGCCGTCCATTACTGGGCATTGGCACCTCTATATATTGATGGGCAATGCGGAACAGCTGCGCCAAGGGAGAGAAGGTAAAGCGACGGGCTGCGGCAGCGATAAAGGCGAGATCGTTACTGGTACGAAACACCTGAAGGAAGCTTGCATTGTCGCGTCTGGTCTTGCGCAGCACCCGCATCTTATGCACCACGATCGTCCAGCACACGACAGAAGCCGCCATAAGTGCCAAAAGCACAAAAACCTGGACGACCGTTCCTAGGTGTGCCAAAACGGGGATCAAATTTTGCAGACCTTTTTCCGCCCATGATGTCATGTCGCTTCACTTCCTTGTCACTGTGACGACCTCATAACGAGGGACTAAGACACCAAAACACCACTTTGTCTAGGGTTTACTGATACTCAGGCACCCTATAACCCTCAACGTGGCGCAACTGCAGTACAGAAGACTGTTGCCTAGTGTAGCATGCCTCACAAGTTTTTGCATGACTTCCTCGCCCTGACGAGGCATTTTCTTGCCACCCAGGTGCGGCATGGCCGGGCCGGCGGCTGCCTGAGGTGCGCATACAGTGCGGTATCTGCAGGCATGACCGTGGCCCCATACCTGCGGGGCGCGATGTGACAACCGGCTCGTGTGTGGGTGCGTGTGCGCTGCGCCATGCCTCGCGGTCTGTAGGCTCTCGCGGCCTGTCTCGCCTGCCTCGGCCCACGTCTGGCCGGTGTCTAGACACCGGCCAGGAAAGCTGCTAGTATCGCCCTATTGCCCTATGACGGTCTTGGGCCCTGTACCACATCTTCCGCATCTGACCATGCGGGCTATGTTGCTATCATACATTTATATGAGGAGGACGATCTCATGCCCTTTGAATTACCCCCCTTGCCGTATGCGAAAGAGGCCTTGCAGCCACATATTTCTTCTGAAACGCTTGATTTTCATTATGGCCGGCATCATCAAACCTATGTGACTAATCTGAACAACCTCACGCAGGGCAAACCGGAAGCCAATCAGTCGCTCGAAGAGCTGATCCGCACCGCGCCTGAGGGTGGATTGTTCAATAATGCTGCCCAGGTCTGGAACCACACATTTTACTGGAATTCTCTGGCTCCTCGGGGTGGCGGTGAGCCCTCGGGCGAGGTCGCTACCGCGATCAATGGCGTCTGGGGCAATTTTCAGGCGTTTAAAGATGCCTTTAGCGCTGCCGCCGCCGGGCAGTTTGGCGCTGGCTGGGCCTGGCTGGTGAAAGATAGTGCCGGCAAGGTCAGCATCGAAACCACCGCGAATGCGGGTTGCCCCCTGCGGGCAGGCAAGACCCCGTTGGTCACTTGCGATGTCTGGGAACACGCCTATTACAATCATCACTGGTTTATCAATTTCTCCTAATGCATCTAGTAAATTATAATTTTGAGAATTTCGAGCTCCAACTTGAAAAATGTCCACATATTCCATCATATCTTCAATCTGAGACGC
>SXND01000190.1 GCA_005777235.1 Pseudomonadota bacterium
GTCGATCCTCCAGCCCGCCAAAGTGATCCAAAAATGCTTCCAGTGCTACCTCCATCAGGCCCTCCTCAGTTGATGAGCCTTCTCCTTACCACATAAACGCGTACGACGTCCCCCCTCAAAAAATCTCATGAGGCCGCCCTGCGGGGACAGCCAGTCTTCTCGGGTACAACACACACGGTTTGTCGAATAGAGCCTGCATGTGCTAGCATAGGTGTACCATGGGGCTCTTATCCTTTGGTGCACGTGGCCTATTTTAGAGGCTTTTT
Source organism: Pseudomonadota bacterium (assembly GCA_005777235.1). GTDB lineage: Bacteria > Tectomicrobia > Entotheonellia > Entotheonellales > Entotheonellaceae > SXND01. Next base: position 267 of record SXND01000190.1, read on the forward strand.
ACCCACAAAAGGTACCCCATGCTCACCCAGAAGACAGCTGGTTTCACGTTGATTGAGTTGATGATTGTTGTGGCCATTATTGCAGTGCTCGCAGGGATTGCTGTCCCGTCCTTTCTTATCTATCGCGAAAAAAGCCTGGTCACCCAAGTTGTGGGGAGCAGCGAGGCTATTCGGGCAGCCTTGGCCTCCTATGCCGCCGGGAGTTCGGATAACGAGTATCCTATCACGCCCTCCATCATCGATTTCCCGTCTCTCCGTTCGCTCGTCAATGAGCATGGTGGCAGGCTCGCGGCCAATGCCCCGTTCCTGGTGCAACACTACCACTTTTACGATAGCGATGGAGACAACATCTCGGACGCTTATTCGATGCGTCTGCTGGTCAACGGGGTCGCCCCTGCGATTTCTGGCTCGCAAATTCTCATCACCCCACAAGGAATTTTCAAGTGCGTTTCTAGTGGTAATCCGTGCTAAGGACTCGCGGTGCTTTGGCCGCGCATGAGCTCTTGGGATCGTCTGACGCGTAGGAGGAATCATGGCTCGTGTGTTCCGGCGCCTTGGCGCCTTGGTGGTGGTGAGCCTACTCATCACCGCAATGCTTTCTGGCACTGCTGCTGAAGCACAGGGCCAGCCGGTCGCGTGGCTGGCCCTGCGTAGTTATCAACGCCTGGAACAGCGCCTCCGCGACATCTCCACGATGGCGCAGACCCCAGGACTCGCCGATATGATGCTCGGCATGGTGCAGTTACAGCTTGCCGGCCTGGGGGGCGTGGATCGTCAGCGTCCTCTTGGGGTGGTGATCCCCACCGTGAGTCTCTCCGGACAGCCCCCAGTCGTCGTGCTGATACCCTACACCGACCGTGACACGATCCTCCAAACCTTACGGAGTTTTTTTCCCCAGACGCTGATCGAAGATGGCGTGCGGCTCAGCCTACAGGGTGGCCCTGTGCCCGCCTTTGGTCGTCTCGACACGCAGGCCAATATGCTCGTGCTGGGCTCAACGCCTGAGGCACTCCAGGGGGCAACCCTCGCGTTGCCCGCAGATCTTTTTGGTGCGAAGGAGGACGGGCCGGATCTGGTCTTCCGTGTCGACCTCCAGGCTGCGAAGTCCCAGCTAGGCGCCTCCTGGATGGCCATGCTGACGAACATGGAGGAGGTTTGGCAGAAGGCGCTGCAGAAAGCTGCGGAAGATAAAGTGATGTCGGCAGCGGAAAAAACGGCGCTGACGACGTATCTCACCATGACGCAAAAGGCCTTACGCCAGGGGCTGGACGACGTCATGGTCGGCGAGAGCCGTCTGACGCTGGCGCCGTCAGGCTGGGTGTTCGACCTGGAAACCACCATGCGCCCGGATTCCCCCAGTGCGGCACTCTTCAATAGCCAAACTGGTCAGGCGGCTCGCTTGCTGCCGCTGTTTCCGCCTAGCCCCAATGCATTGCTGCGCATGGGATACAGTGTTCGTATGACCGAGAGCCTGCGCCAGGACATCACGGCGCTCTTGCCAAGCATACAACAGATGTTCGACGCGAAAGTGGCGGCGCTCCCCGCGCTGACTCCGGAACAGCGCACGGCTGGCACCAAGGTGGTGGCGTCCTATATCGGCATCCTGGAACAGTGGTACGCCCAGAAAGCCCTTGAAGCCGCGATGGAAGTACAGACGCTGGGGACGGGGTTCGAGATGACCGGCGTGCTCCCCTTCGCTGACAGTCCGCAGGTGATGGGCACAGTGCTGGAGGCGTTGGAACACCTACCACTCTTTACCGACAAGGTGGTCGCGAAAGTCACCCGCGACGCGGAAAAACATCAAGGGACCACCTTGCATCATGTTGATCTCTCCAAGGCTGCAACGCTAGAAGTGCCTCCAAGGATGTTCTTGGCCACCCTGAAGAATGTGCTGACGCTACACCTCGGCTCGACCGTCACACCCCTGCACGGCGTGCTTAACCGGATCGCTGCCCACCCGTCCCAGGCCCAGACGTCAGGAGACGCCATGGCGCACATGGAGCTGTTTATTGCGCCCTTGCTGAAGCTCGGGATGAGCACCGGCCAAGCGGGCAAAGCGCCGGACCCTTTTCTCCAGGCCTTGCTGACCAGACTGCAACAAGGCCCGAGTGAGCCATTGACCATCGATGTGCTGCGAAGCCAAGATGGGACCACCGTGCGCTCTGTGGCTCCCGGATCGCTGGTCCAGAGCTTTGCCGAGGTCATTGGGCAGCAGGTGAGCCAGCAGTTACGTGGTGGGAACGCCAAGAAAGACGGCGGGAGTAAGCCGCCGCCTAAGAAGTGACGGAGGTGTGCCTCCTCACTGGTCAGGCCTGCGCTTGTTGCATGAGCTGCGCACAGCGGTCCAGGATCGGCAGCACCTCGTCCGCGTGGGCCGGTGGCACATTGAACACCAGTCGCGCGACTCCGGCATCACCAGTTGGCCTTTCTGGAAGCCCCGCCGTGCAGGGCGGGGAGGAAAGAAAGGTTGCCCCGCACCGGGGCAATTCCCTCTCCTGTCGAAAGCGGCATACAACCCTTGACGTCAGGAAAATATCCGCTAATAGAGTGTGTATGGAACTGACCTTGCAACTCAAACTGCTGCCGACCGACGACCAGGCCATCGCCTTGCGTGCCATGATGGCGCGCTTTCATGCGGCGTGCAACTGGCTGGCTGGGCAAGCGTTTGCCAAGCAGATCAACAATAAACTGACCTTGCAACGGCTGTACTCCCATGAGTTGCGCGCGCGGTTTGCCCTGCCATCACAGATGGTTGTCCGGTGCCTGGCGCGCGTCGCAGGGACATAGAGGCGCGACAAGAGTGTCTGCCCAACCTTGCGGTCGGATGCCGCCATGCCCTACGATCAACGCATCATGCGTTGTGATGGCTTGGATCATGTCAGCCTGACAACGCTGGAAGGGCGGGTGCTGGTCTCGTTTCTTATTGGTCCCTACCACCGACAGCGTTTTGATGCCCATGAACCGCGTCAGTGCCATCTGGTGGTACGCGAGGATGGGACGTGGTTTCTGCTGGTCGTGGTACAGGTACCAGATGGGGCACCAATGCCGCCCACAGACTTTCTTGGCGTGGACTTGGGCGTTGCCACCCTGGCTATGACGTCGGATGGCCTCGCCTATCACGGCACAAGCGTTGAAGCGTGTCGCGCACGCTACCTGAAATACCGTAGGCGGTTGCAGCGTGCCGCAACGCTTGCCCAGATGGAGGGGAAGCGCCCCAAAAACATTCGGCGGGCGTTGAAACGTACTGCCAAACGGGAAGCGCGGTTTCGGAAAGATACCAACCACTGTATTAGTAACCCAAGTTGCCACCTATTGAAATCCATGGGCTTCTGCCTCACAGTGACGGTGAAATCACCCATTTCACCTCAGGAGGAGCCAGCCCGTGGACGACAAAATTATCGCGACGTTCTGTCTGTGTGACGATCTGTTGAAAGCCATACATCATCAAGAAGACTGTCAATGTCAGATGAATGATGCGGAAATCATGACCACCGCCTTGATCGCCTCTTTATTCTTTCGAGGGA
>SXND01000191.1 GCA_005777235.1 Pseudomonadota bacterium
ATTTCGCCCTACTTCGTGACCAATGCCGAGCGTATGGAAGCGGTGATGGAGAATCCCTACATCCTGCTGAACGAGAAGAAGCTCAGCAACATGAAGGAACTCCTGCCCGTGCTGGAGCAGATTGCCCGCGCTGGGCGTCCGCTGGTGGTGATTGCCGAAGATGTCGAAGGCGAAGCCCTGGCGACGTTGGTGGTCAACAAGCTCCGGGGCACCTTACAGTGTGCCGCCATCAAGGCGCCAGGCTTTGGCGACCGCCGTAAAGAGATGCTGCGTGACATGGCCGTGCTGACGGGTGGTAATGTGATTTCGGATGATCTCGGGATTAAGCTCGAAAGCATCACCCTGAACGACCTCGGTCAGGCCAAGCGTCTGACCATCGATAAAGAAAACACGACCATCATCGAAGGCGCGGGCGTGACGGCGGACATCGAAGGCCGTGTGAAGCAGATCAGGGCGCAGATTGAAGAAACCACCTCAGACTATGACCGCGAGAAGCTGCAAGAGCGTCTGGCGAAGCTGGTCGGTGGTGTGGCAGTTATCCGCGTCGGTGCCGCGACCGAAGCGGAGATGAAAGAGAAGAACGCCCGCGTGGAAGATGCCTTGAATGCGACCCGTGCCGCCGTGGAAGAAGGGATTGTCCCCGGTGGTGGTGTGGCCTATATCCGGGCGCTCACCGCACTGGAAAATTTGCACCTCGAGGGCGACATGCAGGTTGGCGTGGGGATTATCCGGCGCGCACTGGAAGAACCCCTGCGCATGATTGCGGCCAATGCTGGGGTCGAAGGCGCGACGGTGCTGCAGCGTGTTAAGGCGGAAACGGGTACCCGTGGCTACGACGCGGCCACAGATCGCTATGTGGATATGGTCGCCGAGGGCATCATTGACCCGACTAAGGTGACGCGTATTGCGCTTCAGAATGCGGCGAGTGTCGCGGCCCTGCTGCTGACGACCGAGGCACTCATTACCGAGTTGCCGGAAGAGAAGAAACCCGCCATGGCCGGCGGCGGGCATCACGACGATATGGATTACTAGGCACGTCTCCCGAGGGGGCAAGGCTAGGTGGCTTGCCCCCGACAGCTCGTGCCTGGCCGGGACGCTCGTGTCCTGGTCGACTACGTTCTACCTCCTGCCTGCTCCGCGTGCTGCCTGCCCACATACGCCTCGTGTGCGTTGTGAGGCTCTCGTCAAGTTGTGTACGATACAGAAACCAAAATCCCAGGGAATTTTTTGCACGGACCGACGCTTCTTAAGAAGCAATAGTTGGATGAGCCACGACGACCAGAGACCCCTGTTGTCGTCCTGCGCTATGGGCTGCAGACAGACTGAGAATCCCTTGAAAGGAGTCCACCTCATGTTGCGTCATCTGTGGAGTCAGCACCGTGGGAGCATGTCTCTCGGGTCCATCGCACTCGGCTGCTGGCTGAGTTGCGCCCTGCCGGTCTTTCCCCTGCAAGCGGCCCAAGTCTGGGAAGAAGGCAGCGGAACGGCGAGTGTGCAGCCTGTCGTGCCCGCGTTTGTCGAGTTGGCCAAACAACTGAAACCGGCAGTCGTCAATATCAGTACCAAACAGACGGAGAGCAAAGACGCGACCACGCCCCGTCGCTCCCCGTTTGGTGGCGAGGAGCAAGACCCCTTTCAGGATTTTTTTGATCGTTTTTTCGGTGGGGGGGGCCGGGGCAAACAACGCCGCCAGCGTCCCAGTTTGGGGTCGGGTTTCCTCATTCACTCGAGTGGGTATATCGTGACGAATAACCACGTGGTGGAAGGGGCCACGGACATTAAAGTGACCCTGGCGACCAAGCAAGAATTTGCCGCGACTCTGGTGGGACGTGATCCGAAGACCGACCTGGCCCTCATCAAAGTGAAAAGTGCCGATCCACTGCCTACCGTCCCCTTTGGTAATTCCGATGCCCTGGAAGTAGGGGAATGGCTCCTGGCGATTGGCAATCCGTTTGGCTTGGGGCACACGGTCACATCGGGTATCGTCAGTGCCAAAGGTCGCATCATTGGGGCCGGGCCGTACGACGATTTTATCCAAACCGATGCGTCGATTAACCCGGGGAATAGTGGTGGCCCCCTGTTCAACATGCGTGGGCAGGTCGTCGGCATTAACACGGCGATTATCTCCGGCGGGCAAGGCATTGGGTTTGCCATCCCGATCAACCTGGCGAAAGAAGTGCTCTCCCAACTGCACGACAAAGGCAGCGTGACACGCGGTTGGTTGGGGGTGGCGATTCAGAGCGTGTCCCCTGATATGCTCAAAGCCCTGCAACTCGAAGATGCGAACGGGGCGCTGGTCGCCGAGGTCATGTCCGATGGCCCGGCCTCGAAAGCTGGATTTAAGCGGGGCGATGTCATTGTCCAACTGAATAGCCACAAGGTGCAGGATTCGACCGAACTGCCGCGCATGGTGGCCACGCTGGCACCAGGGACCAAGGTGACGGTGGAGGTCATCAGGGCCGGGAAGAAAGTCACCCTGCCGGTGACGCTCGGAACCTTGCCGGAGGAAAAAGAGGCGGCGGCCAAGCCACAACCGTCTGATAGTGAAGAAAATTTAGGGCTCCGGGTGGAATCGATCACCCCCGAGGTGGCACGCAGCCTCAAGTTGGATAACGCCAAAGGGGTGGTGGTGTCGCGCGTCGCCCCGGATAGCCCCGCGGCGGAAGCTGGGGTGCAGCGTGGTGATGTGGTGCGCGAAGTCAATCAGCAGCCCATTACGGATCTCGAGTCGTATATGGACATTGCGTCGCATCTCACGCCCGACGAGCCGGCCCTCTTCTTGCTCGAACGGCGTGGCAACAGCCTCTTCCTGACTCTCAAACCCGGCAAAGAAGGGTAAACCGCGTTGCGCATGCCCCTCGGATGGCTGGACGTGCATGCAGAGGAGAGCACAATATGATCGAGGTGGAACACCTCACCAAGTATTACGGCCCCGTGACCGCGATTCGGGAGCTCTCCTTTCGCGTCGAGCAAGGCGAGATTCTCGGTTTCCTGGGCCCCAACGGTGCCGGCAAAACCAGCACCATGCGGATCTTGACCGGCTTTATGCCGGCGAGTAGCGGACGGGCCATGGTTGCCGGCTACGATGTGTTTACCCAGCCGCTGGAAGTGCGTAAACGCGTCGGCTATTTACCCGAAAATGTGCCGCTGTACCACGAGATGACGGTCAATGGCTATTTGCGCTTTGTGGCCGAAGTCAAAGGGGTAACGCGGCGCGAGCGTACCAGCAAGGTCGGTGCCGTGATGGAACTGTGCGGCGTGCGCGACATGGCACGGCGACTCATTGGCCATCTCTCCAAAGGCTATCGCCAGCGTGTTGGACTGGCGCAGGCCTTGCTCAATGATCCACCGGTGCTCATTCTCGACGAACCCACCGTCGGGCTTGATCCTCGGCAAATCGTCGATATCCGTCAGACCATCAAGAACCTACGTCATGATCATACGGTCATCCTGAGTACGCATATCCTGCCAGAAGTGAGCATGACCTGTGACCGCGTGGTGATTATCAACGGCGGACAGGTGGTGGCGATTGATACCCCAGAGAACCTCATGGAGCGCACCCAGCCCTATCGCAGCATCCATCTGGAAGTGCAGGGGCCCGAGGATGCCGTGCTGGCCTATGTGCAGGGCCTGGCCGGCGTGTTGACCATCACCAAGGAGGGCGCCAGCCCCAGCGGGGCGGGTCTGTATACCCTGTCCACCGGCAAAGACCGCGATCTGCGTCCTGACCTCGCCCAAGCGGTGGTGCAGCAAGGTTGGCAACTGTTGGAATTGCGGGAGGTCCGCCTGAGCCTCGAAGAGGTATTTGTCCAATTGGTGACTGAGGAAGGGGAGACCCATGCGTAGTGTGTACGCCGTGTTCAAGCGCGAGGTCAAAGCCTACTTCACCCTTCCGATTGCCTATGTCATGATGGGCGGGCTGCTGTTTATTGTCGGCCTGCTGTACTATCTGTCGTTCCTCTGGTTTCTGGGCGAAAGCTTTGAGTCTATGCGTAATCCGATGAGGGGTGGCGATCTCGACATCAGCTCGATGGTCGTGGGCGCCACGATCAGCACCATTGGTGTGATAAGCGTGTTCGCCCTGCCACTATTGACCATGCGACTGTGGGCGGAGGAAAAGCGCACCGGCACGCTGGAATTGCTCCTCACGTTCCCCTTGAGCGACAGCAGTATCGTGCTCGGCAAATTCTTGGCAGGCTTGGCCGTGTACGGTGTCCTGCTCGTGCTGAGCCTCCTCTATCCGCTGCTCACCGGGGTGTATGCCCACCTCGACGTCGGTCCGATCCTCGCAGGGTATCTCGGCACTCTCCTCCTGGCCTCGACGCTCTTTGCGTTGGGCTTTCTGTGCTCCACCTGGACGGAAAACCAAATTGTCGCCTGTGCCCTGGCCTGGGCGAGCTTTTTGTTTTTCTGGCTCATCGGCCATGCGGCGGATTTTGCCGGATCTGAGCTTGCCACGCTTCTGAACCACATCTCCTTTGCCAAGCACCATGAGCATTTTGCCAAAGGCATTGTCGAAACGCAGGATGTGGCCTTTTTTGTCCTTTTTACAGTCTTTTGCCTGTTTCTCACCTTGCGCTCGATTGAATCGACCCGGTGGCGAGGATAATGACGATGCACCATCCATCACAGCCGACACCTCCCGGCGCCCCACGCCGCGCCCTGCGCCACGCGTTCAGCTGGCGGGCCTTGAAATATGGCAGCCACGCCTCCCTGTTTACAGTCATCGTCCTCGCCGTCGTCCTGCTGCTCTATAAGGTCGCCACGCAGCACAATCAGCGTTTTGATCTGACCCAGGCGAAGCGTTTTACGCTGGCAGAACAAAGCACCAAACTGTTGCAGGGGTTGCAGCAGCCGATCAAAGTGCTCGGGTTTTATAGCGTGGCAGAGCGTGAACGCGAAGCCTTCCTTGATCTCATCAAGCAGTATACGCCACATACTGATAAGATCACCTACGAGGTGATTGATCCCGACCGCCAGCCAGCTCTCGCGAAGCAATATAACATCACGGCATACAACACGGTGGTGGTCGAGGGCTACGGGAAAAAGGAAAAACTGCTGCGGGTTGAAGAAGCGGCTCTGACCAACGCCATCTTGCAAGTGACCCGCACGACAAAAAAAGTGGTGTACTTTGTCACTGGGCATGGTGAGCCGGGGCTCAACGAGAGCGACCGCAATGGGTACAACGTGGCGAAACAGGCGCTCGAAGAGCAAAATTATACGGTCCAAGAACTTATACTGGCCCGTCAGCCCACCGTACCTGAAGATGCCGCAGCGCTGCTGCTTATCGGACCGCGGCGCGACTTGCTCGAAGCCGAGACCGAGGCGCTGGCAGCGTTCCTCGGGCGGAGTGGGCATCTGTGTATACTGCTAGATCCGGAGATGGCGCCAGGATTAGTCACGTTTGCACAACGCTATGGGCTGGAGATCGGCAACGACATTGTCATCGAGACCAATCCGGTGGGGCGCCTCGTCGGTGGGGACTACCACATGCCGGTGGTGATGGCCTACGAACAGCATACCATTACCAAAGAGCTGGCGAACGTGATGACCCTGTTCCCGCTGGTACGTTCGGTGCAGCCTGCCAAAGATCTCCCGGCGGGGATCACGGCTCAGGGCCTGGCACAGACCAGTGCCGAGAGCTGGGCAGAAACCGATCTCAAGACGCTGCAAGAAGGCAAGACGACCTTTGATGCCGGGAGTGACCGTAAGGGCCCCATTAGCATTGCCGCGGTGGCTACCATTGCGGTGGAAAAGGTGAGTGCCCCAGCGCCACCAGCTGAGTCCACGCCCGCGGTGCCTGAGCCCAGTGCAGCCCCGCGGGCGGCGCGCTTAGTGATTGTCGGTGATTCCGAATTTGCCAACAATAGCCTGTTCCCAGTACAGGGTAATGGAGACTTTTTCTTAAATATCGTGAGTTGGTTAGCAGAGGAAGAAGACCTCATTGCGCTGCGGCCCCGCAAAGGGGGCGGGGGTGGCCCGGTGATGCTCACGGCGGCCCAGGTTCCACTAATTTTCTGGCTGCCCGTCGTTCTGTTACCGCTGAGTGTCTTCGCCTCAGGAGCACTGGTGTTCATGCGGAGGAAATGGCGGCAGTGAGTAGCACAAAGACCTTGATCTGGGCTGGGATCTTACTGGTGCTGGGGACGTTCTACTACCTGTATGACATTCGGGGAGAGCGCACGCGGCAAGAAGCCGTAAAGCAACGCGAACTGTTGTTGCAGTTTGCTGAGGATGATGTCACCGGCTTCACGATTCAGCGCGAGCACGAGACGATACGCGCCGAGAAACGGGACGGGCACTGGTACCTCACGGAGCCGTTGCAGGCACGCGGCGATGATCAGAAATATCGTGAATTGACGCACTACGTGGCTGATCTGCGGCACACCCGCGTCGTGGAGGAGCAACCCCAGTCCATAGAACTCTATGGCCTGGCCACCCCGCGTCTCGAGATCCAGCTCACGCTGCAAGGGCAGATTCCCCCGTCTATCCTGCGCCTGGGGGCCGCTAATCCTACCGGGGGGAGTTACTACGCGCAGGTCGCCGGGCGCCCGGCGGTCTATCTCGTCAGTGGTATGGCGCAAGATGTCCTCGATGCTTCGCTGCACGCCGTACGCGATAAAACGGTCCTGGCCTTTACACCCGCCGAGGTGCAGGCCATCCATATTGGTCGCGGTACGGACCCCCCGGTGATTCTCCAACGTCAGGCGGAAGATCTCTGGCAGCTCAGTGCGCCCGTACAAGCCAAGGCGGATGCGCCCCACGTGCGCGGGCTGCTGCAACGTCTGCATGACGTCAAAGTCCAGACGTTTCTTGCGGAGGACGCCACAGATCTGGCGCCCTATGGACTGCACGCCCCGCAGGGGTCAGTGGCGCTGCACCTGGGCGAGGGGCATGCGCCGCTGACGTTGCACCTGGGGGACGTCGATACGGCGCAGAAAGGCGTGTACGCCAAACATGCGGAGGCCCCACGGGTCTTTCTTCTCCAGCAGGATGTCTGGGAGCACATGCCGAAGACGGCCAGCGCCTTGCGTGATAAAACGCTGCTACGTTACGAGCGCGACCATGTGACGCGCCTGGAGGCGCACACGCCGACGGAAACCATCGTGGTCACGAGCACAGGAGTGCGTCAGTATACCCTGGAACAGCCGGTGCACGCGCTTGGTGACGCCGAGGCCCTCTCCAGTTGGTTGTGGGACATCGGTGACCTCAAAGCCAAAGACTTTGTGGCGGAAACACCGGATGCGCTGCCCCTCTACGGTCTGGAGGCACCAGGCTGGCGCTTCACCGTGTGGGAAAAAGCCCCCACGGCTTCAGAAGCGACGGCACACCACTTGTCGCTGGGAAGCGAGGCACCGGATGGCCAGGGCGTCTATGCCAGACTGGGGGAAGGGTCGGTGATTTATCTCGTTGGGCATGCCGAGGTCGAACGCCTCACGCGGCACACGGCCTTTACGTTGCGGAACAAGAAAATCCTCATGGTGAGCGCTGAGCAGGTGCACAAGATCGAGGTCAAATACCCCACCTCGCAGTTGACAATCACCCGGGCAGGCAAAAACTGGAAGCTCTCAGAACCGCAGCCACAGGCGATTCCGCACGGCTGGAAAATTGACCATTTGCTCTACGAGCTGAGTACGCTCGCGTACACCCAGATTATCGCCGATACCCCGCCGGCGGACGTTGCCCCCTATGGTCTGGATGTCCCCCACGTGCAGATCACCCTGTGGCAGCAGAATGGCGCGCCCATTGGCTCACTCATGCTCGGCAAACATCTCGACACCGACGCTGCAGCCCCACCAACGCTCTATGCCCAGGCTGGACCGCAGACACCGCTCTATGTGGTGATCGCAACGTTCCTCAAAAGTGTGCCCACAACCGCGACGGAGCTGACGGCTGGGCACTAAACGGTGCTTCTGCCAGCATGACACAAGGTAAGACTCTCAAAAATTGCCCTAGTGTCAATAGCTTACAAAAAAACATCCCCCTTACGGCGAGGGAGAGGGATCAGGAGTGTCCCCATGCGCGATCCACGTGCCGCCACCAATCCGATGTTCGGCCCGAATCGCTTCAAGCTCGGCGTGTTTAGCGCCAACTGCGATGGCGGCCTGACCATGAGCCTGGCCCCCGAGCGCTGGCGTGCCACCTGGGACGACATCGTGGCCATGTGCCAACTAGCGGATACGGCGGGGATGGAATTTATCCTGCCAGTTGCCAAGTGGCGCGGCTATCAGGGTCAGGCCAACGTCTATGGCAAATCCTACGAAACCCTGACGCACAGTGCCGCCATCGGGGCGCTGACCCGCCGCATCTGCGTCTTTGCCACCATCCATGTGCCCCTGGTGACCCCGGCCTTTGCCGCTAAGGCGCTGGCCACCATCGACCACGTCACCCACGGGCGGGCCGGACTCAACATCGTCTGCGGCTGGAACCAGGAAGAATTTGACCTGCACGGCGTGACCATTGTGCAGGACACGCGCTACGATCATGGCCTGGAATGGTGGCACATCTGGTCCAAGCTCCTGGAAGGCGGCCCGGAGTTCGACTGGCAGGGCCGCTTCTTTACCCTGCGCCGTCTGCACACCGATCCAGTCTCGGTGCAGCGCCCACGTCCCATGGTCATGGCCGCCGGTTTCTCACCGCGTGGACGCGACTTCGCGGCTCAGGCGGCGGATGCGCTGTTTACCACCATGACCGACCTCGACCAGGCCCCCGGTCTGCTCGACACCGTCGGCCAGTACACCGCCCGCTACCACCGCACCTTGCCGGTTTACGCCATGGCACACGTGGTCTGCCGCCCCAGCCGCCAGGAGGCGGAAGATTTTTTCTACTACTTTGCGGAGGAGATGGCTGACGAGGCCGGCCAGCAGTATTACCGACGCCAGCGTGGCGTCACGGTCGGCACCGGCACCGCGACCGTCGCCCGTCCACTCATCAACCGCTTCACCCGCGCCACGGGCAAGCCCTTGCACGGCGCCTATCCCGGCGCGTACCCGTTTGTGGGCACGCCGGATGACATTGCGCAGGAGATGGCCCGCATGAGCGCCGTCGGCTTAGCCGGGGCCGCCGTGGCTTTCGTGGACTACCTCCAAGAAATCCCCTTCTTCATCCAGGAAGTGATGCCCCGCCTGGCACGTCTCGGCCTGCGTCAGCCCGGGCTGCCCGAGAGCACCACCTAGATGTGCATGGCATACGTCCTGCGTCAGTCCCCCCTGGGAACTCTGGGCTCCCACCCGGTTTCGGAAGCCACGCTGAAGCGTGGCGCTCCCAGGGAAAACCTTGCAGCACTGGTCGTGTGTGTATGGCACACAGACACGCCGGGCAAGGGCCTGCCGCTCCCCTAATGCGCCTCAGCCCAGGTCTGCCCCTGGCCTACTTCCACGGTCAGCGGCACGTCAAGCTGCCACACCTGTTCCATGGTCTCGGTAATGCGCGGCAACATCTCCGCCACGGCGTTGTCCGGGATCTCAAACAGCAGCTCATCGTGAATCTGCAACAGCATGTGGCACGGCAGGTGCTCCGTGTGAATCTGTCGATGCAGGTGGATCATCGCCAGCTTGATCAAATCCGCCGCGGAGCCCTGAAACGGCATGTTGATGGCCGTGCGCTCCGCCGCGTCACGCATGGTGCGATTGGCGTTGCTGATGTCTGGCACATAGCGCCGGCGCTGCAACAGCGTGGTGACGTAGCCTTGCTCCCGCGCCGTGGCAATAATGCCATCCAGGCAGTCTTTGACGCGGGGATAGCGCGCAAAGTAGCTGTCAATGTAGCGGCGTGCTTCGTCATTGGTGATGCGTAGCCGCTGCGCCAGCCCGAACGGGCTCAAGCCGTAGAGAATGCCAAAATTGACCGTCTTGGCCATGCGTCGCATGTCGCTGTCCACGGCGCTGCGCTCGACATTGAACACCTCCATGGCCGTACGCGTATGAATGTCCTCGCCAGCCCGAAACGCCGCAATGAGCACCGGATCGCCGCTGAGATGGGCCAGCAGCCGTAGTTCG
>SXND01000192.1 GCA_005777235.1 Pseudomonadota bacterium
CCAGCAGTGCGCTCAGCCCGGTAGCCGTGGTCGCCCCAAACGACGCCAGCAAGTAGTCGGAATACAAATCTGCTATCGGTTGTGATTTCATACGGGCGATTCTACACTTTTTTCGTTCCAGTCGCGTAAGGTGAGTTACTAATTCCTTAGTCCCCAGGCAGAGCCTGACGGAGAGCCTGCTGCGGTCTGAGCAAGGAAGCATGCCACGGTGGCGACCAGCGGACGTGACATCAAGGGGCTGCGTGGACGTTGGCTCATGCAAGACACCATGGCGGTGGCGTACCAGCGTCGCCGCCATGGTTTTCGATGCCCATTTCGTACATCATGTGCTAGTCTCCCCCTGGGAACGCCGGGCTCCAGCCCGGCTCCCGAAGCCACGCTGGAGCGTGGCGCTCCCAGGGCAAACCGGGGAGCACTAGCGAAACAGACATCTAGATGTCCATGTCGTCAGTTCTGTGCCAGGCAAGGGTGTCGCGCGGGCCTGGCCCACTCCTCCAGGCAACCCTCGGGCACCGCGCTCTGGTAGGAGCGGGCCAGGCCCGCGCAGGTGTTGGACTGGCAGTGTATGTATGAAACAGACATCTAGCCATGCCTCTCTGGGCTCTGCATGAGAAGAGGACATACGGCAACTTGCTCAACATTCTTTCAACGGTCTCGCAGGGACAATGCCTGCCCTGCGGAGCCCAGGAGGAAGCCTGCAATGCAATTTACCGCCTACGACACCGGCGGTTTCTTTGACGAAATGTTTGAGGCCGATGGCCACCCGCGGGCGGGTGCAGCGCTGCTGGTGCAAAGGCTGAACGAACTCCCCGAGGATGAGCTCTTGCGGCGTCAGCATGCCGCCGAGCAAGCCCTCCTGCATATGGGGATTACCTTCAATGTCTATGGGGATGACGCTGGGACGGAGAAGATCTTTCCCTTTGACATCATCCCGCGCATTGTCGAAGCTGCTGATTGGGCCTCCATCGAGCGTGGTTTGAAGCAGCGCATCCAGGCCCTCAATTTGTTTATTGCCGATGTCTATGGGGCCCAGCACATTCTCAAAGATGGGGTTGTGCCGATGGACCTCGTCCGGTCTGCCAAGAGTTTTTTACCACCGTGTGTCGACCTACGGCCAGCGCGCGATATCTGGTGTCATATTACCGGGACAGATCTGGTACGCGACCGCGACGGGCAGTTTTACGTGCTCGAAGACAATCTGCGGTGTCCATCCGGGGTTTCCTATGTCCTCGAAAATCGTCAGGTGTTGAAGCGCATCTTTCCGCAAGTGTTTGAGGCGTCTCGCGTGCACCCGGTCGATGACTATCCTAGTCGTCTGCTCGAAACCTTGCAATATCTGGCGCCCGACAGCGTGACCACCCCCACCGTGGTGGTGCTGACGCCAGGGGTTTACAACTCGGCGTACTTTGAGCACGCCTTCCTGGCCCAGCAAATGGGGGTCGAGCTGGTCGAAGGCCGCGACCTGGTGGTGGCTGAGGGTTTTGTCTGGATGCGTACGACCACCGAGTTCCAGCGCGTTGATGTGATTTACCGCCGCATTGACGACGACTTTCTCGATCCGCTGGCCTTCAACCCGGATTCCCTCCTCGGTGTGCCGGGCTTACTCGACGTGTATAAAAGCGGCCATGTCGCCCTGGCCAACGCCCCGGGCACCGGCATTGCGGATGATAAGGTGCTGTATGCCTACGTGCCGAAAATCATTCGTTACTACCTCAACGAAGACGCCCTGCTGCCCAATGTGCCAACGTACGTCTGCTGGGATGACACCGAACGTCAGCACGTGCTCGCCAACCTCGACACCCTGGTCGTCAAGGCGGCGAATGAATCGGGGGGCTACGGCATGCTCGTCGGGCCGCACGCCTCGGACGCTGAACGGGCGCTCTTTGCCCAGCGCATTCAGGCCAACCCACGGAATTACATCGCCCAGCCAACGCTCGCCCTGTCGCGCGCCCCGGTGATTGTGGACGATCACTGTGAGGGTCGCCATGTTGATTTACGCCCATATATCTTGTACGGTAAGGACATCTACGTGCTACCTGGAGGATTGACGCGCGTGGCTTTACGCCGCGGCTCGCTGGTGGTCAACTCTTCACAAGGAGGTGGCAGTAAAGATACCTGGGTCCTCTTAGGAGAATCACACCTATGCTGAGTCGGGTAGCTGACGCGATTTACTGGATGAACCGCTACATCGAACGAGCCGAGAATGTGGCCCGATTTATCGATGTGAACCTGCATCTGATGCTGGATATGCCCGCCGGGACTGCCGACCAGCATTGGGCAGCGCTGATCGATACCACCGGGGATCGCCCGGTATTCGCCGAGCGCTACGGCAAGGCCACCAAAGAACACGTGGTGGCGTTTCTGACCTTCGATACTCAGTATCCCAGCTCCATTCTCTCCTGTGTGCAGGCCGCCCGCGATAATGCCCGCTCGGTGCGCGAAGTGATCTCGTCAGAGATGTGGGAGCAGGTCAACACGTTTTATTTACTGGTGCGGGAGGCCGTCTCGAACGCGCAGGTTATCGAGGAGCCGCATGCCTTTTTCACCAAAATCAAGACGGCCAGTCATCTGTTCGTGGGTATTATGGACGCCACCATGTCCCACGGCGAAGGCTGGCATTTTGGCTGGCTCGGGCGCTTGCTGGAACGTGCCGATAAGACCTCGCGTATTCTCGACGTAAAATATTTTCTCTTACTGCCGACGGTGCAGGATGTGGGCACGCCCATGGATGATATTCAGTGGGCTGCCGTGCTCAGGTCGGCCAGCGCCTTTGAGATGTATCGCAAACGTTTTGGACGCCTCAGTCCAGCCCAGGTGGCCGATTTCCTGGTGCTGGATCGCGCCTTTCCCCGCGCCATGCACTACTGCCTCGTCAAGGCGGAGGAATCCTTACACGCCATTTCTGGCTCGCCTCTGGGGACCTTCCAAAACGCCGCTGAGCAGCGTCTCGGCCGCTTGCGCTCGGAGCTAGACTACGCCGATATCGATGAAATTATCGCCAGTGGTCTGCACGAGTTTCTCGATACCTTTCAGGAAAAACTGAACGACGTAGGAGAGGCCATTTTTGATACTTTTTTTGCCTTACGATCGCTCGCAGTCCCCGTCACGCGGCTGAGTATGGCCGAGACGACGCTGCCCGCACCGGCCTACGCCCCGCGTATGTCGCAGCAGCAAAGCATGTAAGGCAGCGAGGTAAGCGACAGCCTCCAGCAGGCGGTCACCTTCTTGACTCTTTGCCCTGGCACTGGCGCACGTTGCTGGAGCCTGCAACAACCTGGCGATCCTGCTTCCACTGGGCCACAGGCCCCACGTGGGACAACCAACTCCGGGGTGCCACGCCACGGCGGGCGGTCGACTGACCATCCGAGAAGGAAAACGCGATGATTGTGATTGTCTCGGGTTTACCGCGTTCGGGAACCTCACTCATGATGCACATGCTTGAGGCCGGAGGTCTGCCGCTGCTCACGGACCCGCAGCGGCCCGCCGATGCCGATAATCCCAATGGCTACTGGGAATATACACCGGTGCAGCGTCTGCATGAGGACAACACTTGGGTAGCCCAAGCCGAGGGCAAAGCGCTGAAAGTTATTAGCGCTTTGCTGCAGTATCTGCCGCCACAGCATCTCTATAAGATCCTCTCTATGCAGCGTCCGATGTCCGAAGTCCTGGCCTCGCAAGCTGTGATGCTCAAGCGGCGGGGTGAGCCGCGCGGACAGGCCGACGATCAGACCCTCGGGACGATCTTTACGCAGCATCTGGAGCACACCGCGCGCTGGCTCGTTGCACAACCTCACATGACAGTGCTGCCAGTAGCGTACCACGCGGTGCTGGCCGATCCCCTGGGCACGGCAACGCAGGTCGCCGCGTTTCTTGGGCTGCCGCTCGCCGTCGCCGCCATGGCGCACACGGTCGATCCACGTTTGCACCGACAGCGCATCTGAAGCCTCACACCATGCCGACCGCGTGTGTGCGGCCTGCACGAGGTGTGCATCAGATCCCATTCAAGCCGAATGATCCTCAAGAATTGATCCTCTCCGTCGTATCTGTTGCGAGCATATTCATATGGGAGCAGACATCTGGATGGCCTTGTGGCAGAATGTACCCATGAAGGTAGCATTAACTACTTCACGTATCTCATATGCCTTGCAACGGGTAACAAAATATGTCCGACCAAGGAAGAGGTCTCTTGTGATAGCCGCACGCCTCCCGATAGCTGCAGATGTGGGGTCGGTGATGTGGGGTTATACAAACCTGTCGGCCATAGAAGAGACATAAATGTAAGACATTGACCCAGGCTTTACTACCGTCCGCGGTGCCCCATACAAGCCGCTCGGCCGAAGGGGGATGGCCACAAACGCTATCAGAGCTGGATAGGAAAGATGCTATGACAGCTACAAGAGAGCGGGCGATGGCGTAAGCGCAGTGCGCGGGCGATGCGACGCTCTCGCACCGCTTGTGCCGTATCCGGCTGTGGGCGATGGTGGGCGCGCTACTGTGGTGCGTTGCGGTAGCCGGTATTGTCCACTGGTACGGCGAACGCGCGGCTTCCGAGTATGTCGCCGACACCGTACGCGAGTCGCAGCTCGTGGCGGCTGCGACAGCGAAAATTGTCAACCGGTCGTTTCGCGAACTCGACATCATGGCGCGGGTGCTCACGCAGAGGGTGGACATCCAGCAGACTCTATCGCGCCACGCCAGCACCCGCGCGGAGCTATCGGCCTTGCCGCTGGCGGAGCGCGCGCAGCGACTCCGGGCTGACCCTGTAGCGAGCACGACGGGGGACGCGCTCGCTACGATACGATCGCCGCAAAACTTGGCTATGACTGGAGTCGTCTGCAGCACTTGGCACCTCCGGACCAGGGAGGAGAAGACGTGGTGCGCACGTTCATCGCGATGTTGATCAGCGCCATGCCACAGCGGATAGCCGCCATTCAGCAGGCCTGCCAGAACGGCGACGCCCATGCCTTGTACGAGGCGGCGCACGCGCTCAAGAGCAGCGCCGCGCAGGCAGGTGCCATACCCCTAGCCGCGGCGTGCGAGGCGTTGGAGGTGGTCACGAAGGCAGGGCAATGGCCGACGGATGCCAGTGCGCAGGTCGCGGACATTGCGGATCTCGGTGCCAAGACGCTCGCCGCGTTGCACGACTGCAAGGCTGACATGTGCGGGGAACCTCTGGGAAAGGAATACAGGCATGCCGCAACGACCACGCGTAGAAATCGAATACTGCACACAATGCCGCTGGCTCTTGCGGGCCGCTTGGCTGGCGCAGGAACTCTTGACGACGTTTGCCGCGGACTTGGGCGAAGTGGCGCTGCAACCCGGCACCGGCGGGACATTCGAGGTGCGCCTCTATGGCACGATCATCTGGTCACGGGCAGCGCAAGGTCGTTTCCCCGAAGCCAAAGAACTGAAGCAACGGGTGCGCGACCACATCGCGCCCGGACGCGACCTCGGCCACGTGGATCGTGTGGCGCCGTGATGCCCTGTGCACTGCCTGAGCACGCCGTATGAGCCCACTCGAAGCCCTCCAACCCAACGCTGCCGTGCGTGGCATCCTTCCGGACGCCCTGGTCACGGTGGTCAGTGTGCAATGGTTTGGCTCTGAGGCCCTGGAGCTGACCTACAAGAACCCGCTGGGCCGGGTCGCCAACGAATTACTGTATCGCCACGATGAAGCGCGCCTGGACATAGTCGAGCAGGGCCGGCCCTGGAGCTTTGACGGCGACGGCCATCTGTTCCGGCTGGTGTCCGAAGCGCATCGCATCCGTCTGGAGCATCTGTTCGACCCAGTGCTTGCCGTGCACACATCTCTCGTTGCCCCCCTGCCGCACCAGATCACGGCGGTGTACGAGGCCATGCTGCCGCGCCAGCCACTGCGTTTTCTGCTCGCCGATGATCCAGGCGCCGGGAAGAGTCTATCGCACCCTGCTCGACAAACTCGAACAGGCTCGTCAGGCGCTGGGTGGGCAGGTCTTTGACGTCCTCGGTAAGCTCCAATTTGAGGGGCGGCCACTGCGTGATCTGCTGCTCGACGCCATTCGCTACGGCGAGCGCCCCGAGGTACGCGCCAGGCTCACCGAGGCCATTGCCAGTGCGGTGGATCGTCCGCAGCTCCAGGCCCTGCTGGAAGAGCGCGCGCTGGCGCACGACGCTATGGACGCCAGCCGTGTGGCGCGGGTGCGCGAGGACATGGAACGCGCTGAGGCGCGCCGTCTGCAGCCACACTATGTTGAGTCATTTTTTCTCGCAGCCTTTGCGCAGCTCGGCGGCACGGTCCGCCAGCGCGAGCCGCGCCGCTATGAGGTCACGCATGTGCCCGCGCCCATTCGCCATCGCGACCGCCTCATCGGCGTTGGCGAACCAGTGCTGCCGCGCTACGAGCGCATTGCCTTTGAGAAAACCCGCATCGCACCGCAAGGCCAACCCCTGGCGGCCTTTGTCTGTCCCGGCCATCCGCTGCTGGAGGCGACGCTCGACCTGACGCTCGAACGCCACCGCGACCTGCTACGCCGGGGCACGGTGCTGGTGGACGAACGCGATCCAGGCACGGCACCACGGGTGCTGTTCTACCTGGAGCACTCCCTGCAGGACGCCAGTCGCACACGCAGTGGTGAACGTCGCACCATCTCGCAGAAGATGCTGTATGTCGAGCTGAACGCAGCGGGCGAGGCGTGTCACCTGCATTACGCCCCCTATCTTGACTACCGCCCGTTACGCCCCAACGAACTGGAGGTTGATCGCTTGCTGGCACATCCCGCCTGCGTCTGGATTACCCGCAACCTGGAGCAGCAGGCCGTGGCGCACGCCATCGCCCAGGTGGTGCCCAAACATCTCCAGGAAGTCCGTGGGCGGCGGCTGGGATGGATTGAGAAAACCAGAGCCACAGTGAAGGATCGGCTCACTGAGGAGATCGGCTACTGGGACCACCGCGCTGAGGAGCTTAAACTGCAGGAGCAGGCGGGCAGAGTCAACGCCCGTCTGAACTCGCAGGAGGCGCGCCGCCGTGCTGATGAGTTGCAAGCGCGCTTGCAGAAGCGCCACTGGTTGTTTTACCTCATGTTGCAAACAAGCGCCTAGTGGCGGTCGCGATCCGTCGGGCCCTGGCAGACTTACCCGTGTGCAAAGACATTGTCGTCACGACTCCAGAAGAAATCACCCGTCGCGGTGATCTTATCGGTACAGTGTTACGACCAGCGCTACGCGAGGGCAAGGTGCTGTATGAGTGGCACTGAGCACCTGACGGAAACTCGGCGCTGGCTGCGCTATGCCCGCGAAGATTTAGAGGGCGCTGAGACGTTGCTTGAGCAGCGTGCTGTTGTTCCTCGCCATAAAACCCCTTTCAGGGGACTGCCTGCTTCAGCTGGCAGGGGAATGAAAGGTTGAGGCGCACCGCCTCAATTCCTGCTGCGGCATCGCCGCATACAGTGCTTGTATAGGGTAACACCTACACTGGTAGACTTGCCTCATACGGCCTCGCGTGCTCAGGAATAGCTGGTGTCCAGCGCCGCACAGCACGCACCACGAGGCGCGGCTCTTTGAGATTTCAGCTTCGCCGGGTTGTGGGAGACAGGCTCCCACATAAAAGTTGAACTAACGAAAGAGAGAACTGCGGAGTATCCTCCGCAGGCTCTGGGGCATGCTTCAGAGCCGAGAGCGCCGTGACGGCGCTCAGAAACGGGGAAAGGCATCGGGCTCTCCTGGTGCGTGATAACCGTAACCGCTGGAGACTTTTGCTCCAGTTTCGATGTTCGAAGCCGCCTCGTTTACGGGGCGCTGCGACACGAGGTCGCACGGTGCATTGTCTGGCAGGGAGTATCGACCAGACCTGTTGTTCCATCAACAGGATCCTACGTGGTACGGCAGCAAGGGAACGCGCTGTCAAAAGCCCACGGACACAGGACCCACAGGCACCCG
>SXND01000193.1 GCA_005777235.1 Pseudomonadota bacterium
CGCCGCGTGTCAGGCCGCACAGACCGCGCGTGGCCACGCCCAGGCGGATGCGCCACGCGCGGCCTGCCTCCGTCTCCCCTAACGACGATGCCGGGTGGCGATCGCGGCGCTCCATGGCCTGGAGGTGGCGATGCACGCTGCTTGTGGCCAGGCCCGTGCGCGCGGCAAGGCCCCGGCTGCTCGGCGGCCCGTGTGGACGCCTTGCCTTGCAGAGGCGTCCGCTTGTGGCCCACAAGCCCATGGTGGCGGTCTGTCCTGTGCAGGGTGCCTGCACTCGTGGCGGCGTTCAGCCCCTCAGGGTACAGGACTGACACTCGCCTGTCCCGGCTGAAGTGGATACCCTGCGGCGTTGAACAGCTCCGTGTCTGTCTTTGCGCAGTCTCGAAAAATCGACCGGAGGAGGGTAAGGGCGGTCAGTGCTTCTTGTAATGATCGGTTCGACTTCTTGGACCAGTACTCCGCGACTCTCTCCAAGGTCTCATCCGAGTTCTTGGCAAAGTTGGCACCTGTGAGACCCTTGGCTCCGTGATCAAAGGCCTTTCTGCAAGCAAGAGAAACTGTACCAACTGACGAGAACTTAATTGCATGCTGAAGGACTACGCCTGGGTACCCCTCTATCGCGCCAACTTGATCACCATCGGTGCTGGCTCCATGGAAGAGATAGAACGCCGGCAACGCCATAGTAGCCAGTGAGCCGACTCCGCGCAGAAAGTGGATGGCCCGTTCCAATGGATTTAACGGCATGGGCGGGGCGTGCGGCTTTAATCGTTCTGCTCGATCTGCCAATGCGCCCCTGCGCTTCGATCCAATGTAAGAATTAGCTTTGATGTCATGTTCGTATGAGAGTCCAGTGTTCCTGCCATCCTCGTCCAACACTACTTCGGGTTAAACGCGTAAGTTGCCTGTCTTTGATGCCCAACCACTGATTATCAAGCCCTTTTACCCTGATAATATGATATTCTCCCCACTTTCAGGCAGTTTTGCCTGATGGACATTCTCAACACGCTCGGGGCGTCATGGGAGGATACTATATGCCGAAGACCACCACAAGTTAACAGCCCACGCTCCTGGAGGAAGTCCGGCATTGCCTCCGTCTCCAGCACTATTCCATCCACACGGAGCGCTCCTATGTGGAGTGAATTATCCGGTTTATCCGGTTCCATACCATGTGCTCGCGTGAAGCGTTGTTTCCCGCCGAACCGAAGATCGAAGCGTTTCTCACCGACTTGGCCGTGCACGGCAACGTGGCAGCCTCCACCCAGAATCAAGCGATGAATGCCCTGGTCTTCCTCTACAAGCGTGCCCTGCACCATGAACTGCCGGAGCGCATCAATGCCATGCGGGCGAGCAAAAAGATCAACGTCCCGGTGGTGATGACCCGTGACGAAGTCGGCGCGGTCCTGGCGTTTATGGGCGGTACCAGCCAGCTGGTCGCCATGCTGCTCTACGGGAGTGGCTTGCGCATCATGGAAGCGGTCCGACTGCGTGTGAAGGATATCGACTACCAAATGAAGCAACTGACGGTGCGTTCAGGGAAAGGCGAGAAGGATCGCTTCACGACTTTTCCCGTGACGCTAATCCCTTTGCTCCAGAATCACCTGGTCGGCGTCCAGGCCCTGCATCAGCAGGATCTGGGCAGGGGTATGGGAAGGTGTACCTCCCATATGCACTCGCACGTAAATACCCCACGACCGCCAAGGCATGGGGCTGGCAGTATGTCTTTCCATCGCGCCATCTCGCCTTCGACCCCGCGGACTGGCCTCACCCGACGCCATCATGTGGACCCCAGCGTCATCAACAAGGCCATCAAGGTGGCGGTGCGCCAGGCTGGGCTGACGAAGCAGATTAGCGCCCACACCTTCCGCCATTCGTTTGCGACCCACTTGCTGCAACGTGGCACCGACATCCGCACCATTCAGCAACTGCTTGGGCCCAGTGATGTCGCCACGACGATGATCTATACCCATGTCTCGCAACAGGGGGGGCAGGGTGTGCCAAGCCCCTTGGATGATCTCGGCGTCTCATCGGCCTGCTGGGCAGCGGTTGGCGGCCGCAGCAGCGGGGAGCCTCCCTTATCAGAGACGCCGTAAAACCTCGGCCTTCAGGCCGGGGATATACGGCGTTTGCCCATGCCCATGGGCAATTCACCGTGCGGGAAAGCCGCAGAGAACCTTGGAAGAGTCGTTGACTATCGCTACGTATGACGTTGAAATATAGGACATGCTGCAAACGATGCCATACCGCCTGAAGCCCACGAAAGCCCAAGCGAACGCACTGGACAGCCAGCTTGAGGAGTGCCGCGGTCTGGACAACCATTGTCTTGCGGCACGGCGTGACGCCTGGGAGGAACGGCACGAGTCGTTGACCTATCACACACAAGCCATCACGGTGCCTCACCTGAAAGCAGGTTGTGCGGATTGGTCCCTTGGGCACTCGCCAGTCTTGCAGAACGTAGCGATGCGGATTGCCTTGGCCTTCAAGGCGTTCTTTCGCCGGTGCAAGACTGGCGAAAACGCACCAGGCTCTCCGCGCTTGCGTGGCGATGGACGCTAGGATTCGATGCCCTTGCCTCAGGATGGCCCTGGCGGTCACATGACGGATGGCGGGCTGCAGGTGTCCAAGGGTGGAGCACGCAGGGTTGTGCAGCATCGCTCCCTGGAAGGGACGCCGCAAACCTGTACCCTCCGACGCTCGTCTCCGGGCACGTGGTGTGTCACTCTGCCCTGTGAGGGGGAAGCGCCGCCGTTGCCAGCCACAGGGGAAGCCGTAGGGATGGACGTGGGCTTGCTGAGCTTCTCTACGCTTTCGACAGGCGCGAGCACACCATCCCCCAAGTGCTTGCGCACCGATGCAAAAGACCTGCAGCGCACGCAACGCAAGCTGTCGTCTGCCATCCAAGGTACGCCTGAGCGCAGACAACGCCGGCAGATCGTTGGCAGCGTTCAGGCACGCATGGCCAACCGACGCCCCAACTTTGCCCATCAAGAGAGCCGTCGTGTCGTCAATCGATTTGATGTCATGGCCGTGGAAGATTTGTCGGTCAACCAGATGGTGCACCATCACTGCCTCGCCACAAGTATGCACGATGCGGCGTGGTCCCAGTTCGCGACGTTGCTCTCGTACAAGGCCGCATGGGCCGGTCGAGCGTTTGTCGCAGTCAACCCAGCCTACACGAGCCAGGATTGTTCGGGCTGTGGCCATCGCCAGCAGAAGACGCTGGCGGAGCGTACGCACGCCTGTGCCTGCTGCGGGTTGACACGCGACCGCGACCATAACGCCGCCGTAAACATCTTGAGACTGGGGCTACAGTCTCTGGGCCTTGTCCCTAGAAGCTCCGCC
>SXND01000194.1 GCA_005777235.1 Pseudomonadota bacterium
AACGCGATGGGTGGATTCCACATGCGGAGCTCCTTCCTCCAGGTGGCAGGTGACGGTATGTCCCACCTATCAGATCACAAAGAGCCCAGTGGTGTCGACCCGTTTCGGACCGCTGTCCCAGTAATTGATCAGTGTTCTAGGCAATAGGCGATTTCCCTCGACATTCTGTGCATGCTCGTGCTCCTCCTCTGGAGCTGTCGCGCTCTTGGCCTCCCCTGCATGACTCAATGTCCATGGCAGACATCCTACCCCATCCAGATAGCGCACGCGTGCCCGATCCATGCCCACGGCTCCGGCATCCAGCCACGGCGCACCCTCCATGGGATAGAGGCTGGTGTGTGCGAACATCAGCACCGGATCCGGGTCGGCTCCCCCCCCGGTGGCCATGCTGCCAGTTGGACACAAATATTCATTTAGGGAGAATCACGGCGCATAATGCCGTACATCGTTGTGAGGTCGCCGAGATGCTGCAAGCCCCGCCACAGGACTTCCGGGCCGGGGCGGTCGCTCCGACGACGCCCCACAAACCCGCCGAGTTGGGCGATCCAGGTGACGGCCTGGCCCAGCGTCGGCGGCTCGACAGGCGGTGTGGGGACCCGAGGCATGGCCCAATACAGCGCCTGCCATTCGTCGGGCTCCAACAGCACGCTACACGGCGCTTCAGGAACTGCGCGCGCCAGCATGGTGGCGTAAACCATCCGCCAGGCCAGGACGCTGTAGAGCGCCAAGGCACGACGCACGCGCTCCGCTTGCTGGAATTGCCGTGCTTCCAGGCGACACCCACTTTGCAAAATCCGGTGCCAGACTTCTATGCCCCAGCGACAGGAGTCCCACTGGACGCGTTCGATGGCGTCGGCGACCGTCTCGACCGCCACCGTGGTGAACAACAGCCATGCGAGAGGCTCTCCCTCGGCGGGCAGCTCGACGTCGCACCCCTGCACGGCCCAGAGCACCACCGCCGGCAAGCCCTCAGCTTTGCGGTGCTGTGGGGGGCAGAAGGTCAAAGGACCATAGCGTAGCGTCAGTGGCGCTTCACGCGCGGGTTGCGAGCCGCGACGCGGGACGTGCAGGAGGAGCTGGGCCGCAACGGGCTGGGCCGCGACCGTGGCCCACCCATACCGTTGCGGCGCGTTCACACAGCGATTCCACGCGGCGCGTATCAGGAGATCCACGCCTGCTGGGCGTGGCGCTGCCAGGACGTCATAGACATCGGCGTCCCGATCGCCGACGCTGACCAAGCGGGTGGTGGGACAAGAGTCGCGTGCGGTGGAGACGGCGTCGAGACTGTTGAGCCACTTCTGCCTTTCCTTCTGGCTGATGGGGAGCTGCTTGCGCCGGGCTCGTTTCCCCACGTCGTCCGGGTCCCGCGCCCAGACCTGTTGGGCCAAGAGCCCCAAGGGGACCCGCGCTGGTGTGATGGCCAACGTGGTAGGGACCAGCAGGCCGTGACCGGCGGGGTGTCCCAGCGGCCCTCAGCCTTCGGTCGCGCGCAAGTTCGTCCAGTTGGCTTCGGTCGTATCTTGTACGGCCAAGACCAGGGGCACGGCATGGAGGCGACTATAGGGCGCCTCCATATGGCTTTGGACCATATCGTCGGGGGCAATGTCATCGTTCGTGAAAAAGCGATAGGCGGCTTTGCGCATCGCGCCACTGCCGCAGGCTTCGGGCAGAGCGGCACCGGGACGCTGGGCGAGAGCATGGGCCAGGTTGACCAAACGCTGGGTCCGCCGCAGGGCGCCGAGGTCCGCATCGGCAAACTCCGTGACGGCCCAACTCGTGGCAGCGAGGAGGGCGCTCAGGTCTGCTTCCTTGCGCAACGGGTTGAACCGGAAGTCACGGTGGAGAATCCATGCCCATCATCGCTCAAGTCCCTCTAAAACAAAAAATGTGTCCAACTGGCAGGTGGCCATGCGAGGGCCGTACACTCACCACCACGGTCTCACAGCATCGGGCGGGCCTGGGCCCAGGGCGCAGCGTGCTCACAGGCCGCTGCTGCCTGCAGGACCAGCCGATCCGCATGCCAGGGGCCGACAATCTGTAACGCGACTGGCAACCCGGCGCTGGTAAAACCACACGGCACACTCGCCGCTGGCTGGCCGGTCTGGTTAAAGGGGAAGGTAAAATTGAGGCGATCGAACATTGATGGGGTGGATTGCCCATCAATAGTGCGTGGCCCTTGGTCCACCGGCCATGCGCCCAGGGGCATCTGCGGCGTCAGGAGTAAGTCATAGCGCTCGAAGAAGCGGCGCACCTGCTCGTAGAACACGGTCCGCGCAAGCTGGGCCTGCCCATGTTGGATGCCTGAAATCCGACGTCCGGCGTCAATCATTTCCACAAAGCTCGGCTCAAACCACTCGGGCCGCTGCTCATAGCGCGCGCCGAAACGCGCCGAGTAGGCCACATACCACAGGAGCGCGGTGGGCTCACGCGGATTGTCCCAGCCGGGGTTGACAGCCTCGACCGTGCAGCCAAACTCCGTAAAGCGCTCGGCGGCCACTGCCGTCAAACGCCGCACCTCAGGCTCCACCGGGGCATAACCTAGATCGACACTCCAGGCGACCCGCAAGCCGCGCAACGCCTCCAGCGGCTGCGCCACGGCGGCCAGATAGTCGTCTGGCGGGCCATCAATCGAGGTCGGATCACGCGGATCCGGTCCGGCCATCACCCCCAGGAACAGTGCCGCGTCGGCCACGGTGCGTGTGATGGGGCCATTGTGCGAGCGCGCCGCCCAAATGTCGGCATTGGGCCAGTTCGGGACTCGTCCAAACGATGGTTTCAGGCCAAAGACACCACACAATGCTGCCGGAATGCGAATCGATCCAGCGCCATCGGAGCCATGCGCCAGCGGCCCGAGGCCAGCGGCCACCGCCGCTGCGGCCCCACCACTCGAAGCGCCGGAGGTGCGTTCGAGGTTCCACGGATTGCGACATGGCGGCCCGAGGAGGTTGTCGCACATGTCTTTGTGGCCATAATGTGGCGTGTTGGTCTTGCCAATGATAATACCCCCGGCAGCTTTGACACGCGCGGTGACCATGCCATCGACGTCGGCAATGGTGTCCTCGAAGAATTTCGAGCCATAGGTACAACGCAGCCCGGCACTGGGCTCCAGGTCTTTAATCGAGACCGGCAAGCCGTGCAGCGCCTTCAGAGGCTCACCGCGCATGACGGCGTCCTCTGCCGCCCTGGCCTGCGCCCTGGCACGGATCGCATCAACAGCGAGGAAGGCGTTGAGGCGCGGATTCACGGCGTCAATACGCGCCAAAACCGCCTCCATTAACTCGACCGGCGACAAGGCACGCCGCCGGATCAGGGCTGCCAGTTCTGTGGCTGGGGTATAGCACAGATCGGTTACAGGCATGGGGCTTCTCCCTCAACTCTCGGACAGCAACGACGCAGGTTTGATCGCCACGAGGGTAAAGCGGCGGGCGGGGAAAGTCAATCGCCAGCTGGCTTGACAAATGGGGCACTCCGGATGGAACGTATAGTGCCTTGGTCATGAAACGAGGGCTTGCAAACTCACCTCTCTCCTCGGCGGATGTCCACGTGCGCCCTGGTCCTCTCACTGGGCAGCCATGCGGAAATCTCTATCCGACGGTGGATTGCGCACATCAAAGGTCGCATACAGCGTCATACTGTCTCCCCCACAGGTGACAAGTGGCTCAACTTTCCCCGGCTGGCGTATGGGAATGCCGCAGGTTGGCAACAGACAAGACTTGACGCCTTTCGAGGGATGCCATATAGAGTAAGACCTGTTGCTGTGGGCTCGACGCCACCCGTGGCATCGAGCGGAACCGAAGCGACAACCCTCGTAGGGAGATACGAGACATGGCGAATCCGTTGCGCGATATTCAGCAGTATGGCCAGAGCATCTGGTACGACAATATTCGACGGGGCCTGATCACCTCTGGTGAGCTCCAGAGCCTGGTCGATAATGACGGCCTGATGGGAGTCACCTCTAATCCGGCCATCTTTGAGAAGGCCATCACCGGTAGCACGGATTACGATGCGGCGATTCACGCCCTCGCCCGCGAACCCCACCTGGATGCCAAGACGTTGTACGAACGTCTCGCCGTTGACGACATTCAGATGGCCTCGGATGTGATGGCGCCGGTGTACGAGCGCACCAACAAGCGCGACGGCTATATCAGTCTGGAAGTCTCACCAGATCTGGCGCACGACACCGCCGGGACCGTCGAAGAGGCGCGGCGGCTGTGGAACACGGTGGATCGGCGTAACGTGATGATCAAAGTACCGGCCACGCCCGCTGGCGTTCCGGCCATCCGGCAGTTGATCAGCGAGGGCATTAACATTAACGTCACGCTGCTGTTCCATATGGCCATGTACGAGGCGGTGGCGGAAGCGTATATCGCTGGCCTGGAAACGTTTGTCGCCAACGGCGGCGATCCCAGTCGGGTGGCCAGTGTCGCGAGTTTTTTTATTAGCCGTATTGACTCGGCCATTGACGGCGCTATTGCTGCACGCCTCAAGACGGCGCAGCGCCCGGAAGAGCGCATGCTGCTGCGCAGCTTGCAGGGCAAAGTGGCGATTGCCAACGCCCGGCTCACCTATCAGCGCTACAAAGCACTCTGCAGCGGAGCGCGGTGGCAGGCCTTGGCCACGCAGGGAGCCCAGACCCAACGACTCCTGTGGGCCAGCACCAGTACCAAAAACCCGGCTTATCGTGATGTCCTCTATGTCGAGGAACTCATCGGCCCCGACACGGTCAATACGGTCCCGACGGCAACGTTTGAGGCCTTTCGGGCGCATGGACAGGTGCGGGCCAGCCTCGAAGAGTCGCTGGACGAGGCGCACGATGTGCTGGCCACGCTGGCGTACGTGGGCATCTCGCTCCAAGAGATCACGGAGGCCTTGCTCCAAGATGGGGTGAAGCTGTTTGTCGATCCCTTTGCCACGTTACTGCAAGCCGTGGCACAAAAAACCGCTGTGGCAGTGCCCTGAGCCTCGTAAAGTGCTCGACATATTGCGATCCGTATCATCAGAGGTCAATCAAAGGCGCCTGAAAGCGGAACGACCTACGCAGAGTCCAGTGGAGGGGTGCGTCGTGCCAGCTTCCGCCGATCCCCTGGCCTTGAGATCAGCGCCCGACTGCGAGAGGTTCTAAGGAGGAGGTCATGGACACCCCGGCGATTCTCGTCGTAAACCCCAATACATCCACTGCGATGACCCTGGCTATTGACCGGGTGGCCCAAGCTGCGGCAGGGACGCGGGCCAACGTCACGACGTGCCAGAGTGTACACGGGCCGCATACTATTGAAGGTCCCTTAGATGCGGCCCTGGGTGTCGCGGGCATGTTAGAAGTTGTGGGCGCCTATCCGGACGGCTTTGATGCCGTGGTCGTGGCATGTTTTGGTGACCCCGGCGTGGACGCGTTGCGGGTGCTGGTGGGCGTGCCCGTGGTGGGGATTGGCGCCGCATCGTTCATCCAGGCGGGATTTCTCAGTCAGCATTTTGCTATTGTGACTCCCACAGTCGGTACGCCAGAGCGCTATGCCGCCGTGGCGGCAGCCCTCGGACTCACCAGGCAATTTGTGGGAACCTATCAGACGCCCCTCGCCGTGGCTGATTTTGAGTCTGGAGAGCCGACGGTTGTTGAGACGCTCACGGCGTACGCACAGCGGGCCGTCCAAGACGGCGCGGAATGTCTGTTGTTTGGCTGTGCGGGCATCGCCGACCAAATCCGCGCCATCGAAGCTCAGGTTGGCGTGCTCTGCATCCCCAGCGTGGCGGCAGGAGTGACGCAAGCCATCGCCTGTCTGAGCCATCGTCAGGCTCCCCTGCTGGGCGGACCGTTTCGTTGTGTCAAAACGAAGCCGCTGCACGGCTTTTCCGCTCTGCTGCGGCACTATGAGACGAGGGCTTAGACAGTATGCGCACACTGGTCACCAATGGGCATATCATCACCGCCGTAGACGATTACTACGCCGATATCCGCATCATCGACGGTATCATCACGGACATTGGCCGCGGCCTCAACGACCCCGAAGCGGAGGTCATCGACGCGGCTGGTCGCCTGGTGCTGCCTGGAGGGGTTGATCCCCATACGCACCTCGAAAATCCGTCGGGCTCGACCATGACCAGTGATACATTTCTCACCGGCAGTCGGGCCGCAGCCGTAGGCGGCACCACCACGCTTATCGACTTCGCCAAGCAGAACAAGGGCGAGACCCTGCACGCCGCCTACGACACCTGGCAGGACAAAGCCCGTCACCGCACGTGCATTGACTATGGCTTCCACATTATTGTCGTGGAGGCAGACGAGGCACGCCTGGAAGAAGTGCCGGATCTCATTGCCGCCGGCGTCACCAGCGTGAAGATGTACATGGCCTACCGTGGCCGCATGATGGTCGACGATGGCACGCTGTTCCGTACCATGCTGGCCTTTAAGGCGCATGGCGGCCTCGTGGCGTTACACGCGGAAAATGGCGATGTCATTGACGTGCTGGTACGGCAAGCCGTGGCGGCAGGGAAAATCTCGCCCAAATACCACGCCATGACGCGCCCGCCCATCCTCGAGGCGGAGGCGGTGCATCGTGCCATCTGTATTGCGGAGGTGGCGGAGAGTCCGGTGTACTTCGTACATCTGTCGTCACGCCAGGCCCTGGAAGAATTGCAGCGCGGCCGCGACCGCGGGCTCCCGGTGTTTGCCGAAACCTGTCCGCATTACCTGGTGCTCGACGAGTCGCGCTACGAAGCGCCAGGGTTTGAAGGCGCAAAGTATGTGCTCACGCCACCGTTGCGGTCGGTGGAGCACCAAGAAGCCCTGTGGCGTGGCGTGCGAGCTGGCGATATTGCCGTGATCTCGACCGATCACTGCCCGTTCTGCTTTGCCGGTCAAAAAACGCTTGGCCAAGACGATTTCTCTAAGATCCCCAATGGTGGCCCTGGCATCGAACATCGCTTGGCCTTGATTTACAATGCTGGGGTCCACGGTGGCCGCATCAGCCCTCACCAGTTCGTCGATCTCATCGCCACGCAACCCGCCAAAATTTTTGGTCTGTTTCCCCGCAAGGGCACTCTGGCGGTGGGCAGCGATGGTGACCTCGTGATTTTTGATCCCGATCGTCCGTGCACAATCTCGGCCAGCACACACGTGATGAACGTCGATTACAGCATGTATGAAGGGATGGATGTGCGCGGCAGTGTGGATGAGGTGTTGCTACGCGGCAAGCCCATTGTGCGGGCGCGCAGCTATGTGGGGCAACCAGGCGATGGACAATATATCCCACGCCAACGTTTTCGCATGTAACGTCTGTCTGGGGCAGGAGCTCACCCTGCCCCGTAACGTTGCAGAAAACGCCTTTCTGACTCCGTAGTACCAATAAGAATCAGTGCATCATGTGACTTAAGGAGCGTGCTGGGCTCGGGGTTAATCTGCATCGTGCCTGCGACCGCAAGCGCAATCACGTGGCAGCCCGTGCGGTGGCGCAGCGCCAACTCGGCCAGCGTGCGCCCCACGAACGCACGGGGCACGGGAACCTGGAAGACATCAAGACCTTCCGTGACCATCAAGATGGTGCCACGCCGTAACAAGTGCACGATGGTATTGGCGCCCATCGAGGCGTAGGACATCACAAAATCCGCCCCGGCACGGTGGAGCGTCGCGACATTGCGTTCCCAGGTGGCCCGACTGATGATCTGGATGTCAGGCCGCAGGTGGCGGCAATACAAAGTGAGATAGATATTGAGGTCATCGTCATGTGTGGTAATGACCACGGCGGGAGCCTCGGACAATCCGGCCCGCTGTAAGACCGCCTCATCGGCGGCATTGCCCAGGATGGCTTTCTCGAGATCCTGTACAACCTCGGGACGCTGCTCGATGAGACGATAATCCATGCCACGTTCCGTCAGCGCCGCGCCGGTGGCGCGTCCCACCTGGCCCCCGCCGAGGATCAGCACGGGAGCTTTCGAGACATTGTACATGGCAAAACCGGCGTCGTAGTGTTGTAACTGCGGCTGCGAGCCCGCCAAGACCAGCACGGTGTGGGGCGTGATGCGTGTCTCCGGCCCCGCGATGGCAAAATGTCCACGGTCCCAGACGCCAATCACGCTCACCCCCACCTGTTCCCGCAAGCGACTCTGGCGCAGCGTCATCCCCACCAGCGGCGTGCGGGCCACGGTGGCTTCGGCAATGAGCAGTTGGTCGAACTGGCCAATGACATGGGTGACGGCATCGCCGCCGAGAATACGCCGCGCCAGCGATTGCCCCAGCATGTCGCCGAGATGTAAGACATGCGAGCAGCCAGCGAGCTTGAGCATGGTGCTGGCCACGTGGTCCTGCGCCGTGGCGATGAGCGACACAGTCGGCGCCACGTCACGCACCGTGAAGGCGACGTTGGTATTCAGCGTATTGCTCGCCGTGGTCACTACGCCAGCTGCCTGGGCTAGCCGCGCTTGCACAAACGTCTCCGGCTGATCCAGCGCCCCGAGCATCACCCGGAGTCCGAGATCGTGCAAGCGCAAGGCCTCGGCGAATTCCGACACCAGTAACACATAGGGCGTGCGGTATTGCTGCAGGCGGTTGATCACCGCACTGGTGACAGCGTCATACTGCGTGAGAATCACATGCCCACGGGTGTCCCTCGGCAAGGCGCGCCGTAACCGCGCGGCCGATTGCCCATGCATGAACACCAGCGGCAACAAGACCAAGAGAAACCCCACCCCCGAGAGCAACACGACCAGGGTAAAGAGACGCCCAGCGTCGCTGCTAAACGTGATGTCGCCAAACCCCAGGGTTGACATCACGGTCAGCGTCCAATACACCCCGGTCACCCAACTGTAGGTATGCCCTTCCTGCGCCATGAAGAGGTGGAAGAGCACGCTATACAAGACGACGAAGAGGGTGAAGACGCCAAAAAACCGCGCCAGGAGGATGACCTGCTTTTGCCGGAGGGACTGCCGCAGGGAATACAGCCACAGGAGCGGAGACATGGCAGGTGTTCCTTATGAGCGCTGCTGGTGCACTGGCGACACGGAGGTGGAGCCGTGATGACCACGGCGAGTGTAGCATGGCTCCTGCCTGCGTGGATAGAGGCAACGGGCCTCACCGCTTTCCTTATACGTGGCGCATCCCACGTGTGCGGCTTTGCGTCCAGTTGTTCTGCAGGGATCGCCGTCGCATAGCACACCCCGAGCCTATGTTCCCGAGACCTCCGTAGAGCCCCTCGATTTATCCATGGGGATAGAACGTGCAGTATGACGTGTGGCGTGGCCATGAGGGGGTCGCCAAGCGCTCGATGTTTGGGCTCGACCACCAGAGGATCATCCGCTATCGCTGGGTGACAGACAATGCCCTCGTGTTACCGGATGTTGATGCCGCCATTGCCGTGCAGCATCAGCGCTCACACGGCTGGCATCACGCAGGGGTCCGATGGCGTGGCGGGCTGACGCCGAGCGCGGCGCTCACACCGCGGCGCGGAGCGCGGGCGTATCCGCAAAGGCCGGCAGGATCTCATGCGCAAAGCGGCGCAGCGAGGTCAGCCCACCTGCGCTGTTGAGCAACACGTATTCAGCCCCGACATCGCGCAAGGCCTGCAGTTTGTCGGCAATCTCATCCGGCGTGCCGTACAGTGTCCCATCCTCTGCTGCCCGGCGGATGTCGGCCTCAGAGCGCGTCTTGGCCTCACGATCCGCCAGTTGGTAGGTGCGGCGGCGGCCCATCATGCGGTTCTCAATGGCTTTCTCGTACTCCGCTTTGGTCATCACCACATTGATCGAACGCGCCACCCCAACGGTCATCGGATCAAACGGGCGTCCCTGGGCTTCCACTGCCTCTTTGAAGATAGCAATGCGTTCGCCGATCTCTTCCACGGACGAAAACTGGCCGAGCAGCAGATGGTAGCCGCGTGCCGCCACTTTTTTGATCGACTCGGGATGTTCGGCCCCCATCCAGATCGGTGGATGGGGTTTTTGCGCCGTTGGTGGCTCCACGACCACGTCCTTAAACTGCCAGTATTTGCCCTGATGCGACCACGGTGTCTCTGAGGTCCAGGCGCGGGTCATCACCTCCACACATTCGTCAAAGCGCGCTTCGGCTTCTTCCATCGGCACGCAAAAGCCAGCAAATTCATTGTAGCGATAGCCCTTGCCGATGCCGAAATCGAAGCGCCCACCGGACAGGAGATCGAGCGTGGCGGCCTGCTCCGCCAGCAGCACCGGATTGTGCCAGGGCAGCACCAGTACCGCAGTCCCCAGACGCAACGTTGTGGTGCGCGCCCCGATCCAGGTCAGTAAGTTCAAGGTCGCGGAGACCTGACCGAAGCCGGTAAAGTGGTGCTCCACCAGAAAGGTGCTGTGATAGCCAATAGCCTCGGCCTCGATATTGTAGGCCACGAAGTCACGAAAGCCAGCGCCGCTATCCAGGTCCGGCCCGCCGCGCCTGGCTTGCGCACTGCCAAAGAGTCCAAACTGCATTGTCTATTCCTCATGATTCACGAACCTGGCCTCATGACACGGTGTCTGGCATGCTGGCGGACGCACTATAGCGGAGACCACCGCGCACTGCAACGCGGCTCACAGTGACAGGCCACCGTCCACCACGTAGACCGCTCCAGTGACATACGCGGCACGTGTCGCCAAAAACGTCACCACCTCAGCCACTTCCTCGGGCGTCCCGGCGCGTCCGAGGGGGATGAGCCCCAGCATATCGTCCACATTTTTGGGCGTGAGGGCTGCGGTCATGTCCGTCGGGATATAGCCCGGGACCACGACATTGGCCGTAATGCCGTAGGCCGCCACTTCCTTGGCCAGCGAGCGCGTAAAGCCGATCAGCCCGGCCTTGGCTGCCCCGTAGGCGGTGTCGCCTGGCCAGCCAATCAGGCCGACAAAGGACGAAATGGTGATAATGCGTCCGCTGCGGCGCGCGCTCATGTGCGGCACAACGTGCTGGCAGCAGTGGTACGCTCCTTTCAAGCAGGAATTGAGCACCGTATCCCAGTCCGCCTCTGGTAGGCGCTGCACCCGCCGGCCCCGGTGCAGCGCCGCGTTATGCACCAACACGTCGATGTGCCCGTAGTGCTCCAGCACCTGCGCCACCATGCGCGCCACATCGGTCGCGACTGCCACATCGGCCTGCACAGGCAAACCATCGCTGCCCATGGCTTGCAGCGTCTGGCGCACCTCGGCGGCGGCATCGGGACGACTGACGTAATTGATGGCAATACGCGCCCCCTCTGCGGCCAGCCCTAGCGCAATGGCCCGCCCAATGCCCCGCGATGCCCCCGTGACTAACGCGACTTTGCCCTGTAACGTCACCCTGTGTCTCCTCTGCGCGGTTTGACATCGTTCCTAGCCTCTCCCAGGCTGTGCGGCACCCTCGTGTTGGGGTATTGTAGCACCCTCTGCGCAGGAGCTTTTTGCAGGCTCACCCATCTCAAAGTCACCGCGACGATCTCACGCGCCGTCCTCGACTAACGCGACGCCCTGGTGGCGGCCCAAGTGTATCCCAGCCGTTCTGCCGCTAGTGACGTCGCACTCCAGGCTCTTCTCAGGGCCCGCATGGATGCCCACATCGCCGCCGAGGCGGCCCAGCTCGTGCCTATGGAAGCACAGCAATTGGCGGAGGAAGGGTGGGAAGACTATCAAAGTCTGCTGGACGGGGAGGGTTCCTGGTCAGGAACCGGCCCTTGGGCGGCTCGCCGAAGAGCAGCTCGCGTCGATGAAAGCGGCGGTGATTGCAGGGCTCAATTTACGATGCATATCTTGTCTGGATGCTTCTCCAGCCGCTCGCGCCGGCGCTGTCGGTTTCTCGAGACGGCAAGCCGGGAGCCTGGCTGATACAACACACATTTTTGACAGCAGAAATTGACACAAAGACACGCAGGCCCGTATACTCCAACATCATTATCCGAGGGAGGGGGTCCAGTCATGCTATCCGACATACGACTCGGCAGCTCACCAGCTGGCCAGATTCTCAGGCTGTTACAGCAGCGGGGAGCCCTCAGTATTAAAGAGATGGAAGCCGCGCTGGGGGTGACCACCACGGCGGTGCGGCAGCAACTCATGACGTTGATGAACACCGGGATGGTGACCGCCGCAACCGTGCGCGAGAAACGCGGCCGTCCGCATGCGGCGTATCGCCTGGCCGACAAAGGCCAGGCCCTGTTTGCACAGGGGTACGAAGAGCTGGCCCTGGCCTTGCTCGAAGAGGTGCTGCATCTGCCGGACACCACCACGGTGCATCACATGCTGCATCGCGTCGGGGCGCGGCTCGGGCGGCAATATGCTGAGCGCATGCACGGCGTCGCCGTGGCCGAGCGCTTGCACGAGCTGGCAACCTTGATGACCGCGGACGGCATCGCGAACACCGTTGACGAACAGGCCGATGCCTTTGTCTTGACGGAATACAGTTGTCCCTACTACGGCCTGGCGCGGGAACACCGTGAGGTATGTAGCATGGAGATCGAGGCCATGGCCATGGCCCTGGGCTCGCCGGTGACCCTGTATCAGTCGCAATTCGATGGCCATAACGGCTGTCAATTTCAGGTGAAAAAGTAGTGCTGTGCCCGGCACAGACCGTGCCAGTTCTGAGGGAAGGAGAGGTCATGGGGACGGAGTTGAGCATTCGGAACCTGCAGGTGAGCGTCGAGGGTAAGCGCATCCTGCGAGGGCTTAGTCTAGACATTAAACAGGGCGAAGTGCACGCGCTAATGGGGCCGAATGGCTCCGGCAAAAGCACCCTGGCCTATGCCCTGATGGGGCATCCCAAATACTGCATTGAGGGCGGCGAGGTCTTCCTGGATGGCGAAAATATCCTGGAGATGAGCGCCGATGCTCGCGCTCGCCACGGTTTGTTTCTCGCCTTTCAATATCCCACCACCATTTCTGGTGTCACGCTGGCGGATTTCATGCGGCGCTCGATCAGCGCGGTGCGTAACGCCCAGCAGCCGGCAGCGGCGGAGCCGGAGAATGGCCAGCAGAAGAACGCCCTCATGCCGATGCGCGAGTTTCGCCGTGAGTTACTGGCGAAGATGAAAGATCTCGGCGTTGATGCAGCCTTTGCCCGGCGCTATGTCAACGACGGCTTTTCCGGGGGCGAGAAAAAGCGCGTAGAGATTCTGCATATGGCCATGCTGGCGCCGAAAATCGCCATCCTGGATGAGACGGATTCGGGCCTGGACATCGACGCGCTGCGCACGGTAGCCGAGGGCGTCGGCGCGCTGATTGGTCCGCAACTCGGGGTGCTGCTCATTACGCATTACCAGCGCTTGCTGAGCTACATCACGCCGCATTTTGTGCATATCCTGCTCGATGGGCAACTGGTGGAATCGGGCGGGCCAGAACTCGCCGAAACCCTGGAAGCACATGGCTATGATTGGGTCCGTGAAAAGTATGCCGAGACCGTGGCCTAAACCCTGATTCCTGTCGCACCCTACAAGGAGACTGTGATGCCAACGGCACAACAAGAAGAGCAAGTCGAAGTCCGTGCTATGAAGGGCGAGTATCAGTTTGGCTTCCATGATCCCGATCAATCCGTGTTCCGCGCCCGCAAGGGGGTGGATCGCGCCATCGTGGAGCAGATCTCGTCGATGAAAGGCGAGCCGCAGTGGATGCTCGACTATCGCTTGCGTGCCCTGGAGATTTTTTTCCAGAAGCCCATGCCGCACTGGGGCGGTAACGTCGACCAGATTAACTTTGACGACATCTATTACTATGTCAAGCCGAGCCAGGGCGAAGGGCGTACCTGGGAAGATGTGCCCGAAAATATCAAAAAGACCTTCGACCGCCTGGGCATTCCCGAGGCCGAGCGCAAGTTTTTAGCGGGAGTCGGGGCACAGTACGACTCGGAAGTGGTGTACCACAGCCTGAAAGAAGACCTCGAAAAGCTCGGGGTCATCTTTGCGTCGCCCGACCAGGCCCTGCGCGAGCATCCTGACCTCATGCGCGAGTATTTTGGCACCATCATTCCGCCGGAAGACAATAAATTCGCCGCCCTGAATACGGCGGTGTGGAGCGGTGGCAGTTTTATCTACGTGCCGCCGGGCGTGAAAGTCGATGTGCCGCTGCAGGCGTATTTCCGCATCAATAGTGAGAATATGGGGCAGTTCGAGCGCACGCTCATCATCGTCGATGAAGGCGCCCAGGTGCACTATGTCGAAGGCTGCACCGCCCCGACGTACTCCAGCGAGTCGCTGCACAGTGCCGTGGTCGAAATCATCTGCAAGCCCGGCTCGCGGGTGCGCTATACCACCATCCAGAACTGGGCTGACAACGTGTTCAACCTGGTGACCAAGCGCGCCGTGGCCGATACCGAAGCCACCATGGAATGGGTGGACGGCAATCTCGGCAGCAAGCTCACCATGAAATATCCCTCGGTCTATATGCGCGGTCCCGGCGCCCATGCCGAGATCCTGTCGATTGCCTTTGCTGGACGCGGTCAGCATCAGGACGCTGGTGGCAAAGTGGTGCACGGAGCGCCGCATACCTCGTCGATCATCACCTCCAAATCGATCAGCAAAGACGGCGGGCGCAGTTCCTACCGGGGTCTGGTCAAAGTGGTGGATGGCGCCAAAGGGTCGCGTTCCAAGGTGGTGTGCGATGCGCTCATCCTGGATCGGGAGTCGCGTTCCGACACCTACCCGGTGATGGAGGTCGATACCGCTGAAGTCAGCATTGCTCACGAGGCCTCGGTGAGCCGCATCCAAGACGAGCAACTGTTTTACCTCATGAGCCGTGGTCTGTCGGAGACCGAAGCTTCGACGATGATCGTCAACGGCTTCATCGAGCCGCTGGTCAAAGAGCTGCCAATGGAATATGCCGTCGAAATGAACCGCCTGATCGAGTTGCAAATGGAAGGCTCAGTGGGTTAGCGCCACTGAGATAGAGGAGGAGACATTGTGGCGGTTCGTATTCTAGAACAGAGCATGAGCGCTGAGGCCGTGGTGCGCCTCAGCGCCACGAAGCAGGAACCGACGTGGATGCGTGATTGGCGCCTGGCCGCCTGGCGGGTGAGCCAGGAACTCGCCCTACCCGTTGGCACGGAAGAAGAATGGCGCCGTACCGATCTGCGCGGCTTGGACTTTGAGCAATTTCTGCCGCTGCCACCCCAGGTGGCGGCAGTGCAGCGGCGCGAGGAGCTGTCGGCTTTCTTCCTCGAACACATGACCCTGCCGGAGACCACGGTGGGGGGCCTGGTGGTGCATCACGATGGTTCGGCCCTGTGGCAGACCCTGGATGAGACGCTGCGCAGCCAGGGGGTGATTTTTTGTGCGCTCGACACCGCCGTGCAGCAGCATCCTGAGCTGGTGCAAGCGCACTTGATGACCCAGGCGGTGCCGGTGGCCACCAGTAAGTTTACCGCCCTGCATGCGGCTCTGTGGAACGGCGGCACGTTTATCTACATCCCGCCTGGGGTGAACGTGCAGCTCCCGTTGCAAGCGCTCACAGCGCATATGACCGCCGGGGCCATGGAACAATCGCACGTTCTGCTCATTGCCGATACGCAAAGCCAGGTGACGGTCGTGCAAGAAGACGTCTCGGGCCAGGCCGATCTGCCTGGATTGCACAATGGCGTGGTGGAACTGTATGTCAAACCTGGGGCGCAGGTGACCTATCTGCAGATGCAGAACTGGAGCCGTCGTCTGTGGGGCATCAGTTATCAACGCGCCATGCTCTCAGCCAACAGCCAGTTGCGCTGGGCCGTAGCAGGGTTGGGTAGCCGCTTGCACTGGACAGCACAGAGTGTGGCGCTCATGGAAGCCGGTAGTACGGCCCACATGTACGGCCTGGTGTTTGGCGATGGACGGCAGCATGTCGATTTTCAGACGCGACAAGACCACATGGCACCGCACACGGAGAGTGATTTGCTGTTCCGCAGCGCCTTGATGGACCGCGCCCGTACCGTCATCCGCGGCGTCGTGCACTTGCGGCCCGTGGCGCAGCAGACCAACGCCTATCAATCCATGCACAGCCTGCTCCTGAGTGAAAAAACGCGCGCTGATGCCTTGCCGATTTTGGAGATTGAGGCCGACGATGTGCGTTGTAAGCACGGCTCAACCACCGGCATGGTGGACGACGAGCAGGTGTTTTATTTGATGAGTCGAGGGTTGTCACGCCAGGAAGCCCAGCGTATGATCGTGCAGGGCTTTTTTGAGACAGTGATTACCGAGTTCCCTGTCGAGGGGATACAAGAAAAAATCCGGCTGGCCATTGAGAGCCGCATCTAAGGAAGGGAGCACAACGATGGCGGAATATGTCCATCCTGAAATGCTGGTGAGTACCGACTGGGTTGCCCAGCATGCCAATGACCCGACGGTCCGCATTGTCGAGTCCGACGAAGACGTGCTGCTGTATGAAGTCGGGCATGTGCCTGGCGCCGTCAAAGTCGACTGGCACAGCGAACTGCAGCATCAAGTGCGACGTGATTACGTCGATAAAGACGCCTTCGGCACACTGATTGGCGGCAAAGGCATTGGCAACAACCACACCGTAGTGTTTTACGGCGACCGTAATAACTGGTGGGCCTGCTATGCCATGTGGGTGTTCAAGATGTACGGGCACCAGAACTGCCGCATCATGAACGGCGGGCGGCAAAAGTGGATCGACGAAGGCCGCGCTCTGACCCAGGACCGGCCCACTTATCCTGCCGTCATGTATACGGCGAGCGTGCCGGATCTCTCCATCCGCGCTTTCCGTCAGGAAGTGCTGGACCACATTGGCACCCACAAACCCCTGATTGATGTGCGCTCGCCCGGTGAATACAGCGGCGAAATGCTGCACATGCCCGACTATCCCCAGGAAGGCGCCCTGCGCGGTGGGCACATTCCAGGAGCGGCGAGTGTACCGTGGGGCCAGTCCGTGGCGCCCGATGGCACCTTTAAGAGCGCCGACGAGCTGAAAGCCCTGTACGAGGGCCGGGCCGGGCTGAAACCGCAGGACGATGTTGTGGTATACTGCCGCATCGGTGAGCGTTCGAGCCACACCTGGTTCGTCCTCACGTACCTGTTGGGCTACGAGCGCGTGCGTAATTACGACGGCTCATGGACCGAATGGGGCAATCTGGTGGGTGTGCCGATTGAGAAATCCGCCTAAAAACTTAGGCCGCGCGGGGCGACCGGCCCGTTGCCCCGACAACGCGGTGGGTCATGAGAAGGCCTACGAGGATAGGCTTGAAGCATTGTGCGTGTGATGTTCCCTCTCTTCCAAAGAGAGGGAACAGATGGGGAGACACAAGTTATGGCAGCATGGGTCAAAGCAGCAATCGTCAGTGACATTGGGCCAGGCCAAAAAAAGGCGATCGATCTGGATGGCCTCGCCGTGTTGTTGTTCAATGTGAACGGTCAGTATTATGCCATTGAAGATGTCTGTACGCATGACGGCGCGCCGCTCGGCAGCGGGCGTTTTAGCAACACCTGGGTGGCCTGTCCACGTCATGGGGCGCGGTTTGACGTCTGTACGGGCAAGGCCCTGACTATGCCGGCCGTCGAGCCAGTGGACACCTACCCGGTCAAAGTCGAAGGCAATGACATCCTCGTGGAAGTCGAGTTATAGCACATGTGTACCAGGGCTTCCTGACAGCCCGTGGAGGATCTGACGATGCCTGATCAAGAAGCCATTTACGAAGCGCTCAAGCAAGTGCATGACCCGGAAGTGGGGATTAACATTGTCGATATGGGCCTCATTTATGGGGTCGATATTGACGGGGCGAAAGTTGATCTGATCATGACCTTAACCAGCCCCGCCTGTCCTGCCGGCCCCCATATCCTCGGCCAGGTGGATGAGCGCCTGAAGGAAATGGACGGTGTGGAGGACGTGGATATCCGTGTCGTCTGGACGCCCCCGTGGAGCCCCGACATGTTGTCGGAAGAGGCCAGGGATCAGTTGGGCATTTTTTAGCCGAGGCGGAGGCCCCCACGATGACAGAGCACGCCGTGCCTGAGGCCCTGCAGGAGATTATCGAGACCTTTCGCGATGCCTCTCAGGAAGATCGTCTC
This sequence comes from Pseudomonadota bacterium, assembly GCA_005777235.1. GTDB lineage: Bacteria > Tectomicrobia > Entotheonellia > Entotheonellales > Entotheonellaceae > SXND01. The sequence goes on from SXND01000194.1 coordinate 17,949, forward strand.
GATATGTTGTTAGAATACGCCATGAATCTGCCGGATCTGCCGGAGGAGCTGCACAACGCCCGTGACACCATGGAGCAAGTGCACGAGTGCCAGAGTCCGGTGTTTCTGCTGGCACAACTCCACGAGGGCAAGGTGCGCTATTACCTGGATGTGCCACGCGAAGCCCCCACGGTGCGCGGCTTTGCCGGCATCCTGCACGAAGGCCTAAACGACGCCACGCCAGCAGCCATTCTCGCCACACCCAATGACTTATATCAGCAACTGGGCCTGCACCAGGTGCTCTCCCCCTTGCGCTTGCGTGGCTTGATGGCCCTCCTCAGCCGCATGAAGCGTAATGCCCGCGAACTCACCAAGGCCGCGTAACGCGGCCTTGTCTGCTCGGCACCGCCAGAGCGCTGGTTAGCGCGTCTGCACCTCCAACGCCTGCCGCTCAGCGCTCGACAAGTGGCTCAAGGCTTGCTCCACAATGTCCAACTCCACCCGTGCACTCCAGGTGTCCAACAGACGCCTGGTCACCGGGCCGGGGATATGCTGGCCAATCTGGAGACCATTCAAGCTCCCCACCGGTAGGATGCATTTGCTGGTGCTGGTGAGAAACGCTTCCTCAGCGTTGTACACATCATAGGGTGTAATGTCCGCCTCGCGGCACGGTATCCCCAACTCCTCAGCTAACTCGATCACCACCTCGCGGGAAATCCCTCCCAGGGCCTTGCGTGCAAACGGTGTGAGGAGACGGCCCTGGCGCACCAGGAAAAAATTGCCGGAGCTATACTCCGTAACATTGCCTTCCAGGTCCAACAATAAAGCCCACGCTTCGGGATCATGCTGTTGCACTTCCAGCTCCGCCAGCACCAGATTCATCCGACTGACGGTCTTGGCACGCGGTTCCACACTCTGCGGCGGCGTGTGGCGTATGGCCGGGGTCACCAGGGGCACGCCGATCTTGTGGTAGCGCGCAAAGCTAGCAAACGGCAGGGGTTCGGTCACAATCACCACCGTCGGGTCGCCCACGCTGCGCAAGGGGCCACGGGAAACGACCTGCGTGATCCAGACATCGTCGTGCGGTTGCAGGAGGCGCACATTGTGTTCGACTACCTCCAGGGTACGCGCCTCCAGCTCGGCGATGCTCAGTCCAGGTTGCACACGAATATAGTATAACGAACGATACAGACGCTCAAGATGCTCCCGGAGCTTGTAGGGGCGATGCCGAAACGTGCGCGCCGTATCAAACACCCCATCTCCCATACGAAAACCACGGTCAAAGACAGATACAGTGGCCTGGCTAGCCGGTACCAGCTGTCCGTTGACGTATACGATGGGCTCACTCATGCTTGTTTCCTTCTGGTCTTGGTGACTACGACTCAACGGCTTGCGGGCTCCTGAATCGTACGCCATTATGAAGCACCGCGAGAGAGTGAGCAAGCTGGTGCATCACTGCACCAGCCATGCTCATGGTGGCCATCGCGATGGCGGTTGCGTCAGCAGAGACCTCGCGGGCAGGACGTGTGCACCATGAACACTTCTGCCGCTGCAGAGTGGCGCGTCGCCTCAAGCGGCGGCGTGCCAGGCACAACCGTACGCTCATGTTCTGCACGGCCAGCGCGGTCTTGCGTTCTCCGGGCACTTCCGGCCCATGGGTGATCCGCAGGCGCGCTCAGCGGTGCAGCACGCCTGCGACGGCATCGACGTACGGCGGCAAGACTACGGCTTCCGGGCCGGCACGGGCAGGCCAGGCACGTTGAGCTGCACGGCGCCCAGGTGATTGCGGCTCGTGAAGTACAACGTTTTCCAGTCTGCGCCGCCAAAAGCGAGATTGGTGGTGGCGGGCGCCCCGTGGACAATACGGCCCAGCTTTTTGCCCGTCGCATCGAGAATCCACAGGCCCCCAGTACCGCCACAATAGACATTGCCAGCCGTATCCACTTTCATACCGTCCGGCACACCCGGCTCCGTGCCGCGCAGATCCGCGAAGATGCGGTCCGTCTGCTTGGCCAGCGTGCCATTGGGCTGCATGTCAAAGGCGCGGATGTGGCCGCGGCGGGAATCGTTAATGTAGAGGATGCTTTCGTCGGGGGAGAAGGCCAGGCCGTTCGGCACCACGAAATCGCCAATGAGCAGGCTATAGGTGCCGAGATCCGGGGTCATGCGATACACCCCAGAAAAGGTCTGATCCCACTCCTCGGGCGGTAGTGGGCTCGTCCACGGGTCCGTGAAATAGAGGCAGCCATCGGATTTCACCACCACGTCGTTCGGGCGATTGAGGCGTCGGCCTTGGAAGCGGTTGGCCACCACGGTGATGCTGCCGTCGAGTTCCTGCCGGGTGACGCGGCGGCTGTCGTGCTCGCAGGCGATGAGGCGGCCCTGCAGATCACGGGTCAGGCCGTTGGCACGATTGGTGGGTTCCTGAAACAAGGTGACGCCCTGGCCGGGGGTGTACTTCATGCGGCGGTTATTATGGATGTCACTGAACAGCAGGTAGCCGCCCTCGTGCCACCACACCGGGCCTTCGGCAGGGCCGTGCGCGCCGCCAAAGCCGTCGGCAAGCATCTGGATGGGCTGGGAGATGTCGAGAATGGTACTGAGTTCAGGGGCCAATGGTTCGATGGGCATGGAGCACTCCTCACGTATGGGCGTCAACACAGCGTATCCCCCGCGACAGGGCGCGGCGCCACGTAGTATACACGTCTTGACGTGTCTGTCTCAAACTGACGATTTTGGCTGCTCACACCTGAAAAATGCAGTATAACCATGCGCATGGATACAGCGACACGCACTCCCGCACAGATCAGTCCCCGCGAACGTTGGTTGACTACTGCGCTGTTGGGCATCGGGCTTATTACCTTTGCGGTAGACGCCTCCAACACCCAGCTCAGTTTGCCGCAGATCATGACCAATATGCGCGTGGACCTGCATCAGATCCACTGGCTCCTCACCGCTCCGGGCATTGCCCGTACCGTGACCATCGCCTCGACTGGCTGGCTCACCGGCCTGTGGGGACCGCGCACGCTCTACATTCTCTGCATTGGCCTGCTGAGCTTCGGCTCGCTTGGCACCATGCTGGCCTGGGACTGGCCCAGCCTGATAGTGTTTCGCATCCTCTCTGGTATGGGTGGGGGCATGATTCCGCAGATTGCCCAGGCCATCTTTTACCAGATATTTCCCCCCGGGCAACGCGGCATGGCGCTGGGCATCTCGCTGATGGGCTGGTCTATTGGCCCGGCGTTTGGGCCGCTGATGGGCGGCAACTTATTGGAAGTCGCCTCCTGGCGCGCGGTCTACAGTATGACCCTGCCGCTGAGCGCCATGGGTTTTCTCCTGGCCTGGTGGTGGCTGCCGTATTTGGGGCGTCCGCCGCGGCGGCGCTTTGATGTGTATGGCGCACTGACCATGACCGCGGCCGTGTCGACCTTGTTGCTGGCCCTCAGTCAGGGCAATCGTGAGGGCTGGGATTCACAGTATATTCTGACACTGCTGAGCATTGCGGCGGTCACCGGGGCGCTGTTTATCGCCGTTGAACTGTGCCAGAAGCAGCCCCTGGTGGAGTTGCGCTTGTTTGCCTCCGTGCCGTTTGTGATGGCCATGGTGGTGCTGTTCCTCACCACCATGGCGTTTCGTGGCACCGGGCCGATGATTGCGGTCCTCATTCAACGCTTGATGGGTTTTGGCCCCATTGTCGCGGCCTGGACGCAGATGCCGCCAAATCTGGTGTATGGGGCCGCAGTCCTCCTCGTCGGGCGGTTCTCGGACCGTATCCCGACCTATGTCCTGGTGATTAGCGGCTTGCTGATGTATGCCGGGGTCTTTGGCTGGTTTTCGGGCGTCAATGAGGTCACCACGCTCCATACGTTCATGACCTTCCTCATCATCCGTTTTATTGCCGAAGCCTTTATTGTCTCGCCGAATAATCTCGCCACGCTGGAAGCCCTGCCCGAGAGCCAGGTGTATATGGCCACGGGCCTGTCCGGGTTACTGCGCAGCATTGCCAATGCCATGGGGCCAGCCATGGCGGCGATTGTGTGGGATAGGCGTTATACCCATCACCTGTACAACCTGGCGGAAAATACCCCGCTGGATACGGTGGGACTGACGACGGCCTTTGAGGGCTGGCAACGGACCCTGCGCGCCGCTGGGGAAGTGGTGGGGCAGATTCCAAACCAGACGTTGGCACTGCTGCAAGACCGTCTGGTAGCGGAGGCGGGGACGTCTGCCTGGCAAGATTACTTTTGGTTCAATGTCCTGCTAGCGAGTATCAGCATCTTCGCGGCTCTACCCTGCTGGCGACGGGCGAAGTATCACGCACCACCGGCGGCACAGCCCGCGACCTCAGCCATGACCCCCGTGGCCACGAGCAATGGCACCGCCACGAGCAACGGGCACGCTACACCAGCCACCCCGCATCACGACACCCCGGTGCGCACCTCCTGATACGAGCAAGGTATCCAGGGTGCATGGTATCCGATCTGGCAGTGTTGCTCAGACGGATCATCCAGCGTATCTGTTGCTCCTCTCTGTACCTTGGGCCTGGTTTCCAAGCATACCACGCGACCAAGCCGTCGTGCCTACGACGGGGAGAGGCTCGCAGTCGTCCGCAGGACAGGCGCGACGTCTCGCATCAGCACGTCGAGGGAATGCGCCACTTGGGCGGCCGTCAAGCCACTGCCGATATTGGGCTCAATGATAAAACCCGCCAAGTCCAACGTCTGTTGCAACGTCTGGAGGCGTGTGGTCACATGCGCTGCCGTGCCGAACACCACCCGCTCTTGCAACACGTCGGCATAAGTCAGCGCCGCCAGTTGTGTGGCCCGGGCGCTGCGCACCGTGCTCTCGAACGCCTGGCTCTGGGTACTGCGGATATACCCCTGGCGTAGACGCTCATAGTATGGCATGACGCTGGAGTATGGTTCTTCCTGGGCCTGCGTGAGCGTATCGGCAACATACACCGGGAGCCGCAGGTGCACCGAGCCGACGCCCGGATGGCCGGCCTGACGCCAGGCGGTACGATACGTGGTGAGCACGGCATCAAGCTCGGACAGACGCGTGCCAATGAGGGCCACGAGGAGCGGCAGTCCCATGGTACCAATGGCCGCAAACGTTTCCGGAGTGGAGGCCGCGGCGTAGATGGGGGGATGGGGTTGTTGGGCGGGCTTCGGCAGCACTTCGAGATCTTCGCAGGTGTAAAAGGTGCCGGTGTACGACAAGCGCGCTTGGGTCCACGCACCGCGCATCACCTCGAAAAATTCCCAAAAGCGCTCACGACTTTCTTCATAGGGGATGTTGTAGCCTTGATAGACGCGTGGGAAACTGCTGCGCCCGATGCCCAGGTCGAGGCGGCCCTGGCACAGATTGTCCAGCGTCGCCACTTCTTCGGCCAGCCGTATCGGATGCCCCAGGGGCAGCAGCAGGACGGCCGTGCCGATACGCAAGTGGCTGGTGCGCGCCGCAATCGCTGTCGCCATGAGCAGTGGCGCCGAGCCAATGGACGACACGAGTGCCGTGCCGCCTGGAGGAGAAAAATGCCGCTCAGCCAGCCACACGCCGTCAAAGCCAGACGCTTCGGCTTCAGTCGCTGTGCGTAAGACAGCCTCAAAGGCCGCACGCTGGCTCTGACCCTCCCGGTAGTCGCAATCCATCATCAGCCCAATATGCATTGCCGTGGTCCTTTGCCCTTCCAGGCATCCATCGGTGTTCCTCGGGTATGGTGCAGCCTCTTGGACGAGTATACCACTGACACGGCTTCTCCCCCTGCCCGTCGTGGCACAGCACCCGTATCCCGTGCGACCGCCCAGCAGTACCAGCGCGACGATACTGTGGCAAGATGCAGGTTGCCCGTGTCTACCACGGTGAGATGACTCACCCCACAGTAAGCGCCTCTCCACAAGGCGGAGGGCCTGTGGGGGATGGCTTACCAGGATAGACTCTCAGAGAGGAAGTACGACGATGGCCACAGCATTGCATCTGGCTTTTATCCCCGAGGTGACGCTGGCTCAGTCGGCAGAGGGCTTGCTCACGTTACAGACACGCACCACGCGTTTGATTGTGCGACACAGCACGCCTGGGCTGCAGGCCATGATCCAGGTGTTGGCCGGCTCTGGGGCCACGCAAGATGCCTTGCAAGCGTTGGTGCTGCAAACCGACGATGCCGAGGTGCTGCCACGTTTCTACTACTATCTCAACAGATTCCAGGCCAAGGGCATACTGCGTACCACGCTTCTAGCGGCAGGACAACCCCTGGCGACGCTGTGCCCTCTCGTGGAGGCCAGGCTACCCCAGCCGCAACGCCTCACGGCCACCGCCCGCGTTGTCCTCTCCCGCTTTGCCTATTGCCGGCGGGTCGGGCAGCATTGGCAGCTCGAATCTCCCCTGGCACCAGCCCGGATCCTGTTGCACGGCGGACGGGGGGCAGCACTGGTGGCGGCCCTGGCGCAACCGCAGGATCGGCACAGCCTGGCGCAGGCGGTGCCTGAGATCAGCGTGGACGGGAGTGAGATGTTCCTGGCGCTGTTGGCGCAGGGCGGCATGCGGTCCACGGTGGACGCGACGGGCCAGAGCAGCGAAGAGACCCAGGACACGCTCGGGCAGTGGGAGTTTCACGATTTGCTCTTTCATAGCCGCAGTCGGGTTGGGCGGCATGACAATCCATGGGGAGGAACCTATCGGTTTCTCGACCATTTTCCGCCATCCCGACAGTCAAACCTGCGATGTCCAGCACCATACTGCCGCTCTATACGCCAGACCTCGCGGCGCTCAAAGTTACCGACCGTCCCCTCACAGACGTCCTCGAAGCCCGTCGCTCGCTCCGGCAGCACGGCGACCCGCCGATAAGCACGCCGCAGCTCGGGGAGTTTCTCTATCGTGTGGCCCGCATCCAGCACGTGTCCGAAGACCCACTGGGCTCCATCACCTTCCGTCCGATCCCTGGCGCCGGGGCGCTCCACGCTCTGGAACTCTACCTGGTGGTGCACCGCTGTACCGATGTACCCACCGGGCTGTATTACTATGCCCCGCAAGCCCATCATCTGGAACACCTCACGGAGCGTACCCCACACGTGGAGCAGTTACTAGGGGATGCGCGTGATGCTGCGACACTGTCCTCTACACCGCAGGTGCTGATTATTCTTGTGGCCCGCTTCCAGCGTCTGGCCTGGAAGTATGCCTCGCTTGCCTATGCCTTGCTCTTAAAAGACGTGGGCGTACTCTATCAAACTATGTCTCTGGTCGCTACGGCCATGGACCTCGCGCCGTGTGCGCTGGGCGCAGGCAATGCTGACCTCTTTGCGACAGCAGCGCACCTGGACTACTACGCCGAAACTTCGGTGGGGGAGTTCATCCTCGGCAGCAAAGGCCAGGAGGGATATGAGATGCTGTCCCGTGTTTAGCCTGTTGCTGGCCCCGCATCAAGATAGCCCAACCCGGCGAGCCGCCGGTGTATGAGTGCCTCATCTTCCGGGGCGAGTGTCTCCGGCGTACGTGGGAGAACGGGTGCCTGTCGCAGGAACGGTCCTGGCTGCAGTGCCGAGGCCTCGGGCCGCGGCTCGGACCAAAACGACGTGCCATCCCACGTCGAGGGCGTGGCCACACCGACCATGTGCAGAATGGTCGGCGCCAGATCTTGCAGCGTTGGGGCGTGCAGTGACAGGCGCTGGTTGAGCAATAAGATCCCTGGCACCAGGCCTGGGTCCACAAGGTGATCCCCACTCCATTTCTGTCGTTTATCCTCAGTGATGGTCTCTGGTGTCCCCCCGGCCGCGGTTTCCCAGGAGGCGCGATAGCCATCGGCAAAGCCGACGAAGAGGTCTGGCGCCTGCGACGTCTGAGCCACCGTGTACACCGCGTCGCTGCGCAGCACGCGCCGGACCACGGGTGTCCCGCTCTGCGGATCGACCAGGGTGAGCAACTGCTGCTGTATGGCGTCCAGTAAGGGCTTGGCGTCCTCAAGCGTCACGATGCCACAGGGTTCGCGTCCCTGGCAATTCAGGTAAATCCCGCCAATGCCCAGCGCATAGGCCTGCGTGCGTTCCCAGTCCACATCCTGGCCAAACAGCCGCCCCGAGGTGTACCCCGCCTTGAGCTGTAACAGGCCCTGGCTCTTCAGCCAGGTATTGAGATGGACGGTGCGCCGAAAATTGGCGAAGCCATGGTCAGACAACACGATGAGGATCGTTTCAGGGTCCAGGCGTTGTTGCACCTGCCCCAATAACGTGTCGAAGGTCCGGTACTAGGTTTCGATCACGTCGCTATACGGCGAGTCGGCTTCGTGCCGCGGATGCTGGGGGTCAATATAGCGCCAGAACATATGCTGGATACGGTCCAGGGTGTCAAATACCAGTACCAAGACGCCCTCCTGCCACGACTCCATGGCGTGCCACAGCATAGCCTGGCACTCATCATAGATCGCCTGACAGTGCTGCAAGAAGGCGGCATCATTGAGCCAGCCATTGTCCAAGGCGTGCGTGTCTTCCGGCATCCCGAGCGTGGCGTAGAGACCGATAGGCTGTGCCAGATCACCCGCGTAGCCCTGACCATTACCCAGATCGATTTGCTAAGCGGCTGGCCACGCCACGGTCTGCCAGCCGGTCACACAGGGACCGCACCGCACCGGTGTCAATACTCTGCACATCCACCACACGACAATGCTGGGCGATCTGCAAATGACCGTTGACGCTGAGGCGCGACATGGCATCGCGCTCCAGCACCTCGTACAGGGCATGCAGGGTGGCCTCCATGACGTGATTGCCGCTGGCCAGGCCATTGGTCGAGAACTGATACAGCGTCGGCCAGCACAGGTACACAGCGCTCGCCGGTACCCAGGCAATAGTCCCAGTGTGCAAACGATGCGTGCCGGCAGTGTGCCGCTTGGTGAGCCGCTCAGTCATCCTGCCTCTCCTGGCCCAGATGGGCCGTACGGCCGGTGATCTGGCATGCGTGCAGCAGTGCGCCCTCGAAGGCCCACTGCTGCCCAACATGGGCTGGCCCATGTTGCGTGATCCATGCGACCAGGCTCCAGTCACGCAACCACTGCTGGTAGTGGGCCAGCGTCCACCCCTGCGTTGTGAGCCAAGCCGCGTCAACAGGGAAGCGTGCCGCCGTCTGGGTCAGCTCTGTGGCTATCTGGGCCGGAGGGAGGGTCACGCCGTACGTGCTGGCCCAGGCGCGGAGCACACGGCGTTCATACACGGCACGTCGTGGCGGGAATGACGCCTCGGGCTGGACAAGTCCGACGGCACAGGCCTGGCGGTGCAGGGCCTCATCCAGGGCCACTTCCCCAGGAAAGTGCCAGGGCAATCCAAAAGTCTCCGGGTCTTGGGTGGTCACCCAGCTGACTAAGGCCCGTTCGGCCACCAGGAATGCGTAGAGGCTTAGCGTGAGACCATTGGCATGCAACCAGTGGTGGCCTTGGTCTCCGAGCCCATACTGAGCGCCCCACTGCTCCACGAACGCCGCCTGCTAGGGGGGATAGGCACGTCACCTGGTGCTGGCGTGCCCACTCCAACACAAAGGCCTGCGTGCCAAGCGGTCGCCGCAGGGCCGCGACCAACGCCACATCCTGCATGGCATGCTGTAGCACTGCCTGCCCACGCACCTCCTCCCCCCCGGCGCGCGCAAAACCTGCCATCAGGCTCCGTGCCACCCGCCACCGGCGGTCGGCCTCCTGCACAGGGGCCGCCGGCCTGCTGGCGGGTGGCGGCATGGGCTGCGTCGCACAGTGTCGTAAGACCCCAGCGGTATCGCGGGCCTTCAGATTCACGGCCTGGGTGCTCAGGTACTGCGCCAGATGCGACACCAGAGGCTGGGACCACTCCTGCACCACTGGGCTGCGCAGCAACTGGGCATACGAGTGCTCCGGGTAGTAACATTGCTTGGCATAGGTGATGAGGACCGCCGCCTGCTCGACCGTGAGGACGCCATCGTGCACCGCCTGTTGGAGGGTGAAGCGGATATTGACCAGTGGTTCCGACATCGCGTAGTAGTGAGCATCCGCATCGCCATGCCGTAGGGCGATTTCGTCATCGCCGTGAATCACCCCATCACGATACCACGCATAGATGGTGCCAAAGCCCGTCATGCCGTAGCGCGCCAACTCTGCGGCGCGCAGGGCGCCCAGGCTCGAAGCCCCCAGCACTTGCACCCCTTCCTCAACGGCAGCGAGCAGTTCGCGTTGCCATACGGAGGGTGTGCTGTGAAACACCCCATCAATCAGAATGATGGTCGTGACGCCGGCGGGTAGGAGACGGTATACATCGCCCCGACGCGCCGGAGGATAATACTGGGTCGCCAGCAGGGCACTGGCCTGTTGCCTGGGCAACGAAGGACCGAGGAAGACCGCGATGTGCTGCGGATTGGTCGAGTGCATACGTTCCTGCCTTTTGCAGTAGTCAAACCGTTTGCCGGGTCATCAGCCGGGCACACAACCCGTTCTGGCGTGCCAGTTCCTCAAAGCTGCCCTGTTGCACCACCCGCCCCTGCTCGAGAACATCGATCCGATCGGCGTGCCGGATGGTACTGAGGCGGTGGGCAAGCACCACGCGTGTAATCTGCAAAGCGCGCAGGCTCTCGCTCACCATGGCCTGGGTGCGGTTATCCAGGGCGCTGGTGGCCTCGTCGAAGAGCAGCAGGCGGGGTTGGCAGGCCAGGGCGCGGGCAATCAGCAAGCGTTGGCGCTGGCCGCCGGAGAGATTGGTGCCGCCCTCATTCAGCATGGTAAACATCCCCATGGGCATGTGGGCAATATCGTCGGCGAGGCCTGCGGCCCTCGCCGCTTCCCGGGCCTCGTCCATACGCATCGCACGATTACTGGCAATGTTGTCGAACAAGGAGGCCGCCATGATGCGGGCCTGTTGCAGCACAATGCCCATCTGGCGCCGGATGGCATAGACATTGAGACGGGTGAGATCCTGATCATCGTACGAGATAGAGCCGGATTCTGGCGCTTCAAACCCTAAGAGGAGGCGATAGATGGTCGATTTCCCGGAACCCGACGGGCCGACCAGGGCAATAAATTCGCCTGGGGCGGCGTGCAGACTGACATCATCCAAGATGAGACGTCCCTGGGACTGATAGCGAAACGACACGTGGTCTAAGGCCAGGGCGCCGGTGAGGTGACCAGGATCCTTTTTGCGGGCATCAACTTCTGGCGTGGCGTCAATCATGGGCTTGGCACGGCGCCATAACACGGCGATGTCCAGCACGTCGAGCAGCGTATTGCTCAGCTCAGTCGCGGCACTGATAAAAATCCCAAACGCGGCATAGAAGGCCAGGAAGGTGCCCGCCGTCAAGCCGCGGGCCGCCATCGGCGTGCTCTCCTGGAGCGCAAGGGCCGCGCCCCAGAAGAGGGCGGCATACGTCACGGTCGGCATCACATCATTGAACACGGTCACCACATCGGTCAGACGTTGCACATGCTGGCGCAGGGTTTGCTGCTGACTCTACAGGGTGGCCCACACGGCAAAGGCGCGCTCTTCGACCCCAGCGACGCACAGTTTGGCGACACCGCCCACGAGTTGCACCATGAGTCCAAAGACCTCGGCCGTCACTGTTTTGAGGCGATGCACCTACCGGAGGCTCAGCAGGCCAGCCACGAGAGTCACCACGAGGACCACCAGGGTAGCGGCACAGGCGATCAGGGCCAGCGACGGACTATAATACACCATCAGTCCGAGGTTCAGGAGCGCCGCGCACCCCGCAAACAGCGTGCGGATTGTCGTGCCGCTGAGCTTCATGCGGATCTCCCGCATGGCATTGACCCGCGACTCCAGATCCCCAATCGCATAGCGCCGAAAGAAGGTCGGTGGCAGCCGGAGCAGCCAGTCCCACAGGGCGGTTTGCATGGTGGCCGCCAACGTCTGCTCCAAGCGTAGGAGCGCCACCCCCTGCACCACTTGAAACAAGGCCGAGCCACAGGCCGCGACCCCGAGACTCAGGCCCAGCTGCCACAGCAGCTGCCGCTCTGCATCTGGGATGGCATGGTCAATCACCATCGCTGTCGCCTGTGGTCCCAGCATGCCTAACAGCGTCATGGCCATCCCAGTGAGCACGATACTGCACAGTGTCTGCCAGTGGCCGCGGGCAGCAAAGGCGAGTAAGGCCAGGGCATGACGCGCGCGCTCTGGGAAGGGACGATAGAGCATGCGCGCCATGGGGGCGAGGGTGGCGGCGAGCCGCGCATGCACCGGCGTGCGCGGCTGTGCCACGGGGTCAAACAAAGCATAACGCGTCGGCGACAGCGGGAGTAAGGCCACTGGCTGATTGTTCCCCCCTTGATAGGCCAGCAACGGGCCACAGTCTTGGGTCCACCAGCGCTCAGTCAAGAAGACTGCGCGCACCCGGAGATGGGAGGCGCGGGCAATAGCTTCCAGCGGATCGTTGAGCAGGTGGAGGTTCTCCGAGCGAGCGGGCGGCACAATCGTTACCCCCAGGACCGCTCATAGGCCGCCGGCACATGCAGCAGGTGCCAGATGAACCGACTCGACATGCTTCCCGCCAGTTTGACTTTGAGGCGGCGCAGATAGTACAATTGCATCCGCAGGAGCGCGCCGCTGAGCCCCGCTGTAAGCACCATCCCCACGAGCAAAGGGCGCAACCAGTCCTGCAGCCCTTGAATGAGAATTTGATCCACAAAAATCTGACTAAAGGCCGGGATAGCCAACCGGGGGATGGCCAGCAGCAGCCCCACCCGGGCGCACAACAGCAACGCCTGGGTGAAGCCGCGCAAGCGTGCCCACAGCGCCGGGAGCAGGCGCGGGCGGCGGCCCCCTCTGGTGAAGGTTGGGCCTGGCTCCATGACATAGGTGATTGGCGCCCGTTGCTCGACCGCCACGCGGCCACTCGCCGTGGTGCCTGACGAGATGAGGACGTCAGGACCACGGGACGACGACCATTGATAGCCACTCACCGTAGCCGGGTCGGCGGCGAGCGCTGCGACGACCTCGAGTTGCGGGCCCTGCGCCATCAAGCGTTTCACCACCTTGTCATTGCCCACCAGACTGCCCATGCCTTCCCGGCTCACGGCAAAGGCGGACACCGAGGTCACCGTGCCGACGATACTGCCAAAGCGCTCGCGCTCGACCGTGTCCGGGATGATCTGCATCGGCATGCCGACCCGAACACCTGTGCGCACGCGCAGGAGGTGCAGACGTCCTGAGGCCGGCACTTGCACATCCCCCACTTGTCGTGGCCGCATCAGTACCCCGCAGCCCACCACCATGATCGGGAGTCGCGCTGTGATGGCCCAGGTCAGAGCGGCGCCGATCAAGCCAGCAAACGTGAGCACCGCCAGCCAGTGCCGTGGTCGCACCACGTGCATGAGCTCATCAAGGCGTTCCGGGGACGACAGGCGCTCCAGGGCCTCTTTGCGAAACAGGGCCTCAGGGCGCCGGGGGTCGGTGGAACCTGTGCCATAGAACAGACGGTGTGTTTCCCCATTGTGGCCGCGTCTTCCGTGCGTCTTTAGGCGCCCTGTAGGCTCTTGAGCATCCAGTCAAAGCGCGCCCCGGCGAGGGCCATGCGTTGCAGCACCTGCGGGTCTAATGCTTCATCATCGTCGTCGTCCACCGGCGTATCCATACTGCGGTTCAGCAAGCGGCTGACCGCACTGCGCATTCTATCGGCCAGGAACATGGACAACGCCTGATAAAACCGCGCCGCAAACCCCGTATCCTCGGCCAGTTTGGCCAACAAGCGTTGCCGGGGGATGGCAAAGACCACCGCATCCTCTACCGCCGTGACCGTCGCGGCTGGAGGACGGCTATCGACAAAGGAGATTTCGCCCATCACTTCACCGACACGTAAACGGGCCAGTTCCGTCCCACCAGCCGCCGCCATGGAGACACGGAACTGCCCTTGTAATACGATATACATGGCGTCCAGCACTTGGCCTTCGTGGATGAGGATCGCCCCGGCCTGGAGGCGCTCTTGGCGCCCTGTGGCGAGCATCCACGCCGTGTCGGCCTCGTTCAAGATCCCAAATAAATAGAGTGTGTTGCGCACGGGTGTACCTCCCTGAAGACGCGTCGTGAGGGCGTGACGGCTGAGAACAGTCGTTTATGGCACTGCAAGAAATGATCCATAATCGTGATAGCCCAAGCGGTGCAGATGCTCCAACGGTGGGACCAAGCGCCGCCCTTACTGTCCGTGGCACGGACCGCGGCCAATCCGGGAGGCGAGTATACCAGAAAGTGATGTTCCTCGCTCACAACGGACGCGAGCCGTGCGCGCTTGATGCCCTGACATGACGGGCAGGCGGGCGACTGCGCACGCCAGACAACGGCCTCACATGGTTGCAGCACTGCTCATTGTGGCCATCGCGCTGGCTGTGGCGTCAGCGGCGACCTCGCGGGCATGGCCCGCGCCAACAGAAACGCGGGCGTCTCCAGCCCCCGTGTAGGAGCGGGCCATGCCCGCGCAGGAGTCGCATCGCGTCGTCTTGTTCAAAATGGACATTGCTGCAATTGTTGCTCGCGCTACTGACACACGTATGCGAAAATGGATATGACGTTTTTCTCCCTGGTGTCGTGCCGCACGTTGCACGTTGTGGCAGAGTATGATGATGAGCCGTGTGGAACAGCACAAGCGTCCTCCTCGGCAAGCCTCGATGCGGCGCGTCAGCCGGACGCAGGCGTATCATCATCAGCCATGTGTCGGGCGTCAAGCACCAGGAGCGCGTCTGGCACACCACGATTGTGGCGAGGAGGACAGAGCATGTATGTACGCTTAGCTGATGGTGCCGAGTTGTTCTACACCGTTGATGATTACACCGCGCCCTGGACGCAGCCCGAGACCATTGTGATGCACCACGGCATGGCCAAGAACCACCGCTTCTGGTATCGCTGGGTGCCAGTGCTGGCAGCGCAGTACCGGGTCGTGCGGTTTGATATGCGCGGCATGGGCCAATCGTCGGTGCCAGAGCCGGGCTATCCCTGGTCGCTGACGCACTTTGCCGACGATCTCCTCGGGCTCCTGGATCAGTTGGGGCTGGCGCAGGTGCATCTCATTGGTGAGACCGTCGGGGGCTCGATTGCGATGCACTTCGCCACCATGCACCAGGAGCGCTTGCTGTCGCTCGCGGTGTGCACCTCCCCGGTGACGTTTGGCACGCATCACGCGGCGAGTGCGGAGCTGATTGACCGAGAAGGCATGACCGCCTGGGTGGCGAGCACCATTGGCCGGCGCCTGGACCCGCAGCTCACTACCCCGGCGTATCGGCACTGGTACGCGGCGCAGATGGCCGCCACCCCAGCCCATGTCGTCAGCGGTTTTCAACGGCAAGCCGGGGGTGGCGACCTGCGACCTGGCCTGGCGCATGTGCAGACACCTACGCTGGTGCTGGCTGCGGCCAATGTGCCGGGCGAGGTGCTGGGTGATTTTCGTGGCGCTGCCAACCTCTTCCCCAATGGCCGGCTGGTGCTGTTCCCCGGCGTGAGCGGTTTTGTGCAGCACCTGCTGCCCGTGCCCTGCGCCCGTGCCTGGCTGGACTTTGCGGCGAGTCTGCACCCGTAAGTCAAGGCTGGTGCGTCTCTGCGGCATGGACCAGCACCTCGCGTTACGTTCTGGGTGCGCGAGAGGGAGCACACACGGCGCCAGCTGCCCTCAACATCGCGCCATAGCGCACTATCACCCCAACAAGCCAACGCTTGAGCCTGGAGAGTGCTCTCTCTGAGAGGTCTCCTGCAGGGCCAGGCGATACAGGGAACGTCATGAAGGTGAATGCAGGCGTCCAGCGCGGCATGTTTTACGGATGGGTAATTGTGCTGGTCAGCTTCCTGACTCTCACCCTGGTCATGGGCACGCGCTTTAGCTTTGGGGTGTTTTACAGCAGCATGCTGGCGGAGATGGGCTGGAGCCGGGCGGCCACGGCGGGTATTTTCTCCATCTCCATGCTGGTCTATGCCGTGGTGGCTTCTGGCGTCGGAGCCGCTTTTGACCGCTGGGGTCCGCGCCGCATGTTTCCCTGCGCCGCTGTGCTCTTGAGCGTGGGGTTTTTCCTGTGCAGTCGGATCACCGCGCTGTGGCAGTTTTACCTCTATTACGGTGTCCTGGTGGGCACAGGCTTTGCGGCCCTGGGCTTTATCCCACACGTGGCCCTGGTGGCGCGCTGGTTTGCGCGGCGGCGCGGGCTGGCCACCAGTCTGGCGCTGGCCGGCACCGGCGTAGGGTCTTTCCTGCTTGCCCCGGTGAGCGAGGCGCTCATTGCGCGCTATGGCTGGCGCGCAAGCTATGTGATTTACGCGCTGCTCATCCCTGGACTGCTCATCCCCCTGATCCTCTGGGCGCAGCGCAGCCGTCCGGCTGACCTGGGGCTGCACCCGGATGGTGCCACGCCCACAGCCTCAGGGGACAGCCAGCCAGGCATCGCGACGGAGATGCTGGGCGATACCCCCTATGCGACTGCACTCGCGAGCCGGGGATTCTGGGCGCTGTTTGGGGTCATTTTTGCCATTGGCTGCAATCTCATGCTGCTCACTGTGCACCAGAATCAGTATCTCATTGATATTGGCTTTAGCCCGGTGTTTGCGGCCTGGATGCTGGGGCTTGCCGGGCTGCTGCGCTCGAGTGGGAGCGTGCTGTGGGGTGCGCTGTCGGACCGCATGACCCGCGAAACGAGTTTTACCTGTGCGACACTCTTAGGCGTTCTGGCACTGTTCTGCTTGCTTTCGGCGCAATACGCGCCTGAGCCCTGGCGTGTGGTGCTGGCGGTGCTGCTCATGGGGTTGGGCTATGGCGGCACGAGCGTCATCTATAGTACTGCCGCGGCGGACCTGTTTCAGGGGCGACATTTTGGCAAGATTCTCGGCCTCATGGAGATTGGCTTCGGTCTCGGTGGCGGCCTGGGATCGGCGCTGGCGGGGATCGTGTTTGACTATTTCCAGACCTATCGACCAGCCTTCTACATCACGATGGGCTTGATGCTCGCCTCGATTGCCGGCATCTGGATTGCCGCCCCGCGGGCCGTGCGCCGTGCGGCGGTGCCGGCTCCGCCCGTGGCGCCGCGTCCGGGGCATTCACTCCCGCACAATTGAAGAGAGCCTGGCGCTTGGACGGTGCATCGAAGCCACCATCCAGGTTGTGAGACGAGCCAGTGTGCTCCAACCCCGTGAGCTTGGGCACCCGTTGCAGGGCCTGTAAGCTCTCGGGCAACCATACCGTGCCGAGTGCACCGCCAAGGCGACGCGGCCACGGGTACGTAGCCGCGCTTGACGCCTCGCGCCCTCTGGGGCGCTGTCTGACAGCACCCCGCGTGGCGGGTTAATTCTGAGAGTTGGCTCAGAACGCCTATCCCACCGGGATGCAGGTCAGGAGTGAGGACAGGAAACGACTGCAGCTCGCGCCAGCGAAGTTTCATGGCAAGGAGTGGCACGATGCTATCAAACCGCGCCAGCAGAGACCGTAGAAAACGGCCACTTATTTACTCACCTTACGCGGAGCCCTGTACGGGGGTGAGGGCCCGTAAAGTGGCGAAAGCGGAGCGGAGGGCATTGAGGTAGAGTTTGGACTTTAGGGCAAAATGATGAAGCTTGGTCCTCATTTTCAGCCGCTCTAGTT
>SXND01000033.1 GCA_005777235.1 Pseudomonadota bacterium
TGGTGCCGGTGTTCTTCTCTTCATACATGTCCAGCGCCGCCATCTGCGAGTAGCGCAAATTCCGCTGATCATACGCCTGGTAGACGCCGTGCGACAGGGCTTCAGCGTCATCGCCAGGGGTGAACACGTACTGCCCCTTGTAGCCCAGGACAATGGCCGTGCCGGTGTCCTGGCAGCCTGGCAACACTCGCCCCGCGGCGATGTTGGCATTTTTGAGCAGTTCGAGCGCCACGAAACGGTCGTTGGCCGAGGCTTCTGGATCGTCAAGGATGCGGGCCAGCTGTTGCAGATGCCCAGGGCGGAGCAAGTGCGCCACGTCGTCCATGGCTTCGCACGCCAGTAAGGTTAACGCCTCGGGCGCCACTTTGAGCACAGGCTGTCCCTCGAACGTGCTGGTAGAGACATAGTCAGCGGTCAGGTGACGGTAGACGGTCGTATCGTGACCGTGCTCAAACAGCTCTTGATAGCGAAACTCGGGCATGCGCAGAGTCCTCCCTGGCGACAATGGGGTGTGTACCGCTCAACATGGGTGTGGTGATCTTACCTGCTCGGCGTGTGGATGTCATCTCTTCCAGTGCGCCATGGCGCGACAAGCGTTGTCATCTATGCTAATGTTGCGTATGAGCATGGTTGCATAGCACAGAGCACCTGAGTCGCTCAGGAACCAAGCACTGCTAGTGCGAAGGGACAAACATCGCATGCCCGTCCTCCTCAGTCCAACCGCACAGCCTGTTATTCTCGACAGCGTGAGCTGGGAGGTGTATGCATCTCTCCTCCGGGATGCTGGCGATAGTCCAGCGGCACGTCTCACCTATGATCAGGGGCGGTTGGAAATCATGGCGCCTTCCTTTGCGCATGAAGAACTCAAGCACCTGTTGGCGCTGCTCGTCGAACTCCTGGCCTCTGCCCTGCAAGTCGATCTGGTCGGGGCCGGTTCTACGACTTTCAAACGTGCGGACATCGCGCGGGGCTTTGAACCAGATGCCAGCTTTTATATCCAGCATGCTGCCGCCATGCGCGGCAAAACCGTGGTCGATTTGTCGCACGACCCGCCGCCCGATCTGGTCATTGAAATTGACATTAACCATCCATCGCTTGAAAAGTTGCCGCTCTATGCCGCGATGGGTATCCCCGAAGTCTGGCGCTACGATGGACAGTACATGTTCATCTATCAGCGTACGGGCGATGGCTATAGAACCAACGAGGTCAGCGCCGTCCTGCCTGGGGTCACTGCTGCCAATCTGACACGGCTACTCACGCTGGGGCAACAACTGCCACGACCGGCCTGGCTTGCTGCCGTGCACGCTGGAGTACCAACGCCGCGCCGGACCGAGGGGGCCCTCTGAAACCCTACGTCTATGCGAGTGCCACCGCGCTCCTGGTCGTGGCTGCGGCCTTGTCCGAACAGCTGTGGCCACTCGGCTGGATCGCGCTGGCGCCGCTCTTCCTCGCGCTGCATGAAGCCACGCCACGCCGGGCGTTCCTGCTCGGGTGGTGCGCCGAAACGCTCATGTATTGGGGGGGATTTTACTGGCTGATCGGCACCATGGTCGATTTTGGCGACATTGCCATGCCGTTAAGCCTGCTGTTTTTTGGCATTATTGGCCTGGGTAACGGCCTGCGTCTGGCGTGCTATGCCTGGATCGTGCGACGGACGGCGTGGACGGAGCACACCTGGTATCTGCGTCTGCTCTCGCCCGCCTGCGTCTACGTCGCCTTGGATGATCTCTTTCCACGCATCTTTCCCTGGTACCTGGGCTTTGTGCAATGGCACGGGCTGCCGTTTATTCAAATTGCCGACATCACCGGCGTGCACGGTGTCACCTTTGTACTCGTGTTGTGCAGTACCGTGGTAGCCTCCTGGTTGCAGCCAACACCACAGGCCGCGCGGCGTGGACGCCGGGCCATGACGCTGGTGTGCCTCGGCGTGCTCGGCCTGCAGGGTGGGTATGGACTCTGGCGCATGCCACACATCCGCAGCGCCATGCAGCAGGCGCCAGCGTTACGCGTGGCGCTCATCCAGCCCAACATTGGCATGTATGAGAAGCGCAGCGGGACCGATCGTGACACGCAACTGGACTGGCAGTTGAGCCTGAGCGCCACCACGTTTGATCAGCAGCCCGATGTGGTGATCTGGCCGGAGAGCATGTATCCCTTTGGCGTGCCTGAGCATTTCCAGCAGTTGCCCTGGCCGGCACTGCCGACGCCCCCACAGATGTCCTGGCTCATTGGCGCCCTGGCCTACGCCGGCCAGGGCACAGCGCGCCAGGTGTTTAACGCGGCGCTGCTGCTGGACAGCGCGGGGTCTATCCGTGGGCGCTATGATAAACAACACTTGTTGGCCTTTGGCGAATATATCCCCTTGCAGCGTTATCTACCGTTTTTGCGCCATATTTCCCCCACCATCGGCAATCTGACACCAGGGACGGGTGGGATTGTGACCTTGCCCAACGGCGTGGGCCTGGGACCGTTGATCTGTTATGAGGACATTATTCCGGGCCTCGCGCGGCGGGCCGTGCAGCAGGGCGCCCAGGTGCTGGTCAATCTCACCAATGACGTGTGGTTCGGTGCCACGCGGGCGCCGTATCAGCACCGGGCCTTAGCGGCGTTTCGCGCCGTGGAAAACCGCGTGTATCTCGTCCGCGTCACCAATACCGGCTTGACGTCGATTATTGATGCTTTGGGACAGGAACATGCCGTGCTGCCGCTGTTCCAAGCCGATGCCCAGGTGCATACCATCCAGCCGCTGCGGCTTTTCAGTCTGTATACCGCGCTGGGCGACAGCTTTGCGCTGCTCTGTAGCGCTGTCACCGTGCTCCTGCCCCTCGGGCACTGGTACCGCCGCCGCCAGGGCTAGGCCTTGGCCCGGCCCTGCGCCTGGATGGCCGCCAGGACACGCTTGGGCGTAAACGGTACTTCGTGCAGCCACACCCCAGTGGCATTGGCCACGGCATTGGCGATCACCGCCAGCACCGGCACCACCGGCGGCTCGCCGAGCCCTTTGGCACCATACGGGCCGCAGGGGTCGGGCGGACCGGCAAAGAGCACGTCAATGGGCGGGAAATCGACAATGCTGGTGCACTTGTGCTCGAGCAAGCTGGGATTGAGGGTCACGCCACTGCGGGGATCAAGATACAACTCCTCGCGTAAGGCAATAGCGAGAAATTGCAGCACCCCGCCAGACACCTGATTCTCAGCCATCACCGGGTGTACGATGCGTCCCGAGTCGTGCACCGCCACGTAGCGTAGCACGCGAATGCGCCCACTCGGCATATCGACTTCGACTTCCGCAAAGTGCGCCGCAAAGGCATTGACCAGATGCGTCGTGCTCCCAGAGGTGACCTGCGCCGTGCCGACAATATCACCCGGCAACCCGGCCACCACGGCAGCAAGGTCCACACGCTGCTGCGGCTGCGCCACCGCCACGACCTGTCCGGCTTCCAAACGCACAGCCGGGGTGTGGAGCAGCGTGGCGGCGCGTTCGAGCAGGTGACGTTTGGCATCTTCTGCCGCCAGCTTGACGGCAGCCCCGCTGGTGATGGTTGTACTCGACCCGGCGGTGAGGTGCGCCGGGGGCGTGGTCGCCGTGTCGGCTAGCACCATATCCACTAAGTGCACGGGGACTTCCAGCGCTTCGGCGGCCATCTGCGCCAGCAGGGTGGTGGAGCCCTGGCCCACATCGACGTTGCCTATCGCCACCCTGACCCGTCCCGCCGGGGTGATGCGTACTTCCGCCTCGGCGTCGCGCCCAGTGCCGCCTTTGTACACCCCAAGCGCCATGCCCATTCCACGCCGGACACTTCCCGTGGCCGCGGCATGCGGGTGATGGCGCTGGCGCCAGCCGATACGTTCGGCACCGGCGATGATACACTCGCGCAGGGCGTTACTGGAGAAGGCCAGGCCGCCTTCCACCGGTTCGTCAGGTAAAAGCTGTCCCACCGGGGTGGTGCGCTGACCCGGTTGTCCTGCAGCGGTGACGTGATGTTGCAAGCGATAGTCCAGCGGATCGATGCCTAGGGCCTGCGCTGCCTGGTCAATGAGCACTTCCAATGCGAAGTGCCCCAGCGGAGCGCCGAGGCCACGGAACGAGCCCCCGGCGGGCCGGTTGGTGTACACCGTCAAGCCCTCGTAACGTGCATTGGGGCAGGTATAGAGGTAGAGCGCCCCCTGGCCCGTGCGGCGCGTCACGTTCATGCCCGAGGCGACATGGGCTCCGGCGTTCATGATGCTACGCATGGCCACGGCGGTCGGCGTGCCGTCCTGCCGTACGCCTAAACGCAGATGCGTCAACGAGGACTGCCGATTGCGCCCGGCGATGAACTCTTCGGTGCGACTGTATTCCAGGTGTACGGGCCGTCCGGCCTGGCGTGCCAGCAACGCCACTAAGACGGCCAGGCGGCTTTCGTCTTTGTTGCCAAAGCCGCCCCCCATGGTGGTGCAGATGACGCGCACCTGGGCCAGGGGCACGCCGAGCACGTGGGCCAGGGTCTGGCGATCCGTGGCGTGCACGGCACGGCTGGTCTTCCACACCGTCAAGGCGTCACCCTGCCATTCGGCCAAGGCGGCGCGGGTCTCCATGCCCACCGGGGCGTGAATCTGGGTGCGAAATGTGCCTTCAAAGACGCGCTCGGCGTCTGTGAAACCCTGGGCCACGCTGCCGCGTTCCAACACCAGGGCTCTGCCACCCACGAGATTACCCCCGTGGTGTATGATGGGGGCCTCGGGGCGTAGAGCGTCCTCGGCGTCAAATACTGCTGGGAGTACCTCGTACTCGACGCGCATCAGGCGCAGGGCGTCTTCGGCCAGATGCTCGCTCTCGGCGGCCACCACAGCCACTTCATCGCCGACAAAGCGCACGGTGTCTGCCAGGGGCAGGAGATCCGCGTCAATGGGCACCTGCGGCACATCACGGTAGGTCAACACCGCATGCACACCGGGCATCTGGCGGGCCGCCGTGGTGTCAATGTCCACCAGGCGCGCATGCGCATGCGGACTACGCAGCACCCGGCCATACAGCATACCCGGGCGTTTCAGATCGGCGGTATAGCGCGCCGCCCCCTGCACTTTCTCCAGCAAGCCCCGACGTGGGATGGACGTCCCTACGACAGCGAGATCTGTACTCATGGCTCGGTCCTCATTACGGCGGTGGCCGATGTCGGCTGCTGACGCCGACTGGCGTCTTGCACCGCAGCCATAATTTTGTCATAGGCGTTGCAACGGCACAGGTGCCCCACCAGTTCCCAACGCAGCTCCTGGACACTGGCCTCGGGCAGGCGTTGCAACGCGGCGTAGGTCGCCACGGCGAATCCCGGAGTACAAAAACCACACTGCCCGCCGTCCTGCGCCACAAAGGCGTCCAAGACGGGGCGGAACGCCTCCTGCGTCGCCAGCCCCTCAATAGTGACCACGGCGCGACCACGTACCTGCATGGCCAGGAGTTGGCAAGCGTACATGGGCTGTCCAGCGACCAGGACGGTGCACGCCCCGCACTCGCCCCGGTCGCAGGCGCGCTTGGCGCCAGTGAGGTCGAGATGATCCCGCAGCACCTCGAGGAGCGTGGTGCGATGGTCCAGCTCTAGGTGGTGCAGCTCGTCATTGACGGTGATACTGAGTGCGGATCGATACGCCATCCTCAAGTCTCCCCAGAGGTTGTAGGTCGGCGCCCAGCGCCCAGGAGATGCTGGCGCCGACCTGCGCCTCATGCCAGATCAATCGTGCCGCTAGCCCTCAAACACAAACACGCCCTTGCCCGTTGTTTGCGTGTCAAACAGCGTGTACGCCTCCTCCGCCTGCTCCAGCTGAAAACGATGCGTGAAGATGCGCTCCACTGGTATGTGGCGATCGGCGATAAAGCGGGCGCACTCGGCCTGGCCCACCGTGTTAAACGTCCACGACGCCATGACGGTGAGTTGCTTGCGGATCATGTCTGGGCTGACATCAATCGTCACGTTGTTGCCTTCGCCCACAAAGCATACCTTGCCCCAGGCACGGGTGCTGCGTATCGCTGCAATGCGGGCCTCGGGCGAGGCACTACAGTCCAGCGCCAGATCGGTGCCCTCACCATGCGTCAGGTCGTGGATGGCGGCAATCGGCTCATCGGCGCGTGGATCAATGATCACGTCGGCGCCAAACGACTGCGCCAGCCCTAAGCGCTCGGCACTCATATCCACGGCGATGACCCGGGCCCCCATGGCCTTGGCGAGCATGGTGGCGCTCAGCCCCACTGGCCCTTGGCCAAAAATCGCCAGCGTGTCATTGCCCGACAGGGTTAGGCGTCGCAAGGCGCCGTACGCCGTGCCCGTGCCGCAGGAGATAGCCGCCCCAGCCTCAAACGACAGATCGTCCGGCAAGGGCACCACCGTATAGGCCGGTGCTTTCATGTAGTGCGCATGGCCGCCGTGGCCATTGGCACCGTACACCGTGCTTCCCTCCAGGCACATTTGGGCCCAGCCCGTGCGGCAGTGCTTGCACACGCCGCAGCCGGCGTAGTGGTGATTCATCACCCGTTGCCCGACGCGGGCTTGCGCCGCGCTGACACCGGGACCAACCGCGGCAATGAGGCCACAGGGTTCGTGCCCGGCGATCACGGCTTCCGTGCGGCCACGCACACCAATCGCCGCGGTGCCCCCTGGGGAACGATACGAGTGCAGGTCGCTGCCGCACATCCCAGAGGCTCTAATGGCAAACACCACTTCGCCCGGCCCCGGTGTCGGGTCGGGAAAATCGCGTAATTCCAGCCGTCTCTCACCAAGAAATACCACGCCGCGCATAGGCCCTCCTGTCCAATCCCCATGGTTGTCCGATGTGCTTGCCAGACGCGACCAGGATCATACTGCGCCTTGCCCGCAGAATACACCAGGAATACTGCGTGACCACTCCCGGGCCAGCACCAGGCGATGCGAGCACTGCACAGCAGCGATGCCCGCTCATGCCCTCCCGGCTGTCCATGAGCTCTGCGAGGAGGGCGAACGCTCGGCATGTTGCCCCGCGCCTGGCTTCTGTGGGCGCGTCAAGCCAGCGCGCTCAGGAGCCAGTGCCCTGCGACGAGCAGACGCGGCGGGGCCTGGAGGCGTCGCGGTCCCTCCCTGTGGGGAGCCGCACGTGGGGCGAGCGGCGGGAGGCGGTGCGTAAAGCGCACGCTGATGAGGCATCCGACGCACAGATCGGGGTGGGGGTTTTCCCGCCCTCCAAGAGGGCTGCGCGCCGCGGGCGCCTCGACGGCCGGGCCTACGCCTCGCACCCCGCGTGTATCCGTTCCCCGAGCCGGCGTGGGCTCCCCAGCGTGCCCCAGACCGCTGGTTGGGGGCAACGGTCGCCATGGGCAGCCCGGTCATGTGTAGGGGGAAGCATGCCTGCACATGAGTGCTGTTGACACCCTTGGTTGTGTCACAGCACTCGGGATGTCGTATGGACTACTCGGATGGGGGGCTTGCCGGGGATTGCTGGGTGATAGGCGAGGTGGAGCACGCCATAGACTACGGCCATCGCGCCCTGGCTGTGGCGGCCACACTCGGGTGTATCGGCCTGCAGGTCCAGGCGTATCTCATCCTCGGTCGGGCCTATTACGACATGGGAGACTATCCACAGGCCGTCGAGAGTCTGGGCGGAATGTGGCGGTACTCCAAGGCGATCTGCGCTATGAACGTTTGGGCGCTCATGGCATTGTCGCGGCGATCTCCCGGGCCTGGCTGAGCCTCTGCCATGCCGAACGCGGCGCGTTCACAGAGGGGCGCGCCATGGCCGCAGACGGGCTCCAGATCGCCGAGACGGCAATCATCCCTTCAGCCTAATTGTGACGTGCTATGGGCTCAGTGTGGTATCTCTGCGCCAGGGGGACGTACCCCTGGCCATCCCGGTGCTGGCGCGGGCCATGGGGCTGTGCCAGGACTGGCACATTCCGCTCTTCGTGCCCCTGCTGACTGCCGCCTTGGGCCTGGCGTATGCCCAGGATGGGCGTGTCGCCGCGGGTCTGGCGCTGCTGGAACACGGGGTGGAGCAACTGGCCGCCAGGGGCAAACCGAGGCGTCTGGCGCCCTCGATTGCTGGCCTCAGTAAGGCGTATCTGCTGGCTGACCGCATGGAAGACGCACGCCAACACGCCGTACAGGCGCTCGACCTCGCCCACCAGTACCAGCGACGCGGCACCCAGGCCTGGGCCCTGTGGCTCCTGGGTGAGAGCATGGCGCGCCAGGCGTCCCCCGAGGTCGAACCCGTCGCCGGCCACTACCGGCAGGCCCTCGCCCTGCCTAAAGAGCTGCGCATGCGCCCGCTCCAGGCGCACTGCCACCGCGGCCTGGGCACGTTGTATGCCACGACCAGCCTGCTGGAGCCGGCTCGCACCGAGTTCTCGACCGCCTATGGAGATGTACCATGCCATGGACATGACGTTCTGGCTGCCGCAGACGGAGGCGGCGCTGGTGCAGCTGGCCGTGCGATGATCATGAGGCGGGGCATCCGGCGGCGGCGTGTCGCCTATGCTATGATGCAGGCCGCATGCACACGTCGGTAGAACACACGGCAGGGAGGAGGCGGGATGGACTTTGTCGCGGTCCTTGATCAGATCTCACCTTACGCGACTGGAACGAAAAAAGTGTAGAATCGCCCGTATGAAATCACAACCGATAGCAGATTTGTATTCCGACTACTTGCTGGCGTCGTTTGGGGCGACCACGGCTACCGGGCTGAGCGCACTGCTGGAA
>SXND01000195.1 GCA_005777235.1 Pseudomonadota bacterium
CACCCTGGGCCCTTGGGGCTCGGCATGGGGCAGCCTCCACCATGGGATGCCCCCGGCGACGACCGACCAGAGCGCCTGGACGCCCGCCCGCATCGCCCACGCGCGGTGGCGCCCACCAGGCGTGGGGGGTGGGAGGCAATCTTTCAGACACTCCCAGGCGGCATCAGTGCGGTCTGTGGGGTCTGGATTGGCGTTCATCCCCCGCGTGTACTGCGCTGATGCCATCTATGGACGACTTTTCAAACAGCCTCTAAGGGATCTACCGTGGCCACCTGGCTCTCCACCAGCGTTTTGGCAATCAAATAGCGTCCGGCTTTCACTAGAGCTTCGCCTGTTAATGTCTCGGATTGCACGGTCTGATTCTGGAGGTGAATGTGTAAATAGGTGCGCATCGCTTGCTCCCTGCTGTCTCTGCCGGTCATGGGGGCCGTTGCGCCGTCGGACGGCTGCCGCAACGCTTTGCCCCTGCCCCTCTGTCGTACTGTCCACGCCTGGCGCTTCACCATAGGCGAGGCGCTTTGAGGCGTCAATGAGAAAAGTGGCGCGCCCGTCTTGCATCCTGCCTACGCCTCCCGTAGCTTCTTGCCAGCGCACGACAGGGTGTGGAGGCGTCCCCGTCTCGCGGGAGGACGCGGCACCAAACGGCCTGAAGAGGGATCACGCCGATGGAAGTCACTGTGAAGTTGTTTGCCGTGCTGGGAAAATATCTCCCGCCGCATGCCAGACACAATGAAGTCCAGATGGACATTGCCGAGGGCACGAGCGTCGCACGGCTGATGCAACAATTGCAGCTGCCCCTGGAGCTGTCGCATCTGGCGATGCTCAACGGCTTCTACATCGACCCCGCAGACCGTGAGCAGACGCTTCTGGCCCCAGGGGATGAATTTGCGGTGTTTCCGCCAGTCGCGGGTGGCTAGATCCCGTTGTGTACTTTGTACCATCAATGCGGCGCAGCGCTGCTACATCGAGAGCGCGCACGCCGCACAGTGCACGCCTGGGAGTGTCGCGGCCCACTGGGTATCCTCCCGTGTGAGACGCCGGTTCTGGACGTTGGCAGGGGGGCCATGCCACGCCAACAGGTGCCCCAGCGTCTCCACGGCTCTAGGCACGGCACCCCCATAGTATGTTAAGTTCTACTATTCCCAGCCCGTGTGCCACGTGCCGGGGGCGTACCAGCACGGCGCGGCCTCCGGGGCCATGCCACACCCCGGCTCGGGGTACGCGGCTCCCAGGGTGCGAGCCCGGCCCAACGCGGACAGACCACCACACGTCCGCTAACCTTGCGGAGGACTCTCCCATGTTGTTTCCCTTAGCCCATCTCCCTCTTTCGCTCACCACCACTCGGCTAGTGGCGGCCCGACGCCTCCTGTGCGGGCTCCTCGGCCTGGGCCTCCTGCTCGGTCGGGCGGGCGGGCTCGCCTCCAGCCCCGCCGAGACCGTGGCCGGTGCCAGCTCGGCCCATGACGATGATCCACTCGCTACCGCCCGCGCCAGCATTGGCCAGACGACCAACCCGGGGGCCGGGGTGCCGCCGCAGTGCTACACCCACACGGCCGGGGAGTCCAATCCCTGCTGGACCTGCCACACCGAGCCGACGGCGCCCAATACCCTGGTCGACTGGCCTCTCCAAGAAGACTATGCCTTGCAGTGCGGCAGCGCTCACCAACCACTGGCAGAATCTGTTCATTGAGCGCACCGCGGACACCGTCCCGCTCAGCGAGGCCACGGTGCTGGCGTCGATTCGGCAGGACAATTACACGCCCCTGCGTCAGGCCCTGGCGGCGCGCCCGGACTACCCGGGCTGGGTGCCGGACCTCGACTTTGGGCAGGGCTTTGACGCCGACGGGTTTGCCCACGATGGCAGTGGCTGGCGCGCCATACGCTACAAACCCTTTTTGAGCACCTTTTGGCCTACCAATGGCAGCACCAATGACGTGATGATCCGTTTGCCCCAGGCGTTTCGCACCGACAGCCAGGGAGTGCCCTCACGCGCCATCTACGCCGTGAACCTGGCCATTGTCGAAGCCGCCATTGCCGTGGCCCCGGCGCGCTTGCCGGAGGCCCTCGGGCTGCTAGTGGCACCCCTTGATGAGACCCTGGCCGGCGTGGATCTGGACGGTGATGGGCAGCTCAGCTGCGCCATCACGCGCCTGCAGCGCCTCCCATCGCACTATGTCGGGGGCGCCCGGCAGATTCCGGTGTCGCGTGACCTCTATCCCCGCGGCACGGAGTTTCTGCACACCGTACGCTACCTCGACCCCGACCAGCCCCCCTGGCTCTCGACGCGCATGAAAGAAGTGCGCTATACCCGCAAAGTGCAGTGGCTCGACCCCCACGCCGTGCGACGCGCCTATCGACGCGAACGCCAGGAAAAGGCGCTCGGCTGGCTGCCGACCTACGCCGGCTCGCCGCTCACCGGCCTGCGCAATGCCTTGAGCTGGCAACTGCAGGGGTTCATCGAGGATGCCGTCGGGCGCCTGCGCGTGCAAACCGAGGAAGAACACCGCTTTTGTGTGGGCTGTCACAGCAGCCTCGGGGTGACGGTGGATCAGACCTTTGCCCTGGCGCGCAAGGTGCCGGGCGCCGCCGGGTGGCGCCCGCAGGACGTGCGCGGCATGCCGGATGTGCCGCAGCATGGGCACGCCGACCCCGAGCTGCTGACCTATCTGCGCCGGGTGCTGGGCGGCGATGAGTTTCGCGCCAATACCGAGATGCTGAGCCGCTTTTTTCCCGGCGGGGGGCTCGATGAGGCCTTGGTGCGGCGGGAGGCGCCGGGCGGCGATCAGGATCTGGCCTGGGCCATCCTGCCGTCACGGCAGCGGGCTCTGGCGTTGAACCGGGCCTACATGGCGCTGGTGGCGACGCAAACGTTTCACCTCGGGCGCGATACGCTGCTGGCCCCGCCCGTCCATGTGCATCGCGTCATCCGCAATGGCGCCACCGCGTTACGCGCCACTGGCCGGGTGTTTCGGGATGGGCGCTTGTGGCTCGACTGGGACGCTGAGCAAGGTTCCACCGTGTCGGAGTGAGACTGGTCTTTCAAGCACCTATGGGCCCACGAGGGGACGTATAGCCCCTGGCATGGGTTGGCGTTACCCGGGGCGGTCCCGCCTCGTCACGCCTCCTGGGTGCCCTCGTCATAGCCTGGGCGCACAAGGCCTTGACGTGTCGGGATAGATCGTCTAGATCAACCTACTAAAACGCTAGATATCCATTGCCGCAGTCCTACCCCAGTGCATGGCCCCTACCGGGACTGACGAGGCTATGGATGCAACAGCCATCTCGACCCAGCAGGATACTGGCGCGTGAGACACACCAGAGGCGATGGGACGGACTCGTCACACGCTGTGAGGGAGCACATCATGCGGTCTGCAATTGTGTGGCAACGGGGTCTGAGCCTGGTCCTGTTGTGGAGTCTGTGGCTGGTGCCTCGGGTCGGGGCCACGCCTGAGGCGGGGCGATCCTGGTTAGAGGCGCGGTTCCAACCGGATGGGATGTACGTCACGGCCCCCGCGCTGGCGACGCCCTTCCAGGCGACCGCCGAAGTGCTGCGTACCTGGCAGGCCCTTGCCGTGGCGCTGAGCCCGGCGCAGCAGGCGGCGCGGGCCTTTGTGGAGGCGCAGACGTTTCAGAATACGCAGTATGTGGCGCGGCAGATCCTGAGGCATGTGGATGCCGGGGCGGACGTCACCGCCCTGCGCGCACGTCTGCTGACGCACCAGCGTCCAGACGGCGGTTTTGGCGATCAGCCGGGCTACACCAGTACGGTGTTTGACACGGCGTGGGCGCTCGATGCCCTGGCCGCCACCGGCGCGAGCGCCTCGGACGCGGTGGGCCGAGCCTTGGCGTTTGTGCAACGCGCCCAAGGCCCGGGCGGCAGTTTTCGCCTGCCAGGGGCCTCACAGGCCTC
This sequence comes from Pseudomonadota bacterium, assembly GCA_005777235.1. Classification (GTDB taxonomy): domain Bacteria; phylum Tectomicrobia; class Entotheonellia; order Entotheonellales; family Entotheonellaceae; genus SXND01. Next base: position 3,911 of record SXND01000195.1, read on the forward strand.
GGTGCCGCTGACCGCCCTGGCCGCCACCGCCTTGCAGGCGTGGCGCTGGCAATTTGACGTACGCGTCGCCCTGGAAGCCGCGCTCACGGCCCTGGTGCAGCAGCAGCGCCCCAGCGGTGGCTGGGACAGGGCCTGGGAGACGGCCCTGGCGCTCCTCGCGCTCGCGCCAGCCAGCAGTGATGCCAGCCGCTACGCCGCCGCGGCCAGCGGCCTGTATGCCGCGCAGGCCGCTGATGGTTCCTGGGAGCATGATGTCTACAGCACCGCCCTTGCTCTGCGCGCCTTCCAGGTGCTGGCGCAGGTGCACTTGCCCACCTCCCCGACCACCGGCACGGTGAGCGGGCGCGTGCTCAGCGCCGCCAATGGTTTGCCACTGGCCGTGGCGCTCGTGAGCCTTGATGGCTCGCCCGTTTCCACCACCGTGCGGCCCACCGACGGCACCTTTGTGTTGACCACCGTGGCACCCGGGACCTATATCCTGCGTACGCAGAGCGTCGGCTATCAGGAAGCCCAGCGTCCGGTGAGCGTTGTGGCGGGACAGCACTATGACGTCGGCACCCTCCTGCTGGTCCCGCAGCCGGAGATCGGGCTGATTGCCGGGCGGATCACCGCCAGCCCCACGGGTCTGCCGCTGGCAGGCGTCAGCATCAGTAGCCAGGGCGCCACGCACGCCACAACCACCACGACGAGTGATGGGGGCTTCCAGCTCGCCAGTGCGCCATGTTCCGTCTCGCTGAGCGCCACGACGGTGGGGTACCAGCCAGCAAGTGGCACCGGGACGGTCAGCGCCGGCAGCGTGCTGCTCTTTGCGCCCACCCTGCTGCCACTGGGCACCGACCCGCCAGCGGTGACGCTGCACGGCCAGGTGGTTGCCACGGGCAGTGACGCGCCACTGCCCGTGGCGGTCGTCAGCGGCGGAGGGCTGAGCACCACCACCGCGCCCGACGGCCACTTCCGCCTCAGAATCTGTTTAAAATCTTTTTGATTGATGCTCGACTGTCTCCACACACAACAGGGAGGCAGTATGACGGGGAGGTATCCAAGCGATATCCGTCGCGAGAAATTTGATATGATTCGTCGTGACTTGGAATCTGCACGTAAGCGAACGAGCCCTCGACGCGTTGATTTATATGATGTTTTTTGTGGCGTGTTGTATGGTTTGAAGGGCGGCATCCAGTGGCGGATGTTACCAAAAAGCTATCCAAAGTGGCAACGTTGCTACGACTATTTTGGCGTGTGGAGTAAGAAAAAAGCGCATGCATCCGAGAGCGTGTTGGAGCAAGTCTTAAAAAAATTGGTCGCAAAAACGTGTAGGCTCGATGGCCGGGAGGCGAAAACCTCGTGCATTATTAGCGATGCCCACAGTGTCACAAACTCTGACACGGCTGAAGCAAAGGGCTAGGACGGCGACAAGCTTGTGTCTGGCATCAAGCGGCATATTGTCGTCGACACGCAAGGATTGCCGCAGGCGATTGTGGTAACGACCGCCGATGTAACGGATCGAAACGGTGTATTGCAGATGTTTGCTGCACACAAAGAGACGCGCGGAAACGTCATGAATGTGCTGGCAGACGGCGGATAGACGGGTGAAAATGTTGCGGCGGCCACGAAAGACATTCTTGGGTGTCCCGTTGAAATCGCCAAACGCGAGGAGCTTCACACGTTCGTCGTCATCCCCAAGCGATGGGTGGTAGAACGTTCGTTCGCGTGGTTAGCAAAATGCCGGAGACTCTGGAAAAACTGTGAGCGCAAAATCAATACTTCTTTACAAATGACTGTTCTAGCCTTCCTCGTCCTTCTCCTAAAAAGACTTTAAACAGGATCTCACAAAGGCTGGGAGGAGGTGGAGAACTCGGTCGTGGCGGGAGCATACCAGGCGTGGGCCCTGGATGCAGCAGGCATCGCCGCCAGTCAGATGCAGCGCCTGCAGGCGCAACTCACGGCTACAAAAGCGGTGCTTGAAACCGCCGCGGGCGGTGGGCTGACCAAAGACGACTTCCTCGGGGACGTGCTCTACACCGCTGCCCTGTACTACTTTACCACCACCGACATCGCGGACGGGTTGCCTGCCCGAGCTGTGGGCGTGCTGGCCTACCGCCAGCCCTCCTTTGGTCGCGTCACCGCCGTCGTCCGCCCGCATTGCTGGTTCGGCGTACCACGCACGGTTGTCTTTCCGGGCCTGGAGATCGACGTCGATCATCTCGTCAGCAGTGTGGTGAGTCAGGACAACGCGCGGGCGACGCAGCGAGCCTATGTGCAGGTGAGTGGGCTGCGCCAGTCGGCGCTGGAGCATCAAATCCTCGAGCAGTGCTTGCCAGCTCCTCTCGCCGCAGGCGACGCGGTCTCCGCCGTGAAGGCCTTGACCGTGGCGAGTCGTCAGGGACAACGCCTCTATACCATCACCTCAGACACCATGGCCAGCGCCCTGCCGTACCTCACACTGGCGCCTGAGGTCACTATGGAGATACACGCGGCGGTAGCCATGGGGAAAAGCGTACTCGTGTCGCAGCGCGCAGTGACTGTCGGTGGGTGGACTGGGGTAGGCTACATCATCCTTGACCCAGAGACAGGTTCAGGGGCGTATACAATCAGCGGGGGCGCCAACGGTGGATTTTCTCTCGTCCATCTCCTGGCGAATACGCTCATGGTGCTGTCCTTTGTGCCTGCGATCACGGTTGTCTTTGTTGGCCTTCTTACGCTCATGTTTGGCCCTTTTGCAGCTCTCGGTATTACGATCTTATCAGAGCGATCATCATCATCCTGGAGGCTCATCAACTACCTGCCGATGATAGAGCACGCGGTTTTCTTGTCCATCTGGCTTTTGGCTTCATCGGGATTGGGATCGCCGCCATCCTAGGCGAGGGGTTCCTCGTGGCTATGGCAGTTCTTTTTATTCTTTCGTGGATCAATGTGATTCTCGCTCACGTTGAAAAACAAACGCGCGGGGTACAATTCGCGCATCGAAAGGTCGCTGAGTCTCGATGGTCGGTGTCCTATCCATCGTGACCTCTCAGGCCTCATGCTCTGCTCTTTGGCCTACTATAGGCCAACAGCCCCAACACTAGCGCAAGGATGGTAGGTTGGCAGCTATCGTCCATGCCTGCCATGCGGTGCGGTAGGCTTGCAGGGCGTGGTGTATGTTATGCGTATGACCCAGTGAAGTGATGTGGCATTCTCAATGAGGCTCAGACGAGAACGGATATGTTTATCATTATTTCCCAGGCAAAATGATGAACTCACCTTACGCGACTGGAACGAAAAAAGTGTAGAATCGCCCGTATGAAATCACAACCGATAGCAGATTTGTATTCCGACTACTTGCTGGCGTCGTTTGGGGCGACCACGGCTACCGGGCTGAGCGC
>SXND01000196.1 GCA_005777235.1 Pseudomonadota bacterium
CACTCAGGCTGTCGTTGAGACGAGCAAACCGCTTTTGGATCGCCATTTCGGCTGCTTTGCGTTGGCTCATGCTTGTTGCCATGAGTCTATGGGTAGACCTCAGAGCAACATAAGTCAAGTATGTTATTTACGGACAGGCCCTTAGGAGCTGTTAAAAAATAACTTCCCGTTTTGGAGATGTGTACCTGGGAACGCGGGCATCTTGCCCGCTCCGGAAGCCGGCGAGACGCCTGCGCTCCCAGGGCAAAGCTCTACGCTATCGGGAAGTCATTCTGTGACAGGCCCTTAGACTGCCATGATGGTCGGCGTGGACACCAGCCGGCTCCCGGGCTCCGGCGCTGCCCCCAACCCCCTGGTGGCTTCATTCACTAGAAGTGGCAGCACCGCACTGGCGCTAATCACCAGCCCATCCAGCAGCGTCGGCAGCGTCAGGCCAAGGAGATTCCGCTCCTGGCACGGCGAACCCCAGCACTTGCAACCCCAGCGAGCCGCCCACTGCGAGCAGTAGTAACGGGTTGCGGGGTAGCGACGGCCCCGAGAACAGGCTGTGCGTTTGTGAGCGGCTACTCAGGGCGTGCAGGAGCTGCGCGCTGGTTAGACTGGCAAACGCCAGCGTGTTCGCCTGGGCCCCTGCCCCATAGCGCGCCAGGCCATAGCCGTAGGCCCCGAGGGCGCCGGCGGACCCGGTAAGGGCGGATTCATCGACGCTCAAGCGCTGGGCCTGCAGGAGACGCGCATCCGCCGCAATGTAGCTGCCCGGTCGTAGCACCAGGACATCGCCCGGCACGATGTCTTCTGAGCGCACGGTGACCACCTCGCCGTCACGCTGCAGCAAGGCCGAGGGGCGCACCAGGCTTTTGAGAGAGTGCATGGTCTGCTCGGTGCGGCTTTCGGTGACATAGCCAAGAGTGGCGTTAATGGCCACCACCCCAGCAATCACCACGGCATCGGCTAGGCCGCCGGTGCACAGGGAAATGCCGGCGGCCACCCCGAGAAGGGCCACGGGTAGGGAAGTAAACTGATCCAGCAGAATACTCAGGCCAGAGCGCGGCACGGATTCCGGGGGCAGGTTGGGGCCGTAGGTGTGCAGACGCTCGTGGGCGACAGCGCTGGCGAGCCCTGCAGTCTCGGAGGTCTCAAAGGCCAGCACGACCTCCTCAGCCGCCAGGCAATGCCAGGGCGCTTGGGCGGCTCGTCCGCCTGGGTGACGGCACGGCGCACGGCGCGCCGACTGGGCAGGGGCGTGTCACGTAGCGACTGGGCCGCCGCTCTATGCGTGCCATCGCTGTGCACCCCTGCCGCAGGCATGGCCGGCAGCGGATATCCGGCGCTGTGGTGCTCGGTGACGACGCTGGTGAGCAGCGCCGCAATCGCCTCCGCTGCTGTGTCCGGGTGATACTCGATCAAGACCTTGCCCGTGCGCGGACTCGCCGAGACGGACTGAATGCTGTCAACGACCGCCAGACGCACTGCAAGGTGTCGTTGCAGCGCCACCGAACCGTAGAGCCCACAGACCTTATAGCGGGCTCGGCCCGCCACCGCAGTATGGACGGCCTCAATCCCGGGCCTGCACCTCCAGATGTATTGATGTCCAGATCCGAGGTCTTGCACCCAGAGTCATGCAGTTGTCCACGTGGGGCAAGCAACGGACGCAGTTTTTCTGGAGCGCGGGCGTCCCGCCCGCTCTGGAAGCCGGCGAGACGCCTGGGCTCTCAGGCACAGGCGACGCCAAAACCGACAACTGTATAGCCCTATCCTGCACCAGTCTCCTGGTCGGACTGCAGCCCGGCCTGCCAGGGCATGACCTCCTCTGGAGGTCGGGCTGCAGCCCGACTCCCGGTCGCAGCGACTACTCTTCAGTGCGCCGCGTCTGCGACGGGGAAGACAACATCCCCGACGGTGTGGGCGCACTCGCCGCGCCTGGGACGGTAGCCACCAGCGCCGGCGTGGCCGCGGCACGGGGCAAGATGGCGCCCAGGACATCCTTCACCCCTTCGACGGCTCCCACCAGGACATCGCGCACCCCATGGACCACCGCATTCCCCACCTCACTGCTGCCAGTCACCACGCCGAGCGCCGCAGATTTGGCCACGCTGCCTACCGCATTGCTGGTGTCTTGCGTCGTCTCGATAGCACTGTGCAGTGTCTTCGTGGCCACGGTCGCCACGTCCGTGCCGATTTCAGCCACCACGGCCACCGTGCCGCGTCCTGCCTGCTGGGCCGTGGTCAAGACATTGCCTCCGACCTCGCGCACGCCGGTAATGACCCCCAGGGTGACATTTTCGTGCCCGTGATGATGCCACTGCCGACCTCTTCGGTGGCCTGAATGGTGCCCTTGAGCACGCCACTGACGACCGTGACCCCTTCCTTGACCACTGCCCCGGTGGCCTGCACGCTATGCGAGACGGTGTCGCGCATCAGTTCGACAACTTCCATCTCGATCTCATGCAGACCGCGTAACCCACCGACCACCCCATCTTTCACCGCCGTGCCAGCATTGCCAATCGTCTCACCGAGACCTGCACCTGTTTGTGTGTCTTCCGCCATCTGATACCTCCTCAATCACAACCCTATCAACTCTGCGCGGAGGACGACGCTGGATGGCGCGTGGCTTGACGTCCGGCGCGTACGCCTGCCGGTCACGGACGCTGCCCCAGAGCGGCGATACCCGTAGGGGGCCGGCACAAAGGCGCCACAGCACTCTTCACGGGCAATTCATCGAAGCCTCACCCCTACCTTACAACGCCTGGCTATCATTCCACGGCGTCAGTGTATAGCGTATGCGAGGCGATGTGAGGCTCGTCACTGTGGCTGTTTCTCTCTCCCTCCCATGTGCTGGACATCGTAGCCCCTCTATGGCACTGCGCCATCATGTGCCGGGCATCTTGCGCGGCGCTCAGCCATCTTTACTGGACAACTCACTGAGCAATACTGCGGACAGTTTTGGCTGAGAGGTAGCCGCATGAGTGCTCCTCTTCTCAAGGGGGATGTGCCAAGGCAACTGAGAAGGGAGAGACATCATGCGGCGGCTCCAGAGTGTCCTGGTGCGTTGCTAGCAAACCAAGAAACCCTCGCACAAGTTTCTCCTGCATCTCTTGGCACGGCTACTCCTGCTCCCAGGACGCGTGCCCTTTCGCCCTCGCAGCCGCGACAGTCCCTCGCAGGAAAAGACCTTGGCGCGTTGGTACGCCACAGGCTTTGCTTGTGGCTCGCTCAACCAGGTGGCGATCGCTGCGGTGCGCCCGCCCGCCTCTGCACACGCGGTGGTGATGGAGGCCAGCGTTGTGTCCAACAGGGGGCAACCCACGTCTGGCCTCGCTCGCTTCTGGCACGGCAGTCATCGTCGTAC
>SXND01000197.1 GCA_005777235.1 Pseudomonadota bacterium
GGACGAGCCCTTTGCGGCGCTCGACGCCCAATCGCGCCTGCTGATGCAAGAGCTGCTACTGCACATCTGGCAGGAGATACGCACGACGGTGCTGTTTGTGACGCATGATGTCGATGAAGCCATCTTTTTGTCCGACCGTATTATGGTCATGTCAGCGCGGCCAGGGCGGATTAAACGTGAGTTGCACGTGCCTCTGGCACGGCCCCGCACGCCCGAGATGAGCGCCGGCGAGACGTATATGCGTCTCAAGCTCAATGCGCTGGCGGCGATTCGTGAAGAGTCCTTGCGCACCATGAAGAACATGGATCACTGGCGGCGTGCCCTCGCCACCTCAGTACGACGTGAAGTCGCGTAGTCAGGAGAACGCCCTGTGCAAGCCTTACAGCCGTGTCCTGTGACCCTGCGGCGGATGGTCCGCGTGCTGTGGCGCCAGCGCTGGACGTGTGTGGGGGCAGGGGTCGCGAGCGTGCTCGTGTACCATCTCCTGCTCCTGCTCGTGTTGAGTGCAGGTTTTACAGAGCCGCCTACTTACATTAAAATGTACAACCTACCACAGAATATCCTGACCATCTGGCGCTCGACTCCGTCGCTGACGGATGTCGTGCAGCTGGTCGACAACGAACCCGTGTTGGAGTTCGGCCGCACCAGCCCGTTGTTCAAAGCCGGCAAGATTGTGACCTGGAATTACGTCGCCACGGTCCACGTCATTGGGGACACGGGGTTGGTATTCATGATACTCGCGGTCTATGTCACCGTGCTGCGTGCCTTGCGTGCACAGGCACGACGGCAAAGTCCCACGGCATGTCCAGGGCTCGGGCGTGTACTGCTGAGTGCCTCGGTGCTGAGTCTAATCGGCGCCGGCACCGGGGCCGTGTGTTGTGGGGCCATCTCCCTGAGTCTGGTGGCCACCCTGCTCGGCGCGACGGCGACGACCGTGGCGGCAGTGGCGCAGTATCAATTTCCGGTGATTCTCGCGGGATATCTGTTCCTCGGTGGCAGTCTGGCGCATCAGACCTATCGGCTCTATTATCTGCTGCGTGGGCACGTCAGTGGGCCCAGCCCTGGGAGCGCAGGCGTCGTGCCCGCTCTGGACCTAGGCGAGACGCCTGTGCTCTCAGGAAAAGTCCCCGTGTCGGGCTCAAGCCCGACCGACAAGATGATGCCTCGCTCTATAGGTCGAGCTGTAGTCTGACAGGATTCTCCATAGACTCGAAGCGCATGGAAAGAAAAAATTATGGATCAGTGGATACTTGCTTACGCGGCTATTGGGCTCTTTATCGGCTTCTTCGCCGGGATGCTCGGCATGGGCGGCGGGGGCATTCAAGTGCCGCTCACCACGATGGTCTTTGCAGCGCAGGGCTTTCCGACGGAACACATGCTGCACGTAGCCCTCGGGACCGCCATGGCGACGGTGATCTTCACGTCTATCGCCAGCTTACGCGCCCACAACCGTCATAAAGCGGTGGACTGGAGTGTCTTGCGGGGGATGATTCCAGGGGTCATCGTCGGCACCTGCCTGGGGACGCTGCTGGCACGCTATATCCCGACGTTTCCCCTGGCCGTCATCTTCGTGGCCTTCGTCCTCTACATGGCCTCCAGCATGCTCTTTAACTGGAAAGCCAAGCCCAGCCGCCGTTTGCCGGGCTCTGTGGGACTGCTCGTCGTGGGCACCGTCATCGGGGTCTGCTCGGCGCTGGCGGCGATGGGTGGCGCCACCCTGACGATTCCCTTTCTAATGCTCTGCAATGTGCCGTTTCACATGGCAATTGGCACCGCATCAGCGGTGGGCTTCCCCATTGCGGTGTTTGGCTCCATCGGCTACCTGATCAATGGCTGGCACGCCAACGGCTTGCCGGAGCTGAGTATGGGATACATTTATCTCCCCGCCTTGCTGGGATTTACGGTAAGCAGTATGCTTCTGGCCCCCTTGGGGGCGCGTCTGGCGCATCGGACCTCAGAGCGTACCCTGAAGCGGGTGTTCGCAATTGTCATTGGCGCACTCGGCGTGAAGATGCTCATCGCGCTGGCGTAGCGCTGTGAGGTGATCGTGGTTCCAGAAGACGCCGGCCTGCCCCGTAAGATACGCCGTCTGCTCATTGCCAACCGTGGTGAAATCGCCATGCGGGTGATGCGCGCCGCCCATGAGCTGGATATCCGCACCGTGGGTCTCTATACGCACGAGGATCGGGCGGCGCTGCATCGCTTCCAGGCCGAGGAGAGTTATCAGGTCGGGGCAGGCCGCAAGCCGATTGAGGCGTATCTCGACATGGCCGATATCCTGCGCATTGCGCGGGAGGCGCGGGTGGATGCCATTCATCCGGGCTACGGTTTCCTGTCCGAGAATCCTGACTTTGCCGAGGCCTGTGCCCACGCCGAGATCACCTTCATCGGCCCACCGCCGGTGGTCATGCGCACGCTGGGCAACAAAGTGGCGGCGAGGACCCTCGCACAAGCGTCTGGTGTGCCGGTCATGCCCGCCACGGGGCCGCTACCGCTCGACCTCGATGAGGCGCTGGATCTGACCGAGCAGGTCGGTTTTCCCGTCATGCTCAAAGCCAGTTGGGGTGGTGGTGGACGGGGCATGCGCGTGTTGGAGAGCGCAGACGATCTCCGACGCTTGCTCCCGGTGGCCCGTCGGGAAGCGCTGAGCGCCTTTGGCAATGATGAAATGTATGTCGAAAAGTTGGTACGACGGGCGCGGCACGTCGAAGTGCAGATTCTGGGAGATCTGCACGGCAACCTGGTGCATCTGTTTGAGCGCGATTGCACCGTGCAACGGCGCCATCAAAAGGTGGTCGAGCGTGCCCCAGCCCCGTATTTACGCGACGCACAACGGCAGATGCTGTGCGACGCGGCCCTCGCCCTGGGCAGGGCCTGTCAGTATACGCACGCCGGGACGGTCGAGTTCCTGCTCGATGCCGACACCGAGGCGTTTTACTTCATTGAGGTGAACCCGCGTATCCAGGTGGAACAC
>SXND01000198.1 GCA_005777235.1 Pseudomonadota bacterium
AAACGGCCTTTTCCCCCGCCCGCTGCTCCCGGCGTGCCGCCCTCGCCGCCGGCCCTGCCGAGCGTCGCGCCAGCGCGCAGGCTCGCCATGCCGGCACGGCCAGGACGGAGGCACCGCCAGCGTGGCTGCAGAGGGGGCGCGCGTGGCTGCAGAGGGGGCGCGGCGGAGAGACGCTGTTTAGGGGAGGCTAGGGGAGGCTGATTCAAACGCTCTGCGAGCCTGATGGCAGCATTATGGTCCCTATCGAGCGTCAGCCCACAGCGCGGCGGAGAGACGCTGTTTAGGGGAGGCTAGGGGAGGCCAGGAGAGGCCGGGGGCGCAGCGTCGGCGTCGCTAAGGCCAGCAGGTCGTCCAGACCATGGCCAGCGACCAGGTAATCATCCACCCCGACCTTGGCCGCCTGCGGCCCTGCAGGCAGATACACCAACGCGACGTGCGCCTTCCGCGCCTCTAAGAAGGTTTTGAGCCGCGCCAGCGCCGCATGGACTTGCGGCTTCATCATCACATCCGAATCAAACACGATGTAGACCTGCCGGTCGTTGAGGGCAATCGCTTCCCAGTCGGCCAGCGCGGTCAGGCGGGGCTCTGTTGTGCCCTGCACAATTTCCGGGTGCGTCTCACCCCGTGACACCCGATGGTTTAATCGGAATAAACTTAGTGGAAAAGTTAACACTTACTGTGCAGTACAACCACACACAGAACCCGCGCTGGTATTGGCATTGGTCCAGTTACCATTCCATTTCAGGTTACTGGCGGCGTTTTGGCATACTCCAGTTGCGCCGCCACAAATACCGGCCGCCGCACTGTTACTGCCAATAGTGACAGAGGAAGTTACATCCACATCTTCACCCTGACCAATTTTGACATCTAAAAAGATATGACTCAGGTTCTGCGAAGTAATGTTGTTGCTGACCGTCTGACCTGTGCCAGTGTAGTTGTGGCAACCAAAACAGTTGCTGGCAAAACCTTTTTGCAAATCGACATGCTGAAAGGTGGTTTCAGCTACAGTGTTGGCCAAGCGCAAGGATCCCCGCTCGTTTGGTACTCCTACCCCACCTGAGTTTTGGGTGGTGTTACTGACCCATAAGGCTCCGACGTTAAAATAATTATTCAGCACCTGCATGCCAGCCGGAACACTTGTCCCTGCTAACAGTGCATCCACCCCACTGTTTTGTTGGGTAATATCAGCCACATTTTCATCAGCTTTTAAGTCCCCTGCCGCAGTGCCATAAGGATAAACCCGGCAAATATTGGTGGCTATGCCTGTGGGCGCAGTCTGATCTTTCAGCGGGTTATTAAAGTTACAGGCGTTACCTGGTGCAGCTGTGCCGGGTAAACCTGCAGTGCAGCTGGCGCTGGCAAAAGTCCAGGGTGAAGCAGGCTGAGTACCGGCTGGTGTGCAATCCGGTGAGTTGATTTTATGCTCGTAGGTTGCCCAGACAAATTCAGGATGATCGGTAGTCGCAACCGCTATATGCATGCCCACTAAACCTAAAGTCACAGGCTTACCACCAATAGTCTGCGCCTGAGTGACAAAGCTGTTCGATGCTACTTCAGCAGCGGACAACAGTTTCCATGCCGATTTCATTTCGGTTGTGCCGGACGGAAAGTTAATCAGGTTTTGTTGTTGCAGTGTGACAGCACTGCCCGACAAGCTACACATGGCTTTGCTAAAGCGCACATCGTAATACACCACATTGGTATCCTGCGCATAAATAGTGGCACCATCTCCGGCCTGCTCAGTCGACAATGAGGTGCTGTCGGCTTTATCCAGACTGGTTCTTAAGGTGGGTCCTGTAATGCTGTTATCGCAGGAGTTCGCCGGGTTACCTTTGGCATCAAACTCCAGCACAGGGTAAACCGTCTGATCCATAAAGTTACGCTGCCCACTGCTGTTTTGTGACATTAGATACAAAAAAGTCTGAGTGGAAAACTGGTAAAAATCACAAAAATTCGAGCTGCCATCCGAACCGCTTTTTTTCACTTCGGTTGGCATAGACGGACTACTCAGCCAGCTGGGGTCAACAGGACAAGCGGCAGCGGCGCTTTTGGACGCTGGATTTGCCGGCAAGGTCGATGGTAAAAACAGCAGGCTTAACAATAAGCTGGCGAGTGAGACTGTTCTTAGGGTATTCATCTGCGGTCTTCCTTCCTTTGGGTTTTGGCGAATTAAGTTCATAATGGTTTATGCCAGACAGCGGACGGTCATCTGCGAGGGAAGAGCGAACCGTGTACGCAACTCAAAGTAGTACAGGCGTTGTAGAGTCAACTTGTTGCTTATCTGCTGACGAAACGCCTGCTGAGCGAGCCAGTTGCACGCCTCATGAAAGCGCGCCATCACGGCACGCAAGGCTATCGCTTGGTCTGCAGTCGGCAGCAGTTTGAGTTGCAAGGTCAGTTCCATGGCAGAGATATTAATATGATCATATCTAATGTACAAGCACGCCAGGAAGAAAAGTTGGCTCAAGCCAGGGACGTTTCCTCCACTGCCGTTCAAACGGCGTGGCTTCCACGGGCTAAAGCCCAAAAAGCTGTGAACATGCCTCTAGGCACGCATGGTGGCGGGGGAGCCACCATCTCGGACAGAGCTTCCAAACTTTTAGGGCTATCGAAGCCGTGCCCGCAGCCCTTTGAAACGCCCGACAAGTCGCTGCGCCAGGGAGGGATTGTGAAGTATAGTATCAGGCATTGCTTCGACCTCTTGGCGCTGTAGCAACTTCGGATTGTTTGTGTGCGTTTGACACAAGAGTAATCCCTGCTGGAGGCTCCGTTGCAGTAACACCTCCGGCGTCGACCCATTAAAGTAGCGGTACACCTTCGCCTGATTGATCAGGGCGATGGCCGTTCCCGCGTCAAACACTGCGGTGAAGACGATGCTCATAATCAAGGGATATTGGCGCTTCAGGAGTTTGAGGAATTCTGTCGTAGCCTCCCGGCCTACGGCAAGGTCCGCCACTAAAACGGCAATATCCGCCTGGTGTAAATAGTCGAGCGCCTTGTCGATAGTGGCGGCCCAATAGACCGGATACTGCGGCCCACACAATCGTTGTACCTTCTGCTGCAAGGCGGGAGTCTCATCCAGGACCAGGATCCCAATTCCCTTCGTAAGGAGTAGCTCCGTTACCATGTCGTTGGGCATCAGCACCGCTGCCATGTCCGCTGTGTCTAGGGCAATCTTGGCGGCAGTGCCCACAATGGTCCGGAGTTCGAGGTTGTCCCACGGCTTGTTGATGAACCGGAAGACTTCCCCATCATTAATAGAGTCCAGGATGGCGTCACGATCCGCATACCCGGTGAGGAGCAAGCGCATGGTGTGCGGGGACTTTTGTTTGGCGGCGCGTAACAGCTCATGCCCCAGCATGTTGGGCATGCGCTCGTCACTGACAATGACATGAATGGTTTCGCGCCCGAGAATGTCGAGCGCGGCAGCTCCAGTCTCGGCAGTAAAGACCTCATAGTGCGGATGAAATAAGGCCCGCAGAGACAGGAGGATCTGCTTTTCGTCATCAACAAAGAGTACCTTTGCTCGTTCTGCCATGGCGGCTGTCCTTTTAGGCGACGGCGAGGGAATACACCACGCGTCAGGTGAGTGTGACACAGCTCCCCTGACCCAGGTTGACTGCACGGTGAGCGTGCCCTCCTGTTACGCCATGATCTGGTGGCGGATCGCCAGCCCAAGGTTAGTCTATCGGCCGACCTCTATGAGGATTGTGTTAGTATACTTCCCTCGACCCCGTGTGGGCAACGTTTCTAAGGCCTATCGCCAGGGCCAATCGCCGCAACCGGTGTGTGTGCGGTTGGGGTATCAGAGCGTCTTCTCCGCCGTCACCGGCGTCTTGGACTCCAGCTTGGCCTTGGGAGGAGCGCGTGCTGGCCTCCAGCGCTACGCGTGGGCAGCGCGTGGCGTGTTGGGCGATGCTCCATGCCCCCCGGCGGCAGTACGCAACCCCCTGGCCCCCCTAGAGCCGCTCCGCACCCTCCCGCTCTTCGCGACGCTTGGTTGGTGGAGCCCCGTCAGGGTGACATCCCCGCCAGCACCTGCCGGGCTGTGGCAAAAGTGGCGTCGAGCATGGCGTGCGTTAAACGTCCCGTTGAGGTATTTTGCTGACTCGGATGGTAAGACGGGAGCAGGGTCTGCCCAGTGGGTAACAGGGAGAGCAGGCCATGCCCAAAACGCGGGCGTGGCGTAGGCAGTGGGAGATCGAGGGCCTGGCAGGCACGCAGATAGGCATCAAAGGCAATGTGGCCGAGTGGCACGATGACGCGCACCTGCGTGAGTAAGCGCAATTCGGCGAGGAGATATGGCTGACAGTTGGCCATCTCCTGGCGTTCAGGCTTGTTCGCTGGTGGGGCGCAGTGCAGCGCTTGCGTGATATAACAGTTGTGGAGCCTCAGGCCATCCTCCCGGTGCAGCGCAGTCGGCTGGCTCGCGAAGCCGTGCGCATGGAGGGCACGGAAGAGCCAATCGCCACTGCGGTCCCCGGTGAAAGAACGCCCCGTGCGGTTCCCACCGTGGGCGGCTGGCGCGAGGCCCATGACGAGCAGTTGCGCCTGTGGATCGCCAAAACTCGGCACGGGCTTACCCCAGTAGGTGTCCTGCTGAAAACGCCGCACTTTTTCGATGGCCACTTGTTGTACATAGGTGGCAAGACGCGGACAGCGGCTACACGCGACGATATGTTCCTGGATCTGTGCGAGCGTGGCGGAGGCAAGAGGAGGTGGGATCATGCTGTACTCTTATCAAAGACGCCGTAAAACTCCGCCGTTCAGGGCGGAGATATCAGGCGTTTGGCCAGTCTTCTGGCCAATGCCTACTAGTGGCGAAGCCGCCATAGACTCCTGCTCATGCACATGGTATTCTCCCATGCTATAGTGGTAGAATACCAGTATGGAAAAGAAACTCTCAACCAGCATGACGCTCACCCGTGAAGCCAAGCGCTTGTTGTTGGCTCTTGCTGAAAAGTCTGGCATTGCCATGTCGGCCACGCTTGAAACCATTATCCGCGCATAAGCCAAACGCGAAGGCATCAAGTAGCCATGCGGAAAACCTTCAAGTACAAACTGTATTGCAGCAAGCGCAGTAGGAAGCTGCACCGACAGATCAACGTTGGCGGGGCGATTCACAACCACTGCATCGCCCTGCATCGACGCTACTACCGTTTGTACAAGAAGTCGTTGTCGTGTTTCACCCTCAACACTCACCTTGCCAAGCTGAAGAAGCGACCAAAATACGCCTGGTGGAAACAGCTTGGCTCGCAAGCCATCCAGAACATTGCCGCACGCATCGACACAGGCTATAAGGTGTTCTTAGCGCATGTCAAAGCCCGTCAAGCTGGGAAAAGCGCTCGCCGTGTTGGTCCGCCCACCTTTCGCAAGGTCCGCAACGCCAAGTCGTTCACGTTGTCGCAAGCTGGATGGAAGCTCTTGGACGGCAACCGACTGAAGATTGGCCCCACGATCTACAAGTTTGCCAGGTCCAGGGAGATTGCCGGGACTGTGAAGACAGTCACCATTAAACGCGATCCCCTTGGTGACTTGTACGTGTACTTCTCTTGTCTCGTTGCACCGCAACCCATTGACCGAGTCATGACAGGTAAAAGCGTGGGCTTTGACTTTGGGTTGACGACGTACCTTACCGGCAGTGACGGGACGGAGTTTCAGGCACCGCAGCCGTTGAAGAAACATCTGAAGGCGCTTGCGCAGGTGAACCGTAGACTGTCGAGTAAGAAGAAAGGATCCGGCAACCGCTGGCGAGCACGGCTGCATCTTGGCCGTGTGCACAAGCGTGTTGCGAACCAACGACACGCCTTCCATTGGGAGCTGGCGCACGCACTCTGTGCTCAGTATGACGTCATGACCCTGGAAACACTCAACTTGCAGGGCATGAAAGCCTTGTGGGGTCGCAAGGTGTCGGATCTGGGATTTGCCACGTTTGTGGAGACGTTGCACTACGTGGCAAGCAAAACCGGGGCGATCATTCAGCACATCAGCCCGTGGTTTCCATCCACCAAGCTGTGCTCTGCCTGTGGGGGCATCAACCAGCATATCACCTTGCGTGACCGCGTGTGGACGTGTACAGACTGTGGCACGATCCATCAGCGAGACGTCAACGCCGCGGTGAATATTTTTCGAGAAGGGGCATCTTCTCCTCGAGGAATCCATGTCAGCCAAGCCTCGGCTTGCCGTGGGTGTTGATTCCAGAATCCTCGCCATTCATGGCGGGGAGTATGTCAAGCATCCTCGGTGCGGTCACTGTCTCCACACGCAGCCCAGCGTGCGCCCTGGCGCGGCGCGCGTCCGGTCGGGTGAGACGCCGATCCTCTAGACCCGCACCGCTGTATCGTGAAACAGCGCCGTACGCTCGCTCGCCGCATAACCTGCCGACAGACGTGTGAAGGCTTTATACCGCACATGATGCGCATAGGACACTGTATCGACCGGGACATTGCTCTCGAACATACAATGAGTGGTGCCGAATTGCTCAAGGCAGTACGTCAGCCACGGGGCCATGCCTTCGGCCATTTCGATGGACCCACGGGCTTCTGCCGAGTATGCCAGCCATGGCCGCCGTATGGCATAGCTCCCTCCTCCATGAGCCAGGATAAGCGTACGGGCCGCTTACTTGAACGCCGGCATTACCTCATGGGTCAGAATGTGCAGACTGCGCTGCACCTGCTCGTGCGTCAGCAAGCCACCGGAGTTCAGTTCGGCCACGACGCCATCCAGACCCAGCTCTTCCTGCAATTGTCCCAGGCGTTCACGCAGGCTGGCTGCCGTACCAAACGCCACTTTGGTGTGGAGGATTTCCTCATAGGACAGGGTGGCAAGACGCTCCGCCCGGGATTGACGCCGATCGGCAGGCTCGGTACCCGCACGGCCGACGGCGGAGCGGGTGAGGCCGGCTTGACGCGCAAAGTAGTACAGGACGCTTTCACGCGGTTCGTCGATGGCGCCTTGCTCGGTGAGTCCGGCGTATATGGGCACGCGCAGAAACACATTCCCCGAACCGGCATGGCCAGCTTCTTGCCAGGCTTTGCGATAATTCTGCAAACTGCCGCGCAACTCGGGGATGTTCATGCCACGCAGGCCGACAAACACCGGCAGGCCCATGGCACCGACGCGGGGAAAGGTTTCTTCGGTGGTGGCTGCCATACGGATGGGCGGATGGGGCTGTTGATAGGGCAGCGGTGACACGCTGGCATTATCAAATTGGTAGTACTTGCCGCGATGACTAAAAGGCTGGCCTTTCCAGGCTTCGAGAATGACTTGCAGCGCCTCGAGGAAACGCTCCTGACTCTCGGCATAAGGCACGCCGTAAATGTCGTATGCCCGTGGCGCGCCGCTGCGCCCAATGCCAAAATCAAAACGCCCGCCGCTGATTTGATCCACCGTGGCCGCTTCTTCGGCAATACGCAGGGGATTGTTCAGTGGCAAGACCTGCACCGCCATGCCGACCCGGAGTTGTTTGGTCCGCGTGGCAATGGAGCTGGCTACGACAATCGGTGCCCCCAGGACTGAACGAGCGGGGTTAAAGTGCATTTCGCCCAGCCACACACCATCCAGGCCCCAGGCATCAGCGGCTTCAACCAGCGCAAAGCTGTCCTGAAATGATTGCGTCTGGGTGCGGTCCTTGCGGGTCTCAAATTCCATAAACATGCCAAAATGCATGGCGCAATTTCCTTCGTCCAAAGATGCCGGCCTCTCGATACATCGCAGCGTGAGGGAGACCGCCCCGTGTCTCCCTCCAGGAGGCAGGGATGGCGAGCGGCACGTTAGCCGACCGTGGTGTAATCCCCGGCGGGGATGGCAGGCCGGACCGGTTCTGGCGCCAGGATGTCGATGGGCGTGGCCTGACCCGGCGTGGCTTTCATGAACGCCAGCCCTTCGGCCTCAGTGTCAAACGTGTCACAAAACAGTTCCATCTCAATGCCGTCAGGATCGAGGAAGTACACGCTGCGCGTCATGCCATGATCGACAATATGATCAATGGTCGCCTGGGCCTCGACGAGGCGGCCATAGGCTTCCTGCAGGGCCGTATAGCTCTCGACTTTGAAGGCGAAGTGATTAAGGCCAATCTGACCTCTTTGGGCGGGCTGGGCGCCTTCCGGGGCTTTGAACAGCGCCAGGTTGTGGTGCACGACACCGCAGGTCAGAAACGCGCCCGAGCCGTTGGGGCGCATGCGGGAGAGCTGAAAACCCACGACATCACGGTAAAACTGCGTCGAGCGCTGGACGTCAGTCACGTTCAGCACCAGATGGCCGATTTCTTTGGGGACGCTCATGATCGCTCCTCATGACCCATCCAAAGTGTGCGGGTGGGATGGTGTGTGACAACCGTCTGCCGATGACTGGTGCCAGGATAGTATAGCCGCCCGGCGCACGGCAAGGGAAAAGTCGTCCAACAGGCTACAGGCCCAGCAAGCGCTCCAGATTCTTCCACAGGATACAGTCTTTTTCTTCCTGCGTCAGACTTTGCAAGCCCTGCACCCAGGCCACCGGCCAGTCAATGCGCATGTCTGCTGGCCAGTCCGTGCCCAGCACCACACGCTCGGCGCCCACGGTGTCGAGCAAGAAGCGCAGGGCCGCTTCACTGTGCGTCAGGCAATCATAATAGAAGCGGCGGAGATAGGTACTCGGAGGCTGCTGCAGGTGTACGCGGGCCTCGGAGCGCACCTGCCAGCCGCGATCCATACGACCAGCCCCAAAACAGGTATAGCCGCCACCGTGGGCCAGGCAGAGCTTTAAGTCGGGGCACTGATCCATGACGCCGCCAAACACCAGCGAGGCAAAGGTGACGGCCCGATCGACTAGGTTGCCGATGCTGTTGGGCAGGTGATAGCGCGTGATGCGCGGCGTCACCAACGTGGGGCGGGCCTGGTGGATGAACAGCAGGGCGCCCATCTGTTCGGCGGCTTTCCAAAAGGGCAGGAACTCGGGCTCATCAAAAGTGCGTTCATTCACCGTGTCGTTGATCATGGCGCCTTTGAGGCCCATGGTGACTATGGCCCGTTCCAGTTCAGCAATAGCAGCGGGGATGTCTTGCATGGGCAAGGTGGCCAGGCCGGCAAAGCGCTGCGGGTAGTCCATGGTCATCTGATGCACTTCGTTGTTGCAGGCGCGGGCAATGGCCGTGGTGGTGGCGACGTCTTGATCGTACTTATAGAAAGCCACGTTGGTGGAAACCACCTGGATGTCAATGCCCAGGGAGTGCATGTCGGCCAGGCGCTGCTCGGGGGTCCAGGCGTTCATCGGATTAAACAGTTCACCCTCGTCCCTGGTCATGCCGTGCCAGGTTTTGCCAGCCAGGACATCGCGCTGGAAGCATTGTGGGGTGAGATGGGCGTGCAGATCAATGGCGCGCATACGTGCCTTTCTGTGTCAAAGTGGGCCGAGCCCGCACGGTGCGACAACAGTGTCCCACAGCTCCTGGAGACGCACGGCCCTCGAACCCCCTAGCCGTAGGTGTATGGTGCATCGTGCAGGGCTCCAGAGCAGCCGCCATGGGCCCAGGCGGTCTGGCCCCATGGGGTCGTGTCAACGGCGCTACAGAATCACCTCGTAAATCTCACGCCGGCCTTCGACGGCTAACGAGTTCAAGTTGTCGATCAAGGCCTGGGTGGCTTCGTCGGGATTGACGAACAAGCCGCGCTCAATCTGAAAGAAGCGGTCCAGGCTCTGTGCCTCAAAGGACCACACGACCGTGTCCATGGGCCCTGACATGTCAGCATAGATTTTGCCGTGGCTGAAACCCTCTTGCGAGGTGACGGCTTGATTGACGGCAGTGAAGATGGCAATCAGCTCGGGGGCTTTGCCACGCTGGGCCCGAAAGACGTTGCGAATGGCGTACATGGGTGGTCTCCTGTATCGAGATGGGGTCACGGCCTCTGGCTCCTCCCAGCGGCGGGGGATGGAGCGCGTCTGTCAGCGTCTGTCACCTCACAGTACGCTCTCAGCCCCCTCAAAAGCAAGCTGAGTCATGCCCGGTGGCCCTGGGCCTGCGGCCACGGCGCTGGTACGCCGGGAGGCACGGCTACGGCACCGGCCGTTGCGCCTGGAGCTGCTGCTGCCACGCGCGACAAGACAAGTGGACAGCGCAGCCTCGATGTCCATTGCATACATACACTGCCAGTTCTCCAGGGTGTGGCCTGGGAGCGCCACGCGCCAGCGTGGCTTCCGGAGCCGGGCTGGAGCCCGGCGTGCCCAGGGGGGACTGGTGTAGGACTTACGAAAGAGACATCTAGAAAAGCGGGCGATGCCCATCTGGTGGGAAAAAAAATTTCGGCAGCGCCTGGGGACGCGCTGTTCCGGAAAACCCCTGGCCGCTAACGCGGCCAGCCCCAGTGTTCAGAGGTCAGGAGGGCTGGGGACGACCCGGGCCAGGCGCAACCCGACATTGCCTCCGCGATTGCCGGACGCGCTGCCGTAGCGATACGCCGCGCGCGCGCCGAGACGATCGACGTCCCCCGACCCGCCGCGCACGACGCGCCGGGCTGAGATTACATGAAGTACCTCACGACCGTCGGTTGCATTATATGGATAGGCCTTATACACACTGCTAGTCCAATCCCAGGTATTTCCCGTCATATCCACCAGGTCGCTGGGCGTCGCCCTACCAGAGAACACGCCAATGGGCGTAGTACGGCGCACATGCGTCTCAAACGTGTTACAGCGCGTGGCATCAAAGTCAGGACCATAAGCATACGGCCAGCCCTGAGTCCCACGCGCTGCAACTTCCCACTCGGCCTCCGTTGGCAGGCGGAAGCTCCCGCCACTCTGGGCACTCAACCAGGCACAATAAGCGCGGGCCTCAAACCAACAGATCCCCACCACGGGCTGAGCCGAGTTATTGAAAGCCCCGTCGTGCCAATACGCCGGTTGCGTCTGACGGCCTGACGGATACCACGCGGCCAGCAGGGCCTCGAACGCCTCATCGCTCATACGGGCCATGGCCTCCCAGTCGTCCGCCTGCTTCGAGGTGATACGATTATCCCGCTGGAGCTGCCGGATCTGCGCAAAATTGTCCAGCATCAACTTACGATTGTCCTGCCACTACTGCCTGGCTCCTGTGGCAGTGCTCTCACCACGCTGCCAGGCTTGCGCCTCGGTGGTGTCCCACCAGCGCGGATCATCATATCCCCCGGCCTGCATAAACAAAGCCCACTCGGCATTCGTCACCGGGAACTGCCCGAGGGCAAACGGCACCAGCACCACCTCGTGTGCCGGCGCTTCGTCCTCATACCGCCCCTCGTCGCTGCCAATACGGTACGTGCCGCCCGGTATGTGCACCAGCGGCGGCAACAGATAGGCCCCATGCGGTCCCAGCCGACGCTCGAAACGCGGATCCCCCAGCTCACCCAGGGCCAGACCAGCGGCAATGCGCGCCCGCAGGTCAGCGCTGGCCTCCTGCGTACGCGCCACCAGACCCCAGCGTACCTCGTCCTTCAGCGTCTCCGGGATCTCCACATCCGGCTGCGCCGCACAGCGCCCGGCCAGAGGCAGGTTGTGGGCCATCAGCTCTGTAATAAAACGCGCCGGGTCGCTGGCCATGGCAGCGGCCAGCAGCATGGTCTCCTCCCAGCCCGTGCTCGGCAGAGGCGGCAGCGGGTCCGAGTCGGCCAGCGTGCGTAGCGTCTCCTGCAAGCCGGGCTGCACGCGCTCCACATGCCACTCCTGATGCACCAGGTCGGCCTGTGGCGCCTGCGCCAGGTGCCGCGCCGCACAATACTCCTGCAAGAGCTGATGCCGGTACAACACCTGATCCTGGCCGCGCTGCTCGTCCAGCACCCCAAGAGCCTCCCCAGCTTGCAGAATCTTCTCGGCCTGCCCATGGTCGAGCATTGCCAGGGCTACGTCATATGCCACCCGCACCTGCCCCGCCTCATGGGCGGCACGATGGGTTTGCATCTCAAAAGCCAGGGCGCTGAGTTTGGGGAACAACGGGCCACGTTCCGGCAGGGCGCACGGCGGCCAGTCTTGATCCGCCAGACGGGCCACATCGCGGGCGTGCAAGAGGGCACCGGGCTGGGACAGCGGGTTATCGCCATGTACCTCGCGTTGTACTCCCTGGCGCACAAAGGCGGTAAACAGGGCAGCACGGCCCGTTGGAATCTCGCCGCTGCGGCTGTGCTCCACCAGCAAACGCAGATAGTACGGCGTACGCAACATCTCGAGCTGCGGCGTATCCTGCAGATTCTGCCACAGCGTCGCCCCGTGCGCCGGGCTGTAGCGCAATAGAAAATCTTCCACCTGCGCGTCGGACAGCTCCTCAATACGCATCTGCGGCACCGGCAGGTCTTTGGACGACAGCGTCACGCTGTACTCCAGCGCCCGGCAGGAGAACACCACGCGGTTGCCCGGATAGTCACGTGCCAGAGTGCGCAGCAGGGCCTTCCACTGTTGCACCGCTTCCGTGCCAGCCACGGGCATCTCGTTGAGCGCATCCAGCAGCAAGGTGAGCCGGCGGGCGCGCAACAGCTCTAGCAAGCCGGGCAGCTCGGGGCAGCAGGTGCTCCACTGCGCTGCCAGCCAGTCCAGGGGCGGTAGCAAGACGGTGCTGGAGCCGCTGGTCCGGTAATCGTTGAGCGCCACAAAGAAGGTCAACGGTGCCTGGCTGAGGTCGTCCGCCGCTTGAGCCAGTGCGGCGCTGGCGCACTCCAGCTCGTAATGCCGTAGCAACGTGCTCTTGCCGGAGCCCGGCGGCCCCAGAAGCACCACGGAGACATTTAACTCAAGATAGATTCGCGAGCTTTCCGGGCAAAATAACTGCTTGATTTCGCATAGGTTTTCTTTCTTCAAAATATCTCAAGTTAAGAGTCTCCACCACGGCCTGATCTGGCACGGCAGCCAGCACCTCGGCGAGGTCGTGAAACGTCCCGCGCACCGGCTGCCAGCGTGGTCCCTGGGCCTCCTCCCCCTGGTCGAGCAGCAGGGTGAGGTGCACGAAGCGCGTATCCAGGGCATAGCGGGCGTTGCTCCAGGTGTCCTGACAACGCTGATAATAGCCGTGGTAGGCTGCGGCTTCGGGTGGGACCACGTCTGCGCCAGGCACTGGCGTGCGCTCCCAGCCTGGGCCGCGCACATAGCCCGGATGGTCTTTGTCGTGCTTGTCACGACAGATAAACGGCGTCCACTGCAGGTCGGTAGTCTCGGGAAAGAGATTTTGGCGCTGGATGTCCGCCTGCCACTCCGTATGGAACAGAGACGACATGGCCAGCACCATGGGCTGTGGCTGTTGGTCCAGATAGCGCTTCAGTGGCTCGTGGCTCAAGAAGCGGGCGGCATCAGAGAAGGCCATGCTGAGATATTGGTCGTCCACGCGCTCGACGTCCCCCAGCACCAGCACGGCGTACAGCCGGATGGTGAGATCCGCGCCGTGCTGGGCGTTGTGTGCGGCGAGCGCTGCGTCGAGGTTCAGGGCATAGCGCAGCGCGATCTGCGGCGACAGGGCATCAAAGATAAAATAATAGCCATCGCCAGTGCCGTGGCGCGGCCATTTAGCCCAAACGGTGCCGTAGGGCATGAAGAAACGCGCCGCGTCTGTGGCCATGCCCTGGAGACGCAGCAGCAGGGTACGCTGCATTTCCAGCGGGTGGGTGGTAAAACCCTGCACGTCGATGGAAAGGATGGGGATGTGGTGCATCAGGGGGCTCCTCGGGCGCGGCAGCCTCAGTCAGTAATGATAGCGGGCCTGGAGAAAGTCCACCCGATCAGCGTTTATCAGATACACCAGGCGATGCTCCTGGGTCAATCGGCGTGACCAGACGCTGGCACCCAGATACTTGAGCGGTTCCGGTTTCCCCACACCTTGAAAGGGGTCGCGCAGAATCGCTTCCACCAGCGCCAACAGGCGCAGGGCCGTGCAACGCTCTGTCTCGACCCAGAAACGCAGATCGTCGCGAAACTCTGGGTGAAAGACCGCCTCGCGCTGACCAGGGGCAGGCGCCTTACGCGAGGTCGCCAAGGCCCACCTCGCGGCGCAAGTCATCAAGCGACTGCGACGCGAGCGTACGCTGTTGGGCCCGGGCCAGGGCCGCTAAGAGCCGAGCCGCGTTGGCGGGGGAGCGCAGGAGATGCGCCGTCTCCTGCAGTCCGCTGAGTTCATCGGCGGCGATTAAGGCGACATCCTCGGCGCCACGGCGGTGGATGATCACCACCTCACGGTTGGCTATCGCTTCGTCACAGAGCGCCGCCAGATGTGCCCGGGCGTGGGTATACGTTGTTTGGATTGCCATACGAACCTCCTGAGCCATGAGGTACAGAGACACGGTATGCCGTCTAGCATACGTTGACCAGAGGAGCCTCGTAGCATCGCCACGCTCCTGCTTAGGCAAATCATTGAACCTCCCCATGGCTAAAGCCGGGGGATTCCGGGAGCCACCTTGCGGCGGCGTTCGTGGGTCGTTCCGACCCCGGCATGGAGTGTGTTGATGGCCGCATGCACATCACGGTCATGCGCTGCGCCACAATCAGCACACACCCAATGCCTTACTTTCAAGCCTGCGTAGCCAGTCGGACCGGAAAGGCTCCCACATGCTGAACAGGTCTTGGTGGAAAAACGCGACGGGACTTCGAGGTACTGCCTACCGCTTGCAGTGCACTTGTAGGCCAGCATCCCACGCAGTTGCGCGTGTGCCGCACTGGCGACGCTCTTCCCAAAGGCACGAGCCAGCGCCTGGTCATTGTCCTTGGACCAGACAATCGTAGCGTTGGCGGCGACGAGGCGACGAGACAATTTGTGGTTGCGATCTTGGCGTTGATTGGCGAGGCGTTCGTGCAGCCTGGCCGTCAGACGTTTGCGTCCCCCACGTTGCGCTTGCGCCAGGCGTTGCGCACTCTGCCGCAGCTCGTGCGGATGCGGAATCTTTTCGCCAGTGGAGAGCGTCAGGAGGGAGTGGAAGCCAGGGTCAATGCCTATCGCGCCATCCCCAACAGGAGAGATGGCGTTGGGTGGTGCGTCGATAAAGAGGCACAGATACCAGCCAGAGGCCCGTTTGACAAGGCGTCCACTGGTGAGCCGTCCTGGCGGGATGTCCTGTGCATGAAACCGCACGTGGCCGAGGCCTGGAATGTGGAGACGTGTCCCATGGGGAGCTTTGAAGGGATCAGGAAACGGCAGGCTCGCCAGCTTGTTCCGTTGGCCTTTGAGCCGTGGCTTCTTGGCCAGCTTCTTCCAGCACCGCTGCCAGGCCGTATGGGCCATGTCAAGCAGGCCTTGCAGCGTATGACTGGGGATACCGAGCTTTTTGCTATGACCTGCGAGGAGATTGTGGAAGGCTTTTGGGCGGTAATAGATGCCGTCTTTGGCATTCTGTTCGATCTTGCGGATCGCCCAATTCCAGACCCCGGTCAGCTGGAACAGCCAGGTATCCAGATGGGCTTCCTGCCCGGTGTTGAGGCGCAATTTGAGTGCCGCTGGATCATGCTCCACCTGTTTCTGGTTGTCGAGGACATGGCAGCAGTATGCACCATGCCTCTCGACAACACCATGAGAACACTCCCGTGTCCTGCGGACACGCGGCGGCTTGACCCCATAGCTCAAGCGAGGGGGTTGCGCCGCCGATTTGCTCATCCATGGCACCGCTGTGGCACCGTAGTGCTACTCTGTCCCCGTGCCATCACACAGTCAGCGGGGTAAGCGCGAAAATACGCGCCAGCTGACTCGCCTGCTTCAGGTCGCCCCGACGTAGCGCCTCCCGTACGGTATCCCATTTGTGGGCATCCTCCAACGACAGGGCAGGAGACCATCCGGTAGCAGACTCCAGCCAGTCACTATCCACTTCTGCGGCGTAATGTCCTTCATGGATGAGCTTGGTGTGCGGACGTTTTGTCATACCTTTCGCCTCATGTAATCTACGGTCCAGCGTGCGGGATCGGGACGGTACGCCGTCACGATGACCGCTGGAGATACCGCATCTTTTGGGATGCCCCAGACGACATGCAAGGGCTGACCCCGCCGATCACGCTGCAAAACGAGTACACAGGGGCCTTTATAGTAAGTCGGATAATCTTCGACGACAATGGCGTCTCTCACCCCCGTCAGAATATCTTGGACGACAATAGCATCCGCCGCAGCTCATCATACCCATGGTCTGACACCACGACCTCTTGACGTGCCACCAAGGTAAGAACAGATTGCCATGTATGGCTCACGTGTCACCAAGATTTTCTGCCGGCGATATTGCTAGGGGCGACGGCGTCCTCGCTCACGCCCCCAGGAGAGAGCATGGCCGAATGTTACCCCAAGGCTCCCAGCACGGCACGCTGCTGGCCCAGCCGTTGCGCACGCTCTGTGGCAAAGCGCTGAATGCCGGCAAAAATCGACTCCGTATCCAGATGCGCCTCAGCAATCACATCCGGTTCCAGACCACCGGTGAGCCACTGGTTATCCCAATCGGAGGTCAGCGAATAGGCATCGGTCAGCGGCCCCACGTCTTTGATCGGCCACACACGGCGCGTGCCGGTGCTCACCACCATGAGGTCATAGCGCGCCTCTAGTGGCAGCACGGCGTCCCGGTAGGCCTGTGGCTGTCGGTCGAACAGCTCCTCACTGATCGCTGCCACCACTTTGACATTCACGCCAGCCTGCTCCAGTCGCGGCAAAACCCGCAGGAGATTCACCGTCGAACTCGATCCCTGGGTCAGCACATAGCCGTGCCGGGGCTGATTGGGGGCAAAATCTCGAATCACGTACAGGCCCTTGGCGGCAGCGTTGAGGTCTTTGTCGGCAAACGTATTGCGGTCCGCCACCGGAAAATCCGGGCGCGCTACTTCGAGAATGATCAGGCCCACTTTAGCCTCGCGGGCGGCAATCTCGGCGGCGGCAAAATAGGCTGGTGCCACGTCATTGTAATCCCAGAAACTCAGGTGAATGGCCTGCCCACGCGGGAACAGCTTCCACACCTGTGGCGCAAAAATGCCAAAGTGCGTGCGCGCATCCGCCGCGGTCTCTGGCCCCGAATGCCCGGCTAAAATATGCAGCACGCCCATGCGAAAACGGCTGTCCTGATTCTGCTGACTCCACACCCGCGCTGGCAGGTACATCAACGGCGTAAAGGCGCCGTAGGTGCCACTCAAGGCCCATACCCCGGCAAAGCTACTGGGATCGAGCGAGGCGCTCTGGCCAACCAGGCCAATGGCCGACGAGGCATTGCCGGCTTCCTGGATGGCGGCTTTGAAGCGCGTGCCGAGCGGATTGGTCTCAGGATCGTAATGGCCCCACAAGGTGCCATGCTCGACATTAATGGATTCCGAGAGATCGGCGGCCAGGGTGATGAAACGATTGTCCGTGACATAGTTCATCCACTTAATAATCTCGGAAATGGCCCGGCGCGTGCCCGCCACCTCGCCTGGCTTGCGGTACAGGGTGATGTGGACGTCTTTGCTGGCACCCGAGATGGTGTTGTGCACCGTGACTTTCTGTGGCTCCACCGGGAGATTGGCCACACGCAGACGCTCGTCCAGGAAGGGATCACGCGTGGTGTCGATGCGCAACGGCAGGGGCGTATCCAGCGTATCGCCAATGGCCACCAGCCGATCCGCCAGCCAATCACCCAGGCCATCGCGGTCCAGCAGAGACATCACCACGTCAATGTTGGTCTTAAACTGGATCAGCCGCTCGCGTGTATCCGCCACGGCCCCCTGGCGAATGCCCTCAAAGGCCACGTCGTAGTGCTGTGTAAAGGTATCGGCGAGGGCGAGAAAATAGTCGGAGTTCATGCGCATGGCATACGGATGGCTGGGATAGCTCACCAGCTGGTCGCCATAGCCGGGAATCTTGCCGTCTACGGCACCGGGCCAGTAGCCCTTCACGGTGCGGCCCAGGACGATCATCGGCCGGCGGTCCGCCGGATCCCAGTCTTCCATGGTCTTGAGCACGGCCAGGAGCTGATCGTAGTTATGACCATCCGGCAACGAAAAAACGTTCCAGCCGTACGAGGTCCACTGCTCTTCCAGGCTATAGCGCTCATACTTGGCATCAATCACCCCGCCGAGCAGCGTATCGTCGATCCCCGCGTTGTTGTTGGACAGGAAGATGCGCAGCCGTTTGCCGACTTTCATGGCCAGGGCCTGGGTTTTTAACTCTTGCGCGTGGCCCTCAGTCATAGCGAACTCGCCTTCGAGGGCCAGGACTTTGAGCGACGGCGGCGCGCCGACGAAATCCCAAAAGGCTGCTTTACCGCCCGCCGTGGCAATGCCGACGCCGGAGGGGCCACCGTTGACATCGTTGGTGACGTCAATCGTTTCCGCGTGCCCGGACAGGGCGCGAATGCCGCGCAGTTTCGCCTGGGCAAACAGGGCATGCTCGGTGAGGTTGTTCTCCTGGAGGAGCGTACGCAGGGCCCCAGCGCCACGGCGAAAGCCCAGAGCATCCACTGACAGGATGGCCTGCTGCGGGTCAACGGCGTAGCGTGGATCACCGGTCCGGGCATGCTTGCGGGCCATGGCCTCGCCCATGATCATCCACAGCGCATACGACGTGGGGATGTTATGCCCACCGGCCAGCATGAACTTATCGCAGAAGGGATGCTTGGGCCGTCGGTAGTCGTAGCGCAAGCCGCCCAACTCCGGCCCGGCGAGGTGCATGGCAACGTTAAACGGGGTGTAGGCCAACGGCCCCCCAAAGTGCCCGGTTTGCGCATAATTGCCGAGCAGCACCAGGGTCATGCAGGTCATGTACCCGATGTCTTCAAAGCGCTCACGGTCGTAGTCCACCTTCAGTGGCTCTACGGGTGACAGTAATGGATTCATACTAATAGCCAATTTCCCGTCCTCCTGAATTGACGTCCTCCCCGCCCTAAAGGGCGAGGATGCCCTTGCTTGGCGTAGCACGTCCGCTACGGAACGCGAGGATGTTGCGTGCGGCGTTGACATCCCGCTCATGCGAGACCCCGCAGCACGGGCATACCCAGGTTCTTACCCCCAGACCACGGAGTCCTTGCGGGCCGGAGCGT
>SXND01000199.1 GCA_005777235.1 Pseudomonadota bacterium
GCCAGGTTGTTGAGGTCGATGGCCACTCTGGGGTGGGCGGGGCCGTAGGCCTGCTCGTCGAGGGCGAGGGCGCGGCGCAGCAGCGGCTCGGCCTGCGCCAGGCGGTTGGTAGCCTGGAGCAACTGCGCCAGGTTGTTGAGGTCGATGGCCACTCTGGGGTGGGCGGGGCCGTAGGCCTGCTCGTCGAGGGCGAGGGCGCGGCGCATGAGCGGCTCGGCGTCCGCCAGACGGTTGGTATCCTGGAGCAGCAGCGCCAGGTTGTTGAGGGCAATGGCTTCCTCAGTGGGATTGGCTGCCAGCGCCAGGGCGGCGCGATGATGCGGTTCGGCCTCTGGGTAGCGGGCGAGTTCGTACAACAACTTGCTAAGAGCGTTCCGGGCCTCAAACCAATCGGGCGCCAGGTCGGCGACCTGGGTACGGAGTGCGAGCGCGGCTGGCCATTGCAGTTGCGTCTCCAGCAGCTCGGCTTCGAGCATCAGGGCCTGCAACGTCCTGTTGCGTTGCTCCTTCTCCGCATCGGCACGGGCTTGCGCGCTCTTGGCCTCCGCCGCATGACGCCGCGCCGTTTCCAAGGTCGAGGGCCGACGGCTCTCCAAATAGGCCAGGGCCGCGTTGACGCCTTCCTGCTGCACAATCTCCGTGGCCCGTTGAAACACCGGGCTGGCACCCTCCTGCAGCCCTGTCTGCATCAACTTGATCAACTCCTCAACCCGGCCCAGCGCCAGGTCACGATCTCTCTCGATCTCTGCGACCAGCCGCCAACGCCCTGGCTCGTTAGGCAGCGCTGTGATCTTGTCCTCGGCGTTGGCGCGGATCTGCCTGCGGATGGTCTCAGCCAGGGCCGCCGGGTCGGTCAACTGCTGGATCGTAGTGTGCTGCGCTTGCTGAATCTGGTCCGGTAACTTGCCGACCTCCTCGCCAACGCGCCTCACGCGCCAGAACACCGCCGCCAGCACCAGCACCAGGGCCGCCACGACCAGGCCGCTCAGCCAGCGCTGGCGCCGCTGCTGGCGCTGCAGTTCGGCGCGCACCTCGTCTAACGGCACCTTCAGATTCTCAACCTGTTGGCGCAGGTCGGCGCTGTCCTGGACGCGGTGCCACAGTCGCGTATCCGCCAGCACGGCGGCGCGGTGGGCCTGTTGCAGGCCGCGCTGGTCGTCCGCTTCCGGCGGCGCGGGCTGATCAAACGGAAAGGTCTCATCGCACACCAGGAGGTACAGCTTCTTGTGCTGCTGCCGCGCCAGGTCGTACTCGATCTGCGTCCAGGAGCGGCGCGGCTGGCCAGCCGGGAGGGTGTGCGGTTGTGGCTCGTCGCCGTAGTCGCGGCCTACACAATGGATGACGGCCTGACAGGAGGCGATCTGACGCGCCAGCAGGTCACGGATGGCGCCGTATTCCGTCCCGAAGACCGATTGCTCGATTGGCAGACATTCGATGCGCGTCAACGCCGCATTGACCACGGTGCGCGCCGTGCGCAAATCTGAGCTAGCGGCAGAGACAAACACGCGTGGGGTGCGGGAGATGGGCATACAGGAGCCTGCTTACACTTCTTTCTCGCGTTGGCAGATAGGTCACGAGGCGTGCCGGGGCGGGGCGGGCCTCACGCTGGCCCCAGCGTCTGGACCCCAAAAAACTGCTGCAACAGCGCGTCTGTTGACAACCCTGGCGCCATCTGGGCGGCGTGGCTGCGGCGCTCGGGCGTGCTCTGACGCAAGGCTGGCACAAAGGCGCTGTAGCCCAGCGCAGCAAGGAGCGGCGCGCTGCGGGGGTGTTGTGCCGGGTCGGCATGCTCCACGGGCAGCGTGGCGCGGTGTGTGTGCTGCTGGCCATCACGCCCGAGGCACTGCACCGTGCCGCGGGCTGCGGCTGCGCGCCGTAGGCGTTCTGGGAAAGCCAAGGAATAGGCCACCAGGTTGGCCAACGCCATCAGGCTGGTGGATTGGCCGCTACTGTTCGGCCCCACGATGACGTTGAGGTGCGAGGCACACGGCAGGGTGAGCTCGGTCAACGGTCCGACGTGCGTCACCCGTAGATGGGTCATCGGCATGGCGACACCTCCCGACACAGCAGCGCGACACGGCGCCAGGGGTCAACTTCCGCCAGGCCTCGCCCCTGTGGCAGTGAAAGGCCGCGCGGCAGGTCAGTCCGCGTGCAGGGTATCGCAACAGCCCACGCACCGCAAGGCGGCGCGGGCTCGGTCGGTGCGTGCCTGCGATATGCCCGCAGTGCCTACAGCGTTGGCTGGTCTACCGGGGGGCGTCTGCAATGATCTGCCGGCCCATCAGCGCGGCTTGGTCAGTGAACCAGGCGAGCCACGGCGCCTACAGAACATTATATACTATAAAGTTGACGGTACGCGTCCTCTACATCTGGTCACGCAGGCCTAGACGTGTCTCGCGCTGGAGGAGGCCCCAGTAGGCTGCCATGCTCTCCACCATGTCCCGCCTGACCCGGTGCTGCATTGGGGTGCCCCAGCGGCCTTCCTTGCCTGGCGAGCGCTGGACCAGGCCCAGTGTACGCTGCGGTGACAACGCCTGACGGGAGAGGTCTTGCGTGTCTCGCCGTTGCTGCAACGCCGGGACACCGGCAGCGAGGCGCCAGGCCACGGGCCGGAGCGCCCAGACGTCTCACCGGCATCTGCCGACAACGCTTGCCGCCTCCAGACCTGCGGAGATTCAGGCTTGCCAAAGGCTATCGCGGTTGCGTATCTTGGGGGGCTACAGTTGCGACGGCGACTACCCACACAGACTCGCAAACGAAGGAGAGACCGCGTGCGTGCTGATATCGTGAGCAATGAAGAACTCATCCAGGAAGCCCGGAGCCGCCTGGAGCAAGGGGCGTGGGATTACCTGGTTGGCGGTTCCGAATCCGAAACCACCCTGCGGCGTAATCGGCAGGCCTTTGATCACATCGCCTTCCGGCCACGCATTCTGGTCGATGTGTCAAAGATTGACCCCTCCACCACCTTCCTGGGGCACACCCTGCGCATCCCGGCGATCCTCGCGCCCATCGGCTCGTTGCAAGTCTTCGACCCCGAAGGAGCCGTTGCTTCGACCCGTGCCGCTACGCAATTTGGCATCATGCATGCCGTGAGTTCGGTCACCGAGCCGAGCCTGGAAGAAACCGCCGCGGCGACGCCGACGCCGAAGATTTTCCAGCTCTACGTGCACGGGGATACGCAGTGGACGCGTGACATCGTCAACCGCGTCAAGCGAGCAGGCTATACAGGGTTTGCCCTGACCGTGGATGTGGCCCATTACAGCCGGCGCGAACGCCCCATGCTCTCACGCTATAACCCACCCACGCGGCGTGTCATCCAGGATCCGAAATACCGCGCCTCCCTGACCTGGGAGACCATGGACGTGATTAAAGACATGGCCGGGATGCCTTTTATGGTCAAGGGCATTCAGACCGCCGAAGATGCCGAGATTGCCGTGCAGCACGGGGTGGATGTCCTGTGGGTCACCAACCACGGCGGGCGTCAGATCGACCACGGCCTGGGCAGCCTGGAGACGCTACCGGAAATCGTCAACGCGGCGCAGGGCAAGGCGCGCATTATCCTGGACGGCGGCGTGCAGCGTGGCAGTGATATCCTCAAAGCCGTGGCGCTGGGTGCCGATGTTGTGGCCCTGGGGCGTCTGCAAGGCTGGGGCCTCGCGGCTGGGGGCACGGCTGGGGTGGTGCGCATGCTGGAAATTCTCGAAGACGAACTCATCTGCGCCATGGCGCTGACGGGGATCACCAGTATTGGCAAGGCGACCGCGAAGTACGTGTGTAAGGCCACGCCTGTGACGCCGGCGCATGAGATGAGCAGCTGGGTCAACATGCCAGTGGACCGTATCCTCTAAAACACCTGTCCGGGCAGCAGGCCGGTGCAAGTCCCCTGCCCCCTGCGCTGGAAGAAAGGCTCAGGGGTAGGGGTGTTGTCCCCTTGTCACGTGGCTTACTCGCTGTCAAACCCGTGGCTGATCCATGAGGGGCGCTTACAAGTCCCCTAGTGGCGAGATGCCTCGCCGCCGCATTTTCGATGGCCGTACCGGCGCTCCAGCATCTTTCACTACGGGCCTGCTCGTCGAAGATGGCGTCCGCAATGCCATCTCGGCCTTGCGGACGTCATCAGCCTGCCAGGCCGATCCCGCTGTCAGCAAGCGTTCGGTGGAGTCGAGGGCGCGATCGGCATCATCGCCTGAGAAGGGCTCTTGGTGCGCCCGGAGGTTCCGGACAGCGCGGCACTCGCTCGCCAGGGAACACTCCGCTTGGCCGAGGGTCTTCCGCAAGACGTCGTTCCAGGCCTCCCACATGAGGCGGAGGAGGACCGCCACGTCCCAGGCCGTCAACGGGTCGGTTGGCCTCAAGCCGCTCACTGGTGCTTTGTAGATAAAGCCTTGGATCCCCCTGAGGCGCAAAGCATCGCGGATCAATGAGCAAAGAGACGGCGCAACCCCCTAGCTTTAGATGTGGGGGCAAGCCGCCTCGCGTCTGGAAGACGCGCAGTTTTTCTTGTGTTATATAGAGGATAGGTGTTTACTCATAAAATGTCATCATACACCATCCAGTACAAATCGAATAACAACGTTGTTTACGCATACAAATACCACGTTATCTGGTGTCCTAAGTATCGTCGCAAGGTCCTGGTCAACGGGGTTGATATTCGCCTTAAGGAGATTATCCAGGGAGTGTGTACTGGATCTAGGGCGGATATGCTCGAACTGGAAGTGATGCCAGAACATGTGCATCTCCTGGTAGAAGTTGATCCGCAGTACGGCATGCATCGCCTGGTACGTTCGATCAAGGGACGTTCCTCGCGTCTCTTACGCCAGGAGTTCCCCTGGCTGAAATCGCGGCTTCCCACGCTCTGGACCAACTCCTACTTTGTTGCCACCGTGGGTGGTGCGCCACTCGAAATCATCAAGCAGTACATCGAAAACCAGAAACGGGTCTAGCATGATGCAGCGGCAACTCAAATTACGCCTGAACACGGGCCAGGAAGCGCAGCTTGACACCTGGCTGTTCCAGCTCACCGGCGTGTGGAATTGGGCCATCCGCAAGATCGCACAGGATGCGAAAGACGGCATCTATTACACTCAAAAAGACTTTCACAATCTGTTGGCGAACCACGGCAAAAAGCTCGGCATCCCCAGCCACACGCTGCAAGGCATGCTCGATGCCGCGTATACAGCCTGGCAGCGGTGCTATAAAAAACTTGCGAAGAAGCCCAGGCTCAAGGGCCGGCGCAATACACTGACCAGCATCCCCTTCCCTGATCCGTTCAAGACTCCCGACAGCACACACATCCATGTGCCAGGGATTGGGCACATCCGGTTCCACGCCCAGGACCTTCCTGCAGGACGCCTCAAAAGTGGCCGGATCATCAAGTGGGCGTCGGGCTGGTATCTCTGCCTGTTCATTGACGCACAGCCGCAGGCCATTCCGCCTGCCGCGTATGGCGAGATAGGCATTGATCCAGGCTTTCAGACGCCCCTCACTTTCTCCACGGGCGAGAAGGTTGCGCACCCTCATGAACTCCGCCAGACCGCACACCGGCTTGCGCAAGCGCAACGCGGTGGCCGGAAACATCTGACGGCCAGGCTGCAAGAGCGCCTGGCCAACCAGCGCAAGGATCGCAACCACAAACTCTCGCGACGCCTTGTCGCAGATAACCGTGTGATTATCTGGTCGAAAGATCACGACAAGGGCCTTGCCCGATCCTTTGGGAAGAGCGTCGCCAGTGCGGCGCATGCTCAGCTTCGTGGCATGCTCGCCTACAAGTGCACTGCAAGCGGTAGGCAGTACCTCGAAGTGCCCTCGCGTTTCTCCACCAAGACCTGCTCACCTAGTGGCCAGGTTTCTGGCCGCGTTGATGTCGGCGTTGGCCGTATGGCCGCATTGCAGACAGGAGAACTCGGCTTGAGAACGGCGGTTCCGCTTATCAACGTACGCACACCCCGCACAGGTCCGACTGGTGTTGCGGGGGTCCACAAAGAGGACAGGGACGCCTGCGCGTTGGGCTTTGTAGGTGATAAAGTCACGCAGTTGGGCAAAGCCCCAACTACTATGCTTGTTGCGCTGGCCTTTGCGAACCGTCGTCCGGCTGCGGATGTGCGTCAAGTCTTCCAGCACAAGCGCGGCCTTCGTGTCTGTGGCGCGGGCAACAAGGTGTTTGGAGATCGCATGATTGACCCAACGACGAAACCGGGATTCTGTGTCGGACAGCTTCTTGAGTCGCCGCTGGGCAGATGTGGTGCCAGTGGCCTGGTAGGTCTGCCGTGCTCTTCCGCAACGCACGCGCACACGCTCCACCGCAGCACCCGTGTAGGCGTGCCCATCGGAGCTCGGTTGCGAGCTGCACAATCCCGAGGTCTACGCCCAAAAAGTGCGTGGGTTCCATCGGTGGCGCTTCCGGCGTGTCGATGGTCAGCAACAAGAAGAACTGTCCATGCACCAAGACCAGATCGGCTTGCCCGTGGCCTCTGGAAAACTGCACCCGTTGATACGCGCCCATCTGCATCGGGACAATCACTCGGCCCTGGAGCGTCATCAGGCTAGCGCACTCCAGCCCTTGAAACGACAGGATGCGCTCATCGTAGACCACCGCGCCATCCGGGCGGAAGGCCACCGGGGTCGCCTTATCCCGCTTGGAGGCTTCCACGGCTTTCGCAATGGCGCGAATGGCCAGTTGTGCCGACAACCCAAAGCGTTGGCGTACCTCCTGGTACAACGCTTTCTGCAAGAGAAACTTCGACGTACACTGCTCCGCATAGGCGTAGGCAGCTATCCAGGTGCATGCCGCGTTAAACACGTGCATGGTGTCCAGCAAGAGCGCGTGTTGCGTGATAGAGGGGAGCAGTTTCAGTTGCAGTGTTGTCTTCATAATGAGAAATTATCTCATGGAGAGAATATCTTGGCAACCCCTGTGGCTCAAGCCAGGGAAAAGCGTGTCCTCCACTGCCGATCAATCGGCGTGGCTTCCACGGGCTAAAGCCCTTTTTCTGTGACATGTCCAGCCCGGTGAGCCACACTCCTCCGTATTGACCATCGCTTGTCTCCCGGATGCGCCTCCAGATGTTTTGTTTCCTCAGCGGGAATAGGCTATCATAGCGCTTCAGTGCTACCCGGCCTTGCAGGTTGTGGCGCTGCCTGGCTGAGGAGCACGCGCCTCGTTCTCTCTATTGCTGACGACTACCTCGGTGGCCCACTGCGCTATGCCTATGGAACAGAGTTGTCTTATTTGACGTGCTCAGCCCTCACCTGTCTGAGCCTGATCTCAAGCATATGGTCTTCAGATTCCAGGAGATACGCTATGAATCCCTGGACGGAGATACCGTACCCGTCAAGCTGATGAGTTTGATGCAGTGGCTTGAGGATCGGCAGCGACTTGCTGACCTACTGCCAGTGCTGCACAAGGTGCGCTCAGACCTGCATACCCTGCTTGCGCAGGAGAAGGTCGGGCAGGTCCGTCAGCAGACACAATATGAAACCTGGCATGATTGAAAAGGCTGAGGTGGTGGAAGCCTCTCTCCAGCACCCACAGATGGTCGAGACGCCAGCCGAGCCCTACGTGCCTGGCCCACAGCTCATTGAAGCCGTCAATCTCGCCATCGCTCTCGGGCGGCCCTTGCTATTGCAGGGCGATCCGGGCTGCGGCAAGACGCGCCTGGCCTATGCCGTGGCCTATGAACTGGGGCTGCCCCTGGAGGTGGCGTACATCAAATCGACCAGCCAGGCGCAAGATTTGCTCTACACCTACGACGCCATCAATCGCCTCTACGACGCCCAGATGCCCGACCACAGCGCCACAGCGCGCGATCTCGGCCAGTACATCCGGCTTGGCCCCCTGGGACGAGCGATTGCGCGGGCACAGTACGGACGGCGTTCGGTGGTGCTCATTGATGAAATCGACAAGGCCGATATTGATTTCCCCAATGACCTGCTGTGGGAACTCGACCGTCTGGAATTTCGTGTCGCAGGACCGTTCCGCCAGGCGGAAAACGCGCTCGCCTA
This sequence comes from Pseudomonadota bacterium, assembly GCA_005777235.1. Taxonomy (GTDB): domain Bacteria; phylum Tectomicrobia; class Entotheonellia; order Entotheonellales; family Entotheonellaceae; genus SXND01. The sequence continues at coordinate 8,002 of SXND01000199.1, forward strand.
TGCGGTGCCAAACGGTCAGCCCGCCCTGCGCCCGATTGTCTTCATCACCCATAACGAGGCAAAAACCCTGCCCGGGCCGTTTCTGCGCCGCTGTATCTATCACTACATGACCTTCCCAGAGCACATGGACGACCTGCTACGGATCTTCGCCGTGCAGCAGTTGCAACACGTCGAACTGGGTCAGCGGGCGATTCAGGTCGTGCTGAAGCTGCGCCAGCAGGCCGAACTCACCAGGAAGCCCGGTCTCAGCGAGCTGCTCGATTGGGTGGGCTATCTGGAAGCCACCAATGTTCTGCCCGAGACCATCGACCCGGACCATTTCGCAGACCTGCGCTATCTGGATGCGCTGGTGAAGCAGCAGGCAGACCAGCAGCGCATCAGGAGTCTCTAACTGGCATGATTCCGGCCTGTCTCCATAGCCTCTTCATAGCACTCCGGCGCCGGGGTTTTGAGCTGACCCTGGACGATGTGGAGACCTTGCGCCTGGCGCTCCGCGCCGGCTTCGGTTGGGAATCGCGCCAGGCGCTCTGTGCCTTGCTGGTCGCCCTGTGGGCCAAATCACGCCAGGAGCAGTCGTTGCTGACGCAGCTCTTTGCCCAGGTGGTCTCGACAGACGCCCTGGCAGCCTGGCAGATGACGCCTGCGGCAGCCGAGCCCCAGGCGCCCACAGCGCCGACCGTCACGGTGCAGCTCCCCAGCCGCGCTACAGCGCCGACAGTGGTGGAGACCAGGCCGCCCTCTGGCAGAAGCCTCGGCAACATCCCGCTGGACGAGGCATTGCTGTCCCGGCGTCCGCTGCTGTTGCTGCCGCAATTCCCCCTGACCGCGCGCGAGGTGGCCCAGGCGTGGCGCCGCCTGCGACGGGCTGTCCGTGAAGGGCCGCGCGTTGAGCTGGACATCAACGCCACTATTACCCAGCGTAGCCGCCTGGGGCTCGCCACACCCGCGATCCTGGTGCCCCGCCGCCGCAACGCTGCCCGGCTGCTCCTGCTGGTGGACCGTGAGGGCTCCATGACGCCCTTCCACAGCTTTGTCGTGCATGTCTGCGAGGCCATCTGCCACGCCGGACACCTGGGGCAGGTGCAGACGTATTACTTCCACGATCAGCCTGTCACCGGGGCAGACCGCGCCCTGCTGGACAGGTTAGCGCCCGGTCCCAGACCGACACTTGATGCCCTCTTGCCGGAGCTACCCCCACTGCAGCGTGGCGTGATCTACAGCGATGCTGGCCTCGATTGCCCGTGGCCAGTCGAGAACCTGCTGGCCCAGCTCACCGGCATGACGGCGGTGGTGGTGTGCAGCGACGCCGGTGCTGCCCGTGGCCGGTATGACCTGGAGCGCTTGCTCGATACGGTGGCGTTTCTCAAAGCCCTGCGGCTGCGCACACCGCAGGTGGTGTGGCTCAACCCCTTACCATCGCCCTACTGGACTGGCAGCACGGCGGCACAACTGGCGCGGCATGTACCCATGTTTCCGCTCGACCGTGCCGGGATGCACCGCGCTGTGCAGGTCTTACGCGGTGGGCAGTATGCCCTGGAGAGGCCCGTATGAGCGAAGAGATGACGCAACGGCGCCTGGCCACCTTTACCAGCGGCTATGGTCGCACGCCGGAGGAACGCCAGCACCAGCAGGCAGTCGTCTCCCTGGCGGCGCACGCGGCCCTGCCCGTGGTGCTGGATGCGGATCTGCTGCATCTGCTGCGGCTGAATTTTCTGCCGCACCTGTCGTACACTGCTGAGGCGTATGTGCTCCTATCCCCGCTGTGCAGTGAGATCGGCGGTGGCCTGTATGCCATGAGCCCGCCGATGCGTACGGTCTTATTGCACAAACTGGTGGAGGAGAGCGGCGCGACGCGGTTAGGGGAGATCGCCACCTTACTGTGGAAGTACAGTCGTGAGCGAGCCCCCTGGGTCGGCGAAGAGGGGCTGGAGAAGGCCCAGGAGCTGACGGTGCTTAACTTGCTCGATCCCCCGGCAGCGCGGGCCTGGCTGGAGGTGGCAGAGGTGCATGCTGCGGCGGGTGCGACGTCTGTGCCACCATCCTGGTATGTGGCGATGCGCCAGGAGCTGGCCTATGGGGAGCAGTATGACATGGCTATAGCGCATCACCTGCTGAGCGGTGTGTTGCAAGGAGGCGCTGACCCCGAGGCCGGCCTGGCCGCGCTGGCCGAGGCCCGCCGCCGCTTCACCCACCTAGCCGAGGCGGGCAATGCCACTGCGGCGCGCATGGCCGCGGTCTGCCTGACGGCATCCGGCGATTGCCTGAGGGATCTCGGGCGCCTGGAGGAGGCGGCCACGGCCTATGAGGAGACGATCCGGCTGGACGAGCAACGGGGCGACCCACGCGACGTCGCCGCCACCAAGGGGCAACTCGGCACCGTGCGCCTGTTGCAGGGCGACTACCCCGCCGCCCTCGCCGCCCATACCGCCGCCCGCGACACCTTCGCGCAGCTCAGCGAGCCGGGTAGCGTGGCGGTGGCCTGGCACCAGATGGGCCGGGTACACCAGGAGGCCGGGCACTACGCCGCCGCCGAGCTGGCCTACCACGAGTCGCTGCGCCTGAACACGCAACTGGGCCACACAGCCGGACGGGCCGACACGCTGGACCAGCTCGGCAGCCTCTACGCCGCCATGCAGCGCCTGGAGGACGCGGTGCGCTTTGCCCTGCAGGCTGCTGCTCTCTACGCCAGCCTGCACGATCTGGCTGGCGAAGGCCGCGCCCGCCACAACGCCGCTAGCGACCTCATCGCCCTGCGGCACTACGACGCGGCCCGCTGGGAAGTGCAGCGCGCCATCGTCTGCAAGGAGCCCTTCGGCCACGCCGCCGAACCGTGGACGACGTTCCACCTCCTGCACGACCTGGAGCACGCTGAGGGCCATCTCGCCGCCGCCGCCGCCGCTCACCAGCGTGCGCAGGACGCCTACCTAGCCTACCGCCGCGCTGGCGGGGTGAGCCAGAGCCGTCTGGCGCCGCTCTACACCCTGGTGGCCCAGGCCCTCACCGCCCACGACACCGCCGAGGCCGCTGCCACCCTGGCCGCTCTGGGCCAGCGTCCCGACCTGCCTGCCTCCATTCCCACCGTTCTCAGCGCCTTGCAGGCCCTGCTGGCTGGCGCCCGTGACCCGGCCCTGGCCGACGACCCGGCCCTGGATTACGATGACGCCGCCGAACTGCGCCTGCTGCTGGATCAGCTCGGCGCTGCCGACGGCACTGCGCCAGGGGTGTGAGGCGAGCGGTAGTCCGGCAGCCGTGCCACCAGGGGGGTGCGGTGGGACTGCATGACGGCCGACACCGGAAATCAGGGTCGGACTGGAATCGTGCAGCAGACGACTGCATGCACCCATGCACAGGATAATAAGAATTTCTTGTCCTAATAACCCAGATGCACGTGTTGCAACCCGGGCAAGACACGAGACGGCTGGATTGACCGCGCCACCGGCAACAAACAGGCACGTGTTCGGCGCACCATCCTCAGATGGTTCCCAAAGCGGGAGCACTCTATAATGTCCACATGCGCATTATCGCCCTCAAAACGCTTCGCCTCTTTTGGGAACAGCATCCCGACGCCCAGCAAGCCCTCCAGGCGTGGTATCGTGACGCTAAGCGGGCCACGTGGAGCACGCCGGCGGACATCAAAAATGTCTACCGCAATGCGAGCCTTATGGGTAACAATCGTGCAGTCTTCAATATCCGAGGCAAGCAGTATCGTCTGGTGGTGGCGATCAATTATACGTCTGGCATCCTCTACGTGCGCTTTATTGGGACGCATAGAGACTACGATAAGATCGATGTGGCGATGATTTAAGAGGACATCACGATGGACATCCGGCCCATCCACACCGCAGCAGAACATGAGGCCGCGCTGGCAGAAATTGATCGCCTGTTTGACGCGCGTCCCCATACACCCGAGGGGGACCGCCTTGAGGTATTAGCTGCACTTGTGGAGGCTTACGAGGAGCAGCACTACAGCCTTCCCGCGCCAGACCCCATCGCAGCGCTCACCTACCACATGGAAAGCCGTGGGCTCTGTCGCCGTGATCTCGAGCCCTATCTGGGAAGCCGTGCACGGGTCGCCGAAGTGCTGAACCGGAAACGCCCCTTGTCCCTGGAGATGATTCGTCGTCTTCATGCCGGACTAGGGATTGCCGCAGAGATTCTCATTCAGCCGTACCCTCTGGCCACATCTGTGCCACACAAGGGCGTGCAGCTGACTGCCTCGAGCGCCCGCTCTGCCGTGGCGCAGTGATCGCAGTGTATCCAGAGGAGCCAAGAGGGGCTTCAAGAGCGGAGATAGCATCATGAAGTGTTGCGCATGTGGTGGCACGGCTCTGGCAACGGCGGGCGCGGTGCGGATGACCAGGAAAGATGGTAGCCTCATCATTTTTACCGAGGTGCCGTTGAGCCAGTGTCGGCAGTGTGGTGAGCAATACCTCTCAGGGCACTGGGCAGAAAGGCTCGGTGAGTTGCTACACCGAGGAGATGAATTAGTGCCCCAGGAGGTGGTCGCTGTCCCTGTGGTCACCGTGCGGGGCGGCTCATAGCCCAGGAGGAGACTGTACGGTGCCGCTGGACCCCATCGCCCTATCTGATGTGCTGACCGCCCGCGTGGGCGAGAGCGACCTGCGGGCCATCGTCTTCCGCCTGCGGCTGCGCTACGAAGAGCTGGCTGGCGCCACACTCAGCGAGAAAATCCTGGCGCTCATCCAGCACTGCGACGACCGCCAGCGCCTGCACGATCTCGGCACTGCGGTGTTGCACGTCCGCCCGGACCTGCACGCGGCGCTGTCTCCTGCGGCGGCTGTGCCCTGCGCGCCGGTCCCAGCCGCCCCCTCGCCCGCAGCTCCTGACGCCAGCGCGCCATCTTTCGATGTGTTCCGGGCCCACAACAGCCAGGACAAGCCGCAGGTTGCACAACTCGCCGCCTTGCTCAGGGCCAGAGGCCAGCGCCCCTGGCTAGACAGCGAGCAGATCCCGCCCGGACGCCTGTGGCAAGACCTCCTCCAGACCGCCCTCTCGCAGGTCAGTGCGGCTGCCGTCATTCTCGGCCCATCAGGGCCTGGGCGCTGGCAGGCTCTGGAAATGCGCACGTTGGTGAGCCTGTGTGTCGAACAGGGCAAACCCGTGATTCCAGTCTTGTTCCCAGGGGTACCGACTATCCCGGACACCCTGTTGTTTCTCCAGCAATGCCACAGCGTGCGGTTTCAGCACACGCTGGACGAAGCCGCCGCCATGGAACAGCTCATCTGGGGTATTACCGGGCAGCCTCCGGCCTCTGGCACGTAACCACAGACCATCAGTCCCGGACTGCCGGACCATGCCCAGGGGATGGGCCAGGAACCAGTGGCCGGTGCGGGTCACTTCCCGCTGGTCATTGTGCAGGGCTTCGAGTGGGCTCATGCTGTCACGCGCTGTGCTAGACGAGGGGTGAGCTCTGGTCGTGGTAGAGGTGTCACGTGCCTGGAAGCATGACCATCTCGGGCGTTTCCCGTGGGGATGAGACGCCCGCACGCCCAGGATACGCTCTCATCTACGCACGGCGATGGGCTATTCCTGCTGTACGACAATGCGTCCCTCCAGTTGTGGGGCCATCGTCCCCTGTGCTAGCAGAGCCTGCATGACCGCCGTGGCGATTAACGTGCCGCCACTGGGATCGAGCAGGATGGTGCCACGGCTGAGGCTGCTATAGCCGTCCCCGCCTTTGAGCAGGTAGTCACTGGTCGCCACACGATACGTGGCCGCCCGGTCGAGGGCTTTACCACCCACGCGGACAGCACGCACGCGACTGCCAGGCGGCTGGCCTGTGGTATAGGTCAGTTGCAGACCAGACACTTGTAAAAAACGCCCCACGGGCTCGGGCATCTGTCCGACGCTATGCTCTAAAGCCGCCAGCAGATCGGCCCCTGAGATTTCCGCCAGCACGCCAATGTTCCCAAACGGCAGTTCCTGGGTGATGTCACGACGGGTGAGCGTTGCCCCCGCCGCATAGAGGCGATTGCCCCGAATCCCGCCGCCGTTGAGCAGGGCGATATCGGCGTGCAAGGCGGTACGCAGGGCGTCGGCCAGCAGGTTCCCCATGGTGGTTTCCTGGCTGCGCACGGCACTGCTACGGCTGTCGAGCTCCGTGGTGACCGTGCCGAGCGGCTGACCGAGGGCCTCGTCGACCTGCGCCACATACTGGGCCACCAGAGACGCGACGACCGGGTCAGGCGTGATGCCGCGATTGACCAGCATGCGCCAGGACGGCGTGACCGTCACCTGCTGCCCTTTGTCCGTGGGCTTTTTCTCGATCAGCAGATCAATACGCCCCAGGAACTGCGCATTCTGGCCCGATTTGTGGATCAACGTCGGGCCTTCGTACCAGGTGATCGGTTCATGGTCGTGGCCCCCAAGAATCACGCTGATGCCTGGCACCTGACGGGCCAGGTCACGATCCCCAGCGATGGTGAGGTGCGTCAGAGCCACAATCACATCGGCCCCGGCCTGTCGCAGGGTTTGTACCGCCGCTTGGGCGCTGGGAATGACTGGAGCAAAGGTCACGGTGGGGCCAGGGCTGGACAGCGTCGCGGTCTCGGGGGTCAGCACGCCGAAGAAGCCCACGCGTAGCTCTCCGACTTGGCGTATGAGCGTGGCGTGTGCGCCACCAAACGGTTTGCCATCTGGACCCAGGACATTGGTCCCGAGCCAGGGGAAGGAGGATTCCGCCATGCGCTGCGTGGTCACCTCCGGCCCCATGTCAAACTCATGATTGCCAAACACCACCATGTCCAGGCCCACGGCATTCAACACCGCCACCATTTGGGCACCCTTGAACAGCGAGGACATGAGAGACGGCGACAGGAAGTCCCCGTTGAGCGTCGTCACGGTATGCGTCGCCGTGGCACGCTCAGCACGCAGCAGGGTCATTAATTCTGCCAGACCCCCACGCCCCTGCGCCGGGGCAATATCGTAGACATCATTCACCGTTAACAGCGTCAACGTCGCGTTTTGCGCCCACGCGCCCGTGCCCCACGTGAGGCCGAGGAGCAACACGATGAGGTGAGACCACACGCGTCGACGGCTCCGCCTGGCTGGCATAGCTTGCTCCTTAGACGATGCCACTTTCCGCCAACACGGCGAGTTCCTGCGGCGACAGCCCGCACTCGCCGCAGAAGATCTCCTGGTTATGCTCGCCGAGTAACGGTGCTCGGCGCGAGATGGCCCAGGGCGAGCCGTTGTACAGGGCCGCCTCGCCGGGGTAGGTATAGCTGCGGCCCAATTCCGGGTGCTCCACCTGCTTCCAAAAGCCGCGATCCTGCAGATGCGCGTCATCTAAAAGCTGTTCCGGGGCCCGCACCGCTCCCCAGGTAAAGCCGCGTGCCTGGGCCGCGTGGTACACCTCTTCCGCCGGTAGGCTGGCGATGAAGGTGGCCACCAGTCCGTCGATGATGTGGCCCTGGTTCTCTGCAATGACTTTCGGATCCTGGTATTTCGGGTCCATGAGGTCGCCAGCCATGCCGTAACTATCGAGCAGCGCGGCGAGATCCTTGATGTATCTCGGATTCAGCCGACCCGCCACCAGCGCCGTGACATACAGGCCATCTTTGCTGCGAAACTGGGTGCGCGGACTGGGACCAACGGCGTGGTGGCGTCCGGTGTGGCGTTGCACCACTTCATGGCGATAGATGTAATTGGGGATGGCGGCCTCGGTGGTCAGGGCGCAGGCTTCGTGGATCGAGGCATCAATATACTGCCCACGTCCCGAGACCGTGCGATACACCAGGGCAGCCATAATGGCGATGTAGGCAAAATGACTACCCATATGCCAGGCATTTCCCCCACCGGGAGCCATGGGCGGGGCATTCGGCACGTCGGTCTCGTCATAGCCGGAGGAGGCCATCTGGCCGCCGGCGGCCATGTGCAGCAGATCGGCGCTGAGGTAGTCGCGCCAGGGGCCGGTTTGGCCAAAGGGGGTGAGCGAGCACATGATCAACGCGGGATGCTGGGCCGCGAGGCGGTCATACCCCAGACCCAGGGCCGCGAAAAAGCCGGGGCGGAAGGTTTCGAGGATGACGTCAGCCCCGGCGGCTAAGCGCTGGAACAGTTGGCGGCCGTCGGCGCTCTCGAGATTGAGGGTGAGGCCGCGTTTGGACGTATTGTAATACCAGAAGGACAGGCTGCGCTCTGGATGCGGGATGTCGTCCAGGAATGGCCCCAAGCGGCGCGTCGACTCGCCACCAGGGGGTTCAATCTTGAGCACATCGGCTCCCAGGTCGCCGAGGAGTTTGCCGCAGAACTGGCCCTTTTCGTCAGCCAGTTCCAGGACGCGCAGGCCAGTTAGCGGGCCTAGGAGGGTCTGGGCCTCAGTCATCGCAACATGTCCTCCATGTATGGGAAACGCTTGCGGGTAGTCGGCCAGAACGTGCCGTCTTCGTAACCGGCGAGGAGTTCCTCGTGGCTGACGCCCAGGAGTCCTTCGACAATCTCACGGGTGTGCTGGCCGATGAGCGGACTGGACAGGTGATTGCGCGCCGGCGTTTCTGAGAGCTTAAACGGGGCGTTTTGGATCTTGCGCACCCCCAGCGCTGGATGATCCATCTCCACATACATCTGCCGGTGCTGCAGTTGGGGATCGTGCTCCACGCGGTCTTCGGCGCTCTGCACCGGCAAAGCGCGCACGCCTGCCGCTTGGCAGCGCTCGGTCAGCTCGTATTTGCCCAGCGTCAGACTCCAGGCTTCAATCTGCGTGTCCATCTCCTCCTGATGCTGCAAGCGTCCGGCCAGCGTGGCCAAGTGTGGCGCCGCGGCCCATGCCGGCTGCCCCATCACCTGCACCAGGCGCTGCCATTCTTCGTCGGAGTGGCAGACAATCACACACCAATCGTTATAGCCGCCCGGAGCGGTGCGATAGGCGTTGTGCGGCGCCACCGTTGGCCCGCGGTAATTGTTGAGCAGCGGCGTGCCCGGCCAGTGGGCGCGATTGCCCGGCGGAAAGCCGGGACGACGTGAGCCGCGTCCGTTGACCGTGACATCCAGCAGGGCCGGACCGTTCAGCGGCACGCTCGACACCATCTGGGCCTGATCAATGTGCTGGCCTTTGCCGGTCATGTTCCGGTGATACAGGCCGGTGAGCGCACACATGGCGCCGTACATGCCCCCCGTATCATCCATATACGACCAACCCCAGCCAGCCGGCTGTTGCTCCGGCAGGCCGGAGAGGAAGGTCAAGCCAGACACCGCCTGCGCCACCGGGCCAAACGTGGTGTAGTTATGATTGCGCCCGGTGTGGCCGTAGCCGGACATCGACACATACACAATGTCCGGCTTGATCTTGCACAGCTCCTCATAGCCCAGACCCCAGTTGCGCAACACGCGTGAGCTAAAATTCTCCAGCACGATGTCGGAGACGGCGATCAAGCGCTTGATGATCGCCAGGCCCTTGGGGCTGCGCACGTTGAGACTGAGGCTGCGCTTGTTGACATTGGTGTCGTGGAAATTGCCCGAGGTGTTGAAATTGACCTCAAGCTCAGGCGGCGTGGTGGAACTCGGCAACCGGCCGCGCTCGTTCTCCGGCCACTCGATTTTGATAATTTCCGCGCCCAAGGCTCCCAGCCAGCGCGTGGCCCACGGCCCAGCCCGCACCCAGCTAAAATCTACGACGCGAATGCCGTCAAGGGCTCGGGGGAGAGTCATCACCTTGTGCTCCTACGTTAGGGGTATACCTCCCCCAGCGGGTGGAGGTGTCGGAGGCCGCATCGCCGATGCTATGCATGGACCAGCGCGTACAGCTTGGGGAAGCAATCCTCTGTCTACCGTCAAGACCCATCGACCTCGCAAGGCGGCAGGCCCTGCGCCGTCGCAACCAGGCTAGTGGCCTGCCCATGACGTGCAGGCCCACAGCCCGTGCGCCTATGATAACTCATTCGTGCCCGGCCTGCAGCGCGTCTCTGGGATGTCGGCGGGTTAGGGGCCTGGCGGGTCACGGAGGGCTTCGAGCTCCGGACGCATCCGTTGGTAGAGAGCCTCGGCCCGTGCCAAGAGATCGTGGCCATCCGTCTGGCCCGCTTGCCCCATCTTTTCTAGCGCGTAGGCAATCTCCGTTAACTCCGTCACGCCGAGGTAAGCACTGTTGGATTTCATGCTGTGGGCGACACGATGGAGGACCGCGGCATCTGCTTCCACCAGTGCTTGATGCAGCATGGCAAAGTGCGTGGGAAACTCTTGAAGATATGATTGAATAAGACGATCAAATTTATCCCGCATCATGGCACGGAGTTCAGCAATGGCGTGCGGGTCAATGACGGGGAGCAGCGGCGCGACGACTGGCGGAGAACCATCCGTGCGCCCCACCACCGGGCACTGGTCCACGGGGGTGGAGGGCAACCAGTGCATCAACAAGGTGCCGAGACGGACTTGATTAATAGGCTTCGCGAGGTAGTCGTTCATCCCGGCGGTTATACACTCCTCGCGGGCCCCTTGGAAAGCGTGCGCGGTCATGGCGATGATGGGCAGAGGCCCACCGGCGCGGGGCTGCGTGCTCTCACGTGTACGGATCAGGCGCGTGGCCTGGAAACCGTCCACCCCTGGCATTTCACAGTCCATGAGCACCAGGTCATAGTCCTGTCGCGACACGGCATCGACGGCTTCCTGCCCGTTGACAGCAATGTCGAAGGTCACGCCGAGATTGCGCAGCATCCCCGTGGCCACGAGTTGGTTAATGGCATTGTCCTCTACGAGTAAAATATGCCCACGCAGACCATGCAAGGCCGCCGAGGGGCTCGCCCACGGTACCGGCGGCGGCGCCGTCGTGGTGCTGAGCACGCTGACCATCGTGTCATAGAGGATCGCTTGACGCACCGGCTTACCCAAACACCGGGCAATCTGCAGCGCTTCCACTGCCTCTCCGGGATGCCCGGCAGAACTCAGCAGAATGAGCGGCAGAGCCTGCAGTGCGGGTTCGCCCCGAATCACCCGGGCGAGCCCAAGCCCATCCATCGTGGGCATGAGCATATCCAACAACACGAGGGCATACGGCTGCTGCAACGTTAGAGCCTCGTGTAGGTGCTGCAGCGCCTGCGCCGCACTCGCCGCACTCGTAGACTGGAGGCCCCACGCGCTCAGGGAGCGTTCCAAAATCATGCGGTTGGTGGCATTATCATCCACGATCAGAATCCGGACGCCCGTCAACGCGGTGCGTGGCGTGGGCAGGACGGGCGAGACGGGCATGCTGAGCCGGACACTAAACCAGAACGTTGCTCCCTGGCCGAGGGTGCTGTGCACCCCAATCTCCCCCCCCATGAGTTCGACCAGACGCTTACAGATGGCCAGGCCCAGGCCGGTGCCGCCATACTCTCGTGCGGTCGAGATGCCGGCTTGGGTGAAGGGTTGGAAGAGCTGGTGCTGCACCGTCGGATCAATGCCAATGCCGGTATCTTGTATATCGAAGCGTACCTGCACCGTGGTGTCCGTGCTCTGCTCCACCCGACTACGCAGCACGACTTCGCCCGTGGTCGTAAACTTGATCGCATTGCCGAGCAAGTTGGTGAGCACTTGCCGCAGTCGACTGGGATCGCCTCGCAGGACACCCGGCAAATCAGCCGGGAGATCACAGAGCAATTCTAAGCCTTTACTCTGGGCCCGTTCGACCAGCAGGTGCGCCACGTCTTCCACCGTCTGCAGCAGGTCGAAATCGATGACTTCTAGCGACAACATCCCGGCTTCGATCTTCGACAGATCGAGAATGTCATTGAGAATCGCCACTAAGGCTTCGGCGGAGATATACGCCGTGTCTACTTGCATGGCTTGCTCGGCGGGAAGAGGCGTCTCCCGCAGCAGGTCCAACATACCGAGGATGCCGTTCATCGGGGTGCGAATCTCGTGGCTCATCGTGGCAAGAAACGCGCTCTTCGTCTGGCTGGCGTGCTCAGCGAGCTCTTTTTCAACACGGAGCGTGGTGATCGTCTGCTGCAGACTCCGCTCCATGTGAGACAAGGCGCTGGCGACTTCGGCGATCTCAGGCGTGCCTGGAACCGTGAGCTGATGCTGGCGGTCACCCGCGGCGAGGCGTTGCGCGGCTTGTGCCACACGGCGCAGCTGGCGCGTGAGGGAGCCCACCAGGCGCAGCGACACCAGCGCCAGTAGCAGGACGCCTCCGACACTCACGACCATGGCCTCATACCAGTGCCGCCGCAGTAGGGTCTGCTCCGGTGCGACCGCAAATCCCAGTTCCACCTGACCATGGGTGACCCCGGCGACAACAATCGGCGCCGCGGTGTCAAACACGCCATCGTGCACGTCGGCCACGTGGACATCGGCCATAAAGGGTGTGGACAGGCGGACGCGGTCTCCGCCGCTGGCGAGGAGTTGGTGTGGAGTACGCACGCGGACATAGGTCACCTCGCTGGGAGACACGATGTGGGTGACCAGGGTGGCCAACGCGGCCCGATCCTCCGTCAGGACGGCCTGTACGACCAGCGTGGCACACAGGGTCGCCGTGCTCCTGGCATGGGTGAGCAGGGCCTGCTCTTGTGACCTGCGTAGCGTTGTGGTGCTATGCCAGATGAGGGCACCACAGAGCACTCCAGTCAACGCAACAAGCCCGCAGAGCATTTTGAGACGTAAGGACATGGCGAGCAAGCTCATAGCATGGCATCTCAGAATAGGGTCAAGAGGATTTTGGCACGGCCAAAAGCGCACGCCCCCTGACGTTGCTGTACATCCCGGCCATGGCGGTGTGCAGGGCACGATCACCGGCCTTTGCCTCCACGGTCGCGGACAGCCAGGCAAGGGGCCACCCCTGCACGCCCTGACACCGTTGACTGCGCCATTGTACATCAACTCGTGACCGTACGGAAAGATGCTGCATATTGACATCCTCCCCGGCCTGAAGGCCGAGGATTCCTGTCGCCTCTAGCGAGGCGAGCAAGCGTTTAACCTCTCCCTGTGCCCCAGGGCGAGGATATTCTTGGCAGCGACGACATCGGCGTGGTACGTATAGCCACACGCGACACAGGCAAACAAGGCTTGTTGGACGCGATTCGCTTTGGCGACATGCCCACACTCAGGACACGTTTGGGACGTGTAGCGCGGATGGACGGCAATCACCGCACCACCGCGCCACGCTTGTTTGTATGCCAACATGCCGCGCAACATGCCCCAGCCCTGATCCAGGATCGCCTTGTTGAGTCCAGACTTCGCCGCGACGTGCTTGCCTGGCTCCTCCACCGTGCCCCTGGCCGACTTCGACATATGCTTGACCTGCAAGTCCTCCACAACAATCACCGCGTGGTTTTTGCTGGTCGCTGTGCTGAGTTGATGCAGGAAATCGTGTCGGCAATTGGCGATACGGATATCAAGTTGGGCAATACGTTGTCGCTGCTTCTTCCAGTTGCAAGAATATTTGACCATCCTAGCCAGACGCCGCTGCATCCTCGCTTTTTTCTTCGCGACACGACGGTAGGCATTGATTGGAGGATGCAGGGCTCCATCAGAGAACGCCGCAAAGGTCGCGATGCCCAGGTCAATACCTACCTGCGCCGTCGCGGGATGCACTGGATCGGCAATCGCCATTTCGACCTGCAAGGACACAAACCAGTGCTGTCCCTGTCTGGAGACGGTCACGTTCTTTATCGTGCCTTCGACAGGACGACTGTCCCAGAACTCGACCGCACCCGATCCTAGGCAAATAGACGCGGTGTCCATCCAGTTTGAAGCCCTGCGGATAGCGGAAGCTATCGGCCCGCAACTTCTTGCGATAGCGTGGTGGGGCCGTACGACCAGCGCAGAGATTGGTATAGGCACGTGCCAAATCCTTCAAGCATTGCTGCAGAACCTGGGAATGCACCTCGCTGAGCCAGCCGTATTCCTCGCTCTGCTTCCACCAGGCCACCAGCGCACAGGCTGCGGCATAGGAGAGGCGCGGGATACCAGAGACATAGCGGTGCTCGTTGATCGACAGCATCTTGTTCCAGACAAAGCGACAGGCCCCAGCAAAGCGGACGCACTGTGCCCCGGTGGTGCGATTGGTTTTAAGCCGGTATTTGTAGCCCTTGCGTATCTGCATAGACATATTGTATCATTAGTCTATAGCTAATACAACCTATTTTTGCACAGAAAGTCATTGTATTTTTGCGTGATACGTCCACTTAGTTTTTGTTACCAAGTATCGCAGGAAGGTCTTGACAGAAGCCGCCCATGAGACGTTGCGTGAGGTATGCGCCCGCATCTGCCAGGAGTTTGAGGCGCGCCTGGTCGAAGCCAATGGAGAAGATGACCATGTGCCAGCAGCCAGGGCGATATCCTGCGCCTGCCGTGGGCACTCCTGGCCGACGAGCGCGGCGCCTTGACCCGCCACACTGTCACCAGCCGGCGCCGGTGGGAAACCGGGCGCCAGCCCCTGCGATACACCGTCCATACGCCA
>SXND01000034.1 GCA_005777235.1 Pseudomonadota bacterium
TCCAGCAGTGCGCTCAGCCCGGTAGCCGTGGTCGCCCCAAACGACGCCAGCAAGTAGTCGGAATACAAATCTGCTATCGGTTGTGATTTCATACGGGCGATTCTACACTTTTTTCGTTCCAGTCGCGTAAGGTGAGTTTTATAGTCTCTAGGGGATTTACTGAATCAAGTAGCTTGATCGAGTTCTCCATAGCCCTTTCCGGTATCTACCTGACCCCAACTAGAGACACACTTGGTACATTTGTTGTTCCATTCGTGACTGCGTACGCGACTACCACGATACAGAAGAGCCTTGGGATAGAACGTGCAACCCTGGTTTTCTTTTTCACCTTGGTTGCAATCTTCCTCCTGGCTGTCTCGGTCTATTGTGCAGTCAATATGCGCGTGGATCTCTTGCTTACGCAGTTGTCAACAACCAACCAGACAGTCCTGACTGGGTCGAAGGAAAAGCTGCTTGCCGTGGCGGCTTCATATGTTAAGGAAACATTGGCTTATATCTCGCTTCTACTCGGAATAAGCCAGGCGCCAAGGGTAGGAATAAAATGAACTATATTCATGGTCTGGCTTTAGCATTGATTGTTGCAGTTCTTCCGTCTCTGGCAGGTTCGGCGCCACCCTTCCAAAGTGTTAGATTCCTCACAGCCGATGCGGACACAGATGTCGATCTCACAGCTAAAATTTTGGTTGATGGAAGTGATGTGTCAAACGGTCAATACGTACTTTCCCAAAATGCCGACAGTCGGATCGCAATAGAGGTAAGCGCCGAGGCAGGGGGTCAATATTATAAGCGCACTCTAACAATTTTCTTGGAAGGAATTTCTAAAAGTACTAAGCCTGTGTTCAAAATATACTTAGCAAAAAGAGGTTCTGGAAGCATCTATACGCGCGGCTCAGTGAAGGCGGCGAGTGAATATATTAATGGAGAGTCAGTTGATCGGGCGGTTGCTTTACTAGTACGAATGAATGAGGAAAGTTCCCCAGAGCAAAAGGCAGCGCAGTTCGGAGTATATTTGTATTATTCCCTTGCCCGCGCTTATCTATTAAATTGTACTCAGAGGTTTGTTGATCAGTGTGCGTTAGCCAAGGAGCTATTTGACAAGTTGTCTAATCAGTATGATGACCAAAAACGGTTTTTCTCTGCCGAGTCAATTTCAAAAACAAGTCTGCAAAATGCCGATATCGCAATTCACGGTCATAGAATAGTTTACCTCAGAGCAAGATGGGATTTGTCCTCTGGGCGTCTCGAAGATGCATTGAGGGGATTTGAAGAGTTGATTACAGCGGTACAGAGTGATCCCTCACTGCTCAAACCTCTTAACCTAACGCTTGAGGGATTGCGAAGCGATACGGCACTCGTTAAGACAAAGCTTACACCTAAGTAGTATTTATTACTCTAGTTACAATGATATTCATTCTCAACCAGATAGCGGACGAAAACGATCGGAGGCGCTTCTCAGGCATGCCTTAGTGCAGTCGTGCTATTGTAATGGAAATCTAACAACGCAGTGGAGCTGACTGGGAAAAGCTCACGCTTTTCCCAGCAGCTCACCGCCGGCGTTCGGTGCCAGTGGCACGGAGGCAAAAACAACTGAAACCAACTGCTCGAGGAGGCCGGCACTATGAAGATCCCATTCCAAACCGCACTCATCACCGGCAGCTCGCGGGGACTCGGCCGTGGGATTGCCGTGAAGCTGGCGCGAGAGGGTGTCAAGAAAATCGCAGTCCATTACCTCTCCCGCCAAGATGAAGCCGAGAAAACTCTGGCCCAGCTCCGCGAGGCTGGGGCGGACGGGGTCCTCGTGCAGGGCGACACGTCCAACGCCAGCCGTGCGGAGGAGATTGTCCATGAAGCCGCACAAAAGCTCGGGGGCTGCGACATCTTCGTGCAGAGTGTGATCCCGCGGCTAGAGGACATCTATGAGCACACGCTGGCCACCGAAGTGCCCCTCGCCAAGTGGCAGTTGGCCTTCGATACCCAAGTGCGCGCCTTCTTTGTGGGGGCGCGGGCAGCCGCCACGTACATGACCCGTGGTGGCCGGATTCTGGCGCTATCGTATACCCCCGGAGGGCGGACGGGCGGCTGGCAGCCCTGGGTCGGCATGGGGTCGGCCAAGGCCGCGCTCGACAGTACCTGCCGGTACTTCGCTGTAGCTCTGGGGCGCCATGGCATTACGGTGAACGCAGTCAGCCCCGGCTGCTGTGATGACACCACCGTCCTCGGGCAGGCGCCGCAGGAGGTGCGAGACGCAATCAAGAGTTGGGTAGAGGCGGGCTGGACGCCCATGGGCAGGGTAGGGACGCCAGAGGACATCGCGAATGTGTGCGCCCTGCTTTGCAGTGAAGAAGCAAGCTTTGTGACCGGGCAGACGATCTCTGTCGATGGGGGCAGCTCTCTGATGAACCCGGATTTTCCTCTACCCCTGCAAGTGCCTGCGTAGCCGATCCAGATGTGAGCGTGCCATACCACGAGGCGTAGCACAATGCCGCACCGAACAAGGGCTTGCACCTGACTGCCGCCAGCGTCCGCTCGTGCCTCGCTCCCGCTGCCGGCAGCAGGTGAAGCCTGGCGTTAGAGCTCAGGGACTGCGACAGGGAAGACACAAGACCAAGAAGGCCGGGTCTGACCAAACGCCTGCATCGCATGACATAATGATGAGGAGAAGGGCACCCCATGCACAACCCAACGTTCTTGGACTACGAACGCGATGGGTGGCAACGAAATGCCGCGGACTACGATGACCTGACGTTCCCGGCAACCCGCCAGGCGATTGGGCCGCTCCTGGACAGTGTCGGCGATCTCCACGGCCGCCGCGTGTTAGAGGTGGCCTCGGGCACCGGGCATCTGGCGGCGCACGCGGTGGCACGTGGCGCCAGCGTGGTCGGAGTCGATGTGGCCGCCAACATGGTGACCCTGGCGCGCCAGCGGGTGCCAGGCGCGACCTTTCAGGAAGGCGACGCGGAAGCGCTGACCTTTGCGGACGCGCACTTTGATGTGGTGCTGTGCAGTTTCGGCTTTCTGCACTGCGCCCAGCCTGCGCAGGCCTTCCGCGAAGCGGTGCGGGTGCTGAAACCCGGCGGACCGTGTGCGTTTACCCTGTGGTATGGGCCAGAGCAGGGCAATCCCTATTTTCGGCTCATCTTCGAGACCTACCAGGCCCACGCCACGATGGACGTCGAGTGCCCTCCGGCTCCCTCCATGTTTGCCTTGGCCGATCCGACCGTCCGTGATCCGATGCTGCGGCAGGCAGGCTTGCGCGATATTCAGACCCAGGACTTGGCCATTGTGTGGCCCCTGCGCGGTCCAGAGACGGTGTACGCCGCCGTCACCAAGGGTTCGGTGCGGGCGCGCGTGCTGTATGACCACCAATCCCCCACGGTCCAGCAGCGCATTCGCGAGGCGCTGGTTGCCGGGACCATGCCGTACGTGCGGGACGGCGCCGCGGGGATCCCGTGTCCCGCGGTGTTGGTGACCGCGCGTAAGCCGTCCTGAGTGTGCCGTGCGAGGCGTCCGTGGCCTGCTCTAACAATGCACTGGAGCCGACCGCCCCCAGCGGACGCTTTTTGTCTTGCGGGCGTCCTCGAGTGGGGGCGGCGGCTCAGCGCGGGCGTTCGGCCTCACATAAGGAGCAAGAGGAACAAGCCATGGGTGAACCCTCAGGCTGGCAGCTGGCCAGCATCAGTGTGGCGGAGGCCCGCGAGCGCTACACGATGGCGGCGTTTGGCAATGCGTGGGCCGCGATGCTGGTCCAACTCGCCGCCCCTGCGGAGGGCGAGCGCGTGCTCGACGTCGCCTGTGGTACGGGGGTGGTCGCGCGGTATGCGGCCCCCCTGGTCGGCCTTACGGGCAGGGTGGTCGGGCTCGATCTCAATGCGGAGATGCTCACCCTCGCGCGCGCCATGCCGCAGCAGGACGGCGTACCGATTGTCTGGCGCGACGGCAACGCGACGGCGTTGCCTTTTCCTGATGCCAGTTTTGACCTCGTGTGCTGTCAGCAAGGCTTGCAGTACTTTCCGGATCGTCCTGCCGCGCTCCAGGAGATGTGCCGGGTGCTCGTCCCCGGCGGGCGCCTGGCCCTGGGGGTGTGGCGGGGGCTGGCGCAGCAGCCCTTCTATGCGGCGCTGGCCGAGGCCCTGGAGCGCTATGGGGGTCCCGAGGCTGCGACCAGTCTCCGCGCCGCGTTTCGCCTCGCGGAGGCGGACGAGCTGCGTGCCCTCGTGGCTGGGGCGGGGTTCCACGCGATCCGGCTGCGGATTCGGAGTCGCCTCACGCGGTATCCATCCTTGGCCGAGTTTACGCTGGGCTATCTCGCGGGGACGCCCATGGCCGGTACCGTGGCCGCCCTGGACGCCACGACCCGGACGGCCCTGGTTGCACACGTTTGTACCGCGTTGCGCTCATACGTAGACGACGAGGGGATGGCCGTACCCTGGGAAGCGCATCTCGTGACGGCGCAGGCGTAGCGCGCCAGAGGGAGGCATACTGGCAGTCCTGGCCGAACAAGCGCTTGCAGGCGACCGCTTCCAGCGTCCGCTCCTCCGTCGCTCCCGCTGTCAGCGGCGCCTGAAGCGTGGCGTTCGGCTGCGGACAAAAAGTACGGACAAGGAGAGCAAAAACATCAGTCCTCTGTAAGGCCAACGCGCTGGGTTGTCTTTCCAACGCAAGACTTGTACACTGGGAGGGAGATTCTATAACCATAGCAGCACTCTCACA